>NZ_JBIPCR010000028.1:0-63833 GCF_044007335.1 Flavobacterium sp. FlaQc-48 | reverse complement strand
GGTAGAAGTCGCTGAACAAGTTAACCAACTGGAAACCATGTTCGAAAGATTAACAGAACAATATAATGAAGAGATAAGCCACCAGACCAAGATGATTGGTGTCATTTTAGAACCTATGATTATTATCCTAATTGGAGCCATTGTAGGCGTAATTATGGTCTCAATGTACGCCCCAATGTTTGATTTAAGTAAAATTATAAATAAGTAATAGTAATGTTAGTTCCGTTTGTGCTTTTGCACGAATTCGCTAGCACATTTTAACAAAATAAAAACAAATAAATGTTAAATATGATTCAAAAATACCACAAGCTAAATAAAAACTTACAAGTTAAAGCCTATTCTTTAACAGAGATTTTAATCGTATTATGCATCATTGGCATATTATTATTAATGGTATTGCCCAACCAAACCTCAGTAATTGGTCAGGCAAAAGCTATCGAAGCTCAGGCTATGCTAAATCAGGTTTATGGTCTTGAAAAAAGTTATTTCTACAGACATTCAAAATATTCGGGCAGTCTGGAAGAAATTGGTTTTGAACAAGAAAAAACAGTAGACGAAGGTGGTCAGGCAGTTTATAAAATTGAGATAATCGATGCCTCAAATGATTCTTTTTCGGCGAGAGCAACTGCCACATCAGACTTAGATGGTGATGGAAGCTTTAACACTTGGGAAATTGATAGTAAAAAAATACTAACAGAAGTAACAAAAGAGTAAATTGAAAATATCACCTGCAATTTTGTTATTTTGTTTAATTATCCTTTTTATTCAGGATTGGAAATACAGAAAAATACATTTGGTTTTACCTCTTGTTATTTTTACTATTTGTTTCTATATAATTCCTGTAAAAAAATATGATTTGGCCGAGGTTGTACTTTATAATACAATTTTCTTCTTAATCACTTTAGGCATTCTAACACTTTACATGAGTTTGAAATCTAAAAAATTCTTAAACCCTTTTCTTAATTATTTCGGACTGGGCGATTTGCTATTTTACATTTCTATTGCTCCGCTTTTTATATTAAAAAACTATATCCTGTTTTTTATATTATCACTTCTATTTGCAATTTTACTGCAATTTGGGTTAAAGAAGTTTATTAAAGAAGACACAGTTCCTTTAGCAGGATTTTCGGCTTTGTTTTTAATCATTGTATTACTGAAAGAGCATTTCTTAACCTTTCAAAAAATCACATTATTATAATGATACAGGACATTGAAATTTTTCCGGAAATACAACATACTGTTTCGAATGATTTAGCCAATCAGTATCGAATATTACCTAAATCACTACAAGAAAACACATTAGAATTATATGTCGATGATTCTAATAACAATGAAGATACACGAGATGAGCTGGAATTATTTTTAGGAAAAAATATCATATTTCATCCAGTCAATGCCTCAGAAATAGAGAAAGCTTTATCTATTTATTATAGAAAAGAAAGAGCATTAACCTCTAATAAATCCCTGAATGTTGACAAAGGTGATTTTCTTGAAAATTTATTGACCGAAGCAAAATCTTTAAAATGCAGTGATATTCATTTTGAAGTTTACGAGGATTCCTCGCGCATTCGTTTTAGAATTGACGGTCAACTCATTGAGCGCTACAAAATAGAGCGTGATAATTATCTCGAATTAGTCAATAAAGTCAAGATCAAAGCCAAACTTAATATTACTGAAAAAAGGCTTCCGCAGGACGGGCGAATTACCAACGAATCATTTGACATCAGGGTTTCGATCCTGCCAACATTGTTTGGCGAAAAAATAGTAATGCGTCTTTTAGGTCAGGATGCTTCAAACATAGATTTAAGTACTTTAGGTTTGCAAAAAGAAGAGCTTGAAAGTTATCTTGAAGCGGTAAAAAAACCAAACGGAATTATATTAATAAGCGGTCCGACAGGTTCAGGAAAAACAACAACACTTTACGCTACATTAAGATTGTTAAATGATAGCCGTAGAAATATTGTAACAGTTGAAGACCCAATAGAATATACCTTAAAAGGAATTAATCAGGTACAATTAAAGGAAGATATTGGCCTAACATTTTCATCTGCCCTAAAATCTTTTTTACGTCAGGACCCTGATGTTATTATGTTAGGAGAAATTCGTGATTCAGAAACCGCTTTAATGGCAATACGTGCCTCACTAACAGGACATTTGGTTTTATCAACCATACACACCAATTCAGCAATAGGAACTATTTCGAGGTTAATAGATATGGGAGTTCCATCGTATCTAATTGCCGAAACCTTAAATTTATCTGTTGCACAAAGACTGGTTCGAAAACTTTGTGCCAACTGTAAAAAAGAGACTGTTAATAACCCAAAAGATTTTCCGCTCAATTTTAAATTTCCTTTCGAGATCTCCTCTTATTACAAACCTGTGGGATGCAATAAATGCTTTCACACCGGATATAAAGGAAGAACAGCAATTTATGAAATTTTAAATATAGATCACTCTATTGCAGAGTCTATCAAAAATAATACGATTACCAAACTATACAATAATGACAATAACTATAAATCACTGCCTGAAAAAGCATTTGAAATTTTAGCCCAAGGAGAAACCTCCCTAGAAGAAATATATTCAATTTTAATAAACATATAAACAAATGCTTAAACAGATAGTATTCGCACTAGCTGCGTTATTTTTCTCAAATATTATTTTCGCTCAGCAAGACATTGTCGAACTGGGGCGAAAGTTTGACGAATTTGCCATACAAAAGAAAGGTTTAAATGAAACTATTAAAATAGATGTTTCTGGACTTACACTTCACGATTTTATTGCCTCAATAGCCGAAGAACATCAATTAAATGTCGATGTTGATACTGAATTGAATCAACCGGTAGCCAATAACTTTTTTGACGTAACGGTAAAAGATGTCTTTATACACCTGACGCAAAAATATGATCTTGATGTCTCGTTTATGAGTAATATTATCGTTTTCAAAAAAAGAAAAGTCATAGCCGTAGTCGAAAAAAAACAGCCCAAAATAATCGATGTAACTTATAATTCGCAAAATGATTTTCTCTCTGTAAGGCTTGAAAACGATACTTTATCAGCTGTTGCAAAAGCGATTATTGACAAATCCGGGAAAAATTTAGTTTTAGCACAAGACGTAAAAAACATAAAAATATCTTCTTATATCTTAAATCGTCCTTTTAATCAGGTAATCGAAATGATGGCTAAATCAAATGACCTGAGTGCCATAAAAGATGATAACGATGTCTATTTCCTGCAAAAAAACACTGCTCAAAATACAAGCGCTTTAGCAGCTGGCCCGAAAGCGAAACAGCCAAGAGTAAGTCTTGGAGTTCCGGGATTTTATGAAGTAAATGTAAATAAACAAGGATTTTTGCAAGTAAACGCTTATATCGCAGATGCATCTGATTTATTGACTGAAGCTGCAGAAAAACTACATATTAATTACTTTTTATACAACAAGCCCGAAAACGAAAAAACAACACTTTCTGCTGACAGTATTACTTTTGATGAGCTTTTGGCAAACATCTTTAAAGGAAAAAAATATACCTATAAAAAACAGGATAATTTCTATCTCATTGGTGAAGAAGCTACTGAAGGATTAAGAGTAACCGAAATGATTCAATTAGAAAACAGATCTATAGAGTCTGTTATTACTACATTACCAAAGGTTTTTTCTGAAAAATTAGAAATAAAAGAATTTATAGAATTAAACGGATTAATCGTTTCCGGATCAAGATCTATTCTCGAAGAGCTGAAAATTTATATCAAACAAATTGACAAAGTTGTGCCCATGGTACAAATTGAGGTTATAATTGTGCAATACAACAAATCCTACGATATACAAACCGGAATGAAAGCGGGATTAGACAAACTAAATGCTGTTAAAACGACTGGTGTTTTGTTCCCTAGCCCTGATGTAACCCTCAACGGATCCTCGGTAAATAGCTTGATAAATGCTTTTAATGGTTTTGGTCTTTTTAAACTAGGAAAAGTAACCGAATCTTTTTACCTCAACCTTAAACTTCTCGAAAACAATTCGGTATTAAAAATAGAATCTACTCCAAAAATCGCCACTATAAGCGGGCATGAAGCTAAATTATCTATTGGAGAAACGAGCTACTATTTCGAGCAAAATAACCGATTAATCAACAATAGTATTGGTAATGATATTTTGAACTCCGGAACCTGGAAATCAACCGATGCCAATTTAAGCGTATCGATAAAACCATATGTTTCTACAGACGAAAATGTAACATTGACTATTGCTGTAGAAAAAAGTTCTTTCCTGGCAAGAATTGGTGAAGGGGCACCTCCGGGAAAAGCAACTCAAAAATTTGAATCTTTAGTAAGAGTCAAAAATGGCGAAATGATATTGCTTGGCGGTCTGGATGAATTGAAAAAAGAAAACTCCGGAACAGGAACTCCGTTGATATCTAGAATCCCAATTATTAAATGGTTTTTTAGTAGTAGAAAAAAAGGAAAAAGTGATTCTAAACTTCATATTTTTATTAAACCAACCGTTATTTATTAAGGATGTTTACCACTTTATCTAAATTCATAAAAATAAACGACTTAAACGTTGTTGGCGTAATCAAGAAGGAAGATTACGAAATCTATAATTTGCTTACTATTAAAAAGAAGGCAAATAAGATTTCTATTGTGTCAAAACAAACTTTTGAAAATTTTGAAGCCTTAACAAAAACAGCAGACAAAAAACTGCCGCTCTTGATCGTTGTAGAAGGAAAAGGGGTTTTGAATAAAGAAATTGATTTTGAAAATGAAACAGATGTAAACTGGCAAAAAAATATCGATTATAATGCCATTTATTATACGGATATAAAAGGTACAAAATCAAATTTTATCAGTTTTTGCAGAAAAAACATTGTCGAAGAAACAATTACGAAATTTCAAAAAAGCGGCTTTCAGGTTATCGACGTATATATTGGATCATTTTTAGCCGCTTTATTAAATAATGTTTTAAAGAAAGGAATTTTACTTTCGACTGATTTAAAGTTAGAGTTTGAAAATGAGAAACTAATTGGTTTTTCTAAACAAAATGAAGGTGAAAAAGCCGTTAATTACCAAATTGGAGAAGAAACCATTTCTAACACTTTTCTACCGCTATATGGAGCTATTATTCACTTTTTTGTAAAGCAGAGAGAAGTTTCAAAAACTATAAATAGCAGTTTAAATAATGAAGAATTAATTTATAAAAAAGCATTCAATATCCTTGGAATCGCTATTCTTTGTAGTTTTCTGGGATCATTACTAATCAGTTATTTTTTGATTCAGTATTACGGAACTAAAAATTCTGAACTAAATCTTCAAACGGTTTATTCCAATCAGTCTTATCAACTGATATTAGATCTGGAAGCTCAAAAAGAAAAAAAACTAAGCCTTTTAAAAGAATCCGGCGTTTTGTCTTCTAAATTTCTTTCTTTTTATGGTTATGAAATTATCAGAACAATTCCGGGTGGTGTTTCTTTAAACGAATTAAATATTATCCCACTAAAAGAAGAATACAAAGAGAATAAAAAAGCATTATTTAATAATGGTACAATCATTATAAAAGGCGAAACATTTCAGGAATCAGCATTTAATGTGTGGTTAGAGAATTTAAAAAAAATGAATTGGTTACAACGCTTTGAAATCATTAGTTTGAAAAAGGATAAAAAAAACAAATCAATATTCGAAATAAAAATAATTCTTAAAAATGTTTGAAAACTATTCCTATAAACAAAAGTTTTATGCCTTGATAATACTCTTTTTTATGCTATCGATCACAGCATACAAAAGATCATTTCATACTTTATTTGAAGTTATTTCAGAATATAAAATGCTATCAAAAAAGGCAGATGACATTAATAAAAAATCTAAAAACACTGGAACATTAACCAATGACATCGCTTACTTAGATAAAATTACAGGCAAAGAAGGCGTTACAAAAGAGATGGTACAACAAGGTATTGTAAGTTTTGCAGCTACAAATTCAAGCAACATATCTATAAGTGATTTAAAACCCATTCATGATTTTCCTGAAGATGATTATCATATTATTACAAATCAGCTGGATGTTACCGGAAACGCGAATCAACTATTAGAACTGGCCTATAATTTTGAGAAAAAATTTGATTTTTCGCGAATGGTAAGTCAGAATTTTTATACCACAAAAAAGAACAATAAATCCGAAGTTTTACATTTAAAAATGATTTTTCAAAACTATGAAAACAATAAATAAAATTATACTAATAAGCCTGGCTATATTAACTTATTCATGCGAAGATATTCTCGAAGAAGATATTACAAATGATATTGTACAAATTATTTCGCCGGCAAAAGATGCTAAAATTGAAAGCAATGTAGTCAGTTTTAAATGGAATAACCTAAAAGGTGCAGACAAATACCGTGTTCAGGTTTTTACAAATGATCAGGTATTATTACTGGATTCATTGACTACAAAAGCAAGTTTAACGCTTCCGCTAAATGCAGGAAATTATCTTTGGCGTGTACGTGCAGAAAACTATGCTTATCAATCGACCTACTCCTTCCCTTCTGGTTTTTCGACCATTATCCCCGATGATTTAACCAATCAGCAAGTTGTATTATCAAGCCCTGATAATGATAAGTATGTAAAATTTGTCAATGTAACACTAAATTGGGAAAAACTGAATAAAGCAACAAGTTATAGCGCAAAAGTTATTAATACGGCAACCGGAGAAGAAGTTTTTTCTAAAAGTGATTTAACAGACAACTCTGTAATGCTTGACAAGCCAACATTAGCTGATGGAAATTATGAATGGAGAATAAAAGCAAAAAATACAGATAGTGAAACAAAACAATATTCATCCAGAAAATTTAATATTGACACGACTCCACCCAATCAGCCCAAAAACACGCTTCCGGCAGACAATTCGAATCAAACAGTTAATACGGCAGTAACGTATACGTGGAGCATACCAGCGGATGTTGGACTCGCAAAATCTCCAATTTCATATGTAGTCGAATTTGCCAGCGATGTTACTTTTAATTCTATTGTTCAAACAATTAACAGCAATACAACAACACTACAATATACATCTACAACGACAGGAGTATACTACTGGAGAATTAGAGCTATTGATGGAGCTGGAAATATTGGAACTAATAGCACAGGATACAAGTTTACAGTAAATTAATAATGGCAAAAAAAAAGATCAATATAATTCTAATTATCGTAGTTTTAGGCCTATGGGGAACCGTAGGTTTTAAGACTATTAATCGCTACTTTGGCGATAACACCATTATTGCAAATACTGAAATGCAGACAAAAAATGTATCTCTTAAAAGAATCGATAAAGATACATTTGAGTTAAAAAAAATAAATAGAGATCCGTTTTTAAACAAGGAACTTCAGGAACAAGCAGCCCCGGTAAAATTGGTTCCTTATCATAACCCGATAAAAAAAGTGCCTGTAATAGTACCTAAAAAACCAATTGCAAACGTTAATTGGCCTACATTAAAATATTTTGGATATTTAAAGTCTAAAGACCAGGAATTGTTTTTGCTAAAAATAGATTCAAAACTGCATAAACTCAAATTAAACGATCCTGTAGATGGTTTGGTTGTAAAACGAAAATTTAAGGATTCTATCGAGGTATCTTTTAACTCACAAAACAGAATAATTCATTTGAGGTAGATGCTATAGCTAAATTATATTTTTAATTTTTTCTTACAGTTTAAGTACATACGGTACATAAAGGTTTGAAAATAAATTTAAAAACGAAAAAAGCTTCAGAGAAATCAAGGGCAATGAAAAAGATCCTTGTTTTGATCGGGTTTATTTTTTGGACAACAAAAAAACGCTTATAACAGGATTTAAAAATATCTGTTGTAAGCTTTTTTCGTTTTATAACTGTTTTCTTATTTACATTTATATGAGTCTGTTTTTGACTTGTAGAGGGTGTTTTGTGTAAGCGTATTTATTTTATAATTTCTTATATTAATTTGAGTATTCTTTTTAAGTTGACTTTAAAAAGGTTCTGTCGCATCTGTCAGAATCAAATATAAGAATTTAAGTAATTTAAAAGTCAGCACGCCAATTTACAGAATGATTTAAACATAGCTATTCCTGGTCCAAACATTTGATTCTTTCTCAGCATATGTACAACTTCAATTCCGCTTAAAGTTCGTCTGGCCGATTCAAAACTTTTAAAACCCAATCCGTTTTGTATGCGCCACTTGATAAAACGATGATCCTGTTCGACAATATTGTTGAGATGTTTACACTGCCGGATTTCAATCTTTGGGAACGAACGTTTGTTATATACTTTATAGCTCCACTTTTATCAATATTTATTACTCTTGGCCGGCAGTTATTACTAATTGCTTTAATTAGAAAAGACTGAGCGCTCATTCTCTGTCTTTTTCTGGTCAAAAGAAAGTCTGCTGTATTGCCTAATTTATCTACTGCTCTATATAAATAAAACCAAATACCTTTTACTTTAATATTCCTCTCATCCATTCTCCAACTCGTACCCACTCTGCCTTTTCTCTTCTTCATCTCTGCCTCAAACAAAGGTATAAACTTATAAACCCAGCGTTGGATTGTGGGCAGATTGAATTAAAACCATTAAAATAAGTTACAATGTTTAGGTATTTTCGTCAAACTTGTAAAGGAAAAACCTTAAATTGTACTGAATCAATACTTTAAAGTAATTTCAGCGATAGCTGATTAATATAAGTTCAGTATGGAAGGAAATGTTAGATATTACGATCCTATTTTTAAAGAGAATGCTGTTCTATTAAGTCATAAAAGAGAAACAGTTCTGGAAACTGCAAAAGAACTTGACATCACCCCTAAAATGCTTTCTAAATGGCGCTGTATATATAAGACGTTTCGAAAAGGGAGTTTCCCCGGCAGAGGCCACAAAAGGATGTATCACATAAATTCAAAAATCTTCGAATTAGAAAACAAACTTACTGAATCACAGCTACGTTTAGAAATACTGAAAAAAGGCAGTCAATATATACATCAAGGGAAGCAGGAACTTTATAATTTTATCTATAAAAACAGAAAAAAATATTTGATAAGTAAAATGTGTGAGGTTCTTGGTGCTTCTACATCAACATATTACTCATGGACACAACAACCTTTTACAAAAAGGGAAACTCGAGTACATCTTCTTAAAAAAGAAATAGTT
This sequence comes from Flavobacterium sp. FlaQc-48, assembly GCF_044007335.1. Classification (NCBI taxonomy): domain Bacteria; kingdom Pseudomonadati; phylum Bacteroidota; class Flavobacteriia; order Flavobacteriales; family Flavobacteriaceae; genus Flavobacterium; species Flavobacterium sp. FlaQc-48. Next base: position 54,672 of record NZ_JBIPCR010000028.1, on the reverse strand, counting down.
TCCGTGTTTTTCGAATTTAAACAACACCACGGAAGTATATTAATCACGAGAGAGCTTCATCGCAGGGGATATCAGATCTCAGATACACAGGTATCATTTTGGATGAAACAGCTTGGACTGCGAAGTAAAGTGAAAAAGAGATTTAAAGTAACAACAGACTCTAAACATAATCTCTATACCTCGCCAAATGTCTTAAACAGACAATTTAAAGTGGACAGACCTTCTAAGGTATGGGTTTCGGATATTACCTATATACAGATTGATAAAAGATTTTTATATCTAACTGTTATTATAGACCTATATGATCGAAAAATAGTAGGCTGGAATTTGAGTTCCGGTCTTTCTACTGTAACAACTATTATTCCTGCCTGGAATATGGCCGTAAGTAACCGTAAAATTTTAGATGGATTACTATTTCACTCTGACAGAGGTGTACAGTATGCCAACAAAGTCTTTACCAATATTCTAGATGGCTATAAGTGTACCCGAAGTATGAGCCGCAAAGCAAACAGCATCGATAATGCTGTTTCAGAAAGCTTTTTTAATTCATTAAAAAGAGAACTAATATACAGTCAGAAAACATTATTAACTCCAAAAGAGATGAGAGCAGAGATATTTGAGTATATAGAAAACTGGTACAACAAAAAAAGGAGACATTCAGCACTTAAATATAAGACAATTGAAGAGTTCAATGCAGAGATATAATGTCAAAAGATAAAATGGTTACTTACATTTATGAAAGCAAATAAAAAAGATTACCACCGTGATTTCAAACTCAAAGTCGTTAAGCTAAGCTTTGAAAAAGTGAAACTAGAAGACGTAGCTCGAAAATTCAACATAACATGCGCCTCGTTGTTGCACTGGAGAAAAAACTATATTATAAACGGCGAAGAAAATTTCTCTATTTTAGGAAAAACAGAGTTAACTCTCCAGGAAAAAAAAATATATGATCTTGAAATAAAAATTAGAAAGTTAGATATTGAATTTAAAATTATTAAAGGAGCAGCAGACTACCTTCAAAAAGGACCTCCTTTTATATTTGAATATATAGCTAAAAATGAACAAAGTTATTCAAGTTATATGATGTGTAAAATTCTTGGTGTAAACTTAGGAAGCTACAACAAATGGAAAAATGAATATGTTTCTGAAAGACAAAAATGGAAAATGATGGTTAAGCAAGAAATAGCAACGATATTTATATCATCTCAAAAGCGTTATGGATCTAGGCGCATAACAGCAGAGCTTCACAAATCGGGATACCAGTTATCTTCTAATACAGTGCTTATCTATATGCGAGAATTAAATCTGAGTGTTTCAGTAAAAAAATATAAATTAAGAACTTGAAAGTGTTTATCTTTAGGTTATCTCCAATCATTCCTGATAATTATTTAGTTACCGATGCATTGGAGTTTCCTCAAATTTTGCGCTAAAAAGCTAAGTTCCTTTTTAATGATATTTCACCAGTCTAAGTTTTCTGGCAGAATCGTGGCGTGCAACTCTTCACATGGTACTTAATTCATTAAAATCAAACTCTTCCAGATTGTGGTTCGAATTGCAGTGCGGACACAATTAGACTTATAATTATTCAGAAAGATTTTTGCTTTCGATTTTTTTTGATAAACTGGCAGATGAAAGACCAGACGAACAGGTCCTGCAGTCAATTATTTTAGAAAACTTGATTCTGCTGTATAATCAGGGTATGATTCTATTAGATGAAATGACTGACCGGAGCACTATCACTCCAAAAGGGCTTAAAGCTGCGGCCTTAACGGAAGACAATTGCAATAATGTGGCTGTAATTTCTTTTAACCCAAAAAAGTAAGATTTCCCTAAATAGCAGATGGCTGGAATACAAACTTTTTTACAAATAAGAATTCCCATTTCATCAGAAATTTCTAGGCGCTTTTTATAATATTCCGTGTCTGGACGCTTTAGCCTCCGAAGGATATTTTTTATTGATAAATAACATTAAAAAATTTTCAGCATAAAAAAAAACATTCTATATTTGCACCCGCAATGAGAAAATGATTGCGTCTTACTGGAGGAATGGCAGAGCGGTCGAATGCGGCAGTCTTGAAAACTGTTGACTGTAACAGGTCCGGGGGTTCGAATCCCTCTTCCTCCGCTGAAGGCTTAAAAGTTTAGTATGTATAGACTTATTGAAAAGGCCTTAAAAATTAGTAGCCCTGCAAATCATTAGATCTGCAGGGTTTTTATTTTTTATAGCTTTTCGCTATGAGAAAAAAAAAAGGATCAATACTAAAACCTGTAGAGTAACAAAAATTAAGCATAAATATTGCTGATTCTAAAAACTAGAATAAGTAATATCCTCTTCTGGCATGAAAATACTTCCACTTAACAATTTTCTATCAGTAATTACAGAAAGCACATTCCCTAAATGATTCGACAACTCATATTGTTTGTCTCCTACAAAACGGTAAGCTGTAATAGGCGCTCCAACTATAGTTGCTTTTCCTTCTCCTTGAGCCAGTCCTTCGCAGACATCACCTACACCATTAGCATTAGCGTCTTCCTGCAATGGGTTAGGGATTGTGGGGCAATTATCGCATACATCGCCTATACCGTCACCATCTGTATCGATCTGGTCAAAATTTGCGGTGAATTTGCAATTATCGCAACTGTCTCCTACCCCATCTCCATCGCTGTCAAGCTGGTCAAAGTTAGGAATATATTTACAATTATCACAGGCATCGCCTCTTCCGTCTTTATCAGTGTCTTCCTGCAATGGGTTAAATACATAAGGGCAATTGTCATTAATGTCTAAAAGTCCGTCGCCATCGCTATCATCAGCTCTTTTGCCACAATAACTTTGCGAAAAAATATCACTCCTTAATGTCGCTTTTTCCCCTGTTGTAGAAGTAGTTGCCGTACCTTTTCCTTCATCAAAACCAAAATAATTGGTTTTGATATCCTCCGGTTCCTGACCGCTATCTACTCTATAGGGATTCGTGCGGGAGCGGTGAAGTCAGGAGACATTCGCACAGCACACACAATAAATTTATTCTTTAACTAGAACTCTTCGAAGAGCTGGGGTCAGAAGACATTCGCACAGCACACACGACAAATTTATTTATTCTTTAGAACTCTTTGAAGAACTGGTATCATTTTTTAATATATCATCGTAATTAATTGTCCAAGCATATCCATCAAAATTTAATAAGTTGATTGTTGATTCTTTTTCAAAGATATTATTTTTTAAAGCATAAATATCTACAGTATTTTTGAACGAGGGATTATATGATATATAGTATAAATTCTGGCCACAATTGAAATCAGTTAATGGAAGTAAACTATCGCTACTTTGAAGCTCAGGAAAAGGAACTACTTTATTTTCCCGAATATTTATCAAAATTCCTAAAATTTGATTTCTTATATTAATATCTCTAGAATTACTTAAATATAATAAATAATAATCACTCCCAAGTAATTGAAAGTAATATCCTTTTGAAACACTATCAAACGTCTCTAAATAGTCAGAAGTTAGTTTATAATTATATGTGCTTATTGAAATATCTGATATGAATTTTTTTGTCTTCTTTATTTTTACCGTACTTAAATTATTCATTCTAAGACAATAAGAAATATTTTTTAATTCTTTAAATCTTATATTAGACTTACCTATTCTGTGATAATCAAAAATAGAATCATTTCTTTTATCTAATTTAGTCAATCCGTAACCATAATCGGTCAACCCGTGTTCAAGTAGCATTTTTTCCAAGCCAATATTTTTACCTTGAGAAAAACCTATGCTAATACTCAAACTAATAAACAGTGTCACAAATATTTTAATCATGATTTTTTCTTACTTGTTAATTTAGGTCTTTCTAATTTTATTTCTTCTATACAAGTACTACAATCTTTATTTGAGGGACTATTGTATGATTTTTTTGCCTTGTAAAAGTAATGAGTTGCGTTAACCCCATAAGCAGTTGTTTGGGATACTTTTGTAACTGTTGACCCTTTAGCACTCTGTCCAAGCGTATAAGTCATAGCGTTCGCACAGCTGTACACAACAAATTTATTTATTCATTAGAATTCTTTGAAGAGCAGGCTCTTCGAAGAGCTAGATTTTATTTTATAACTTTAAAATGTAAAAAATTACTATTATTATTTAATTACTATTATTAAAATAGTAAGCATAAATATAGATAGAAAAATGTAAAACAACAACGCTATTAATTTTTTAGTTTCATAATGATACTCAAGAAGTAGTTTATCGTTTAGTTTTAAAACATCACTTTTATCAAGTGAAATCATTTTTCCTTCAAAAGAACTTGTAAATGTTTTATGCTTTTCATAGAATTCAGGATGTTTTTTTTTAACATGAGATGACATTTTAAAAGCTAAATTTAGAAGTTTAGTAATATAGAAGGGATATAAAATAAATCCATAAATTAAAGATAAAAAATTGAAATATGGCACTTTCAGAATAATCAGAAGTCCTGTAATGATTGTTACACTTAAAAAACTAATATATAAATTACGTATATTCATCATTTATCCAATTTTTTATCAATCATTTGAACTGTTGTTTCCATAGTTTTAATATTTCCTTGCGTTGCTGTGATATTTGCATTAGCATTTTTTAAATCTTTTTTACCCTCGTTATATTGCTCTATAGCCCATTTCTTATGAAGCTCTCCATTTTGACCTTTGTAATAATCTGAAGTTTTAAACTTAGAAATTTTTTCTTTTGCATCTTTTATATTGGAAAGAGCCTCTTTTTTATCTTTTTGTACACTAGTTAATGTCTCCTTTGCACTTTTAATCTGACCTGATAAGGATTCCCTAGCACTTTGCAACAAAGTAGTATACTTAGCTAAATTTGAAATAGGTTTTATTTCAGTATTACTATAAGCATAGTCTACAGAAACAGGGAGAAGACCCGCACCTAAACCAAAGGAAAAATAACCTCCTATATATTCTCCTGAAGTAGCAAGTCCTACAGAAGCACCACCAGGTACCCCAATAAGTGTTGCATTAAAAGACGCTCCACCAGTATGTCTCCAACCAGATGCATCTCTAGGTTTTGTTTCAACCCAACAACCTCTTATAAACCCAAACACGAAAATAAAAATCAAAGGGCTAAGAACTAATATCGATTTAAAATTTGCCTTCATAACTACTCTACTTCTTGCGGAATTGCATTTGTTCCTGTTGTTATCAATACTTTAAAATATTCCCCAATAACTTTTCCTCCAAAACTTTCTCCTGAAAAATAATTATCTGTTGCCTTCCCAAAACGGTTGCTGAATATTGCAGAACCAGCCTGTGCCGACCATTTATTTAATGAATCTGGCACTTGAGGAACTTTGCCGCTAATAAGATCATTAGGAGTCCAAGTGAATGTCTCTCCGAAAACAGCAGGGTCAGGAGACATTCGCACAGCACAGCTACACTTCGTAGAGCGGACAATGCATTATTCATCCTCTTTATCAAGATTATAAAGCCCCTTACTTTGTTCAATAAATGCTTTCGTACTTTCTTTCATGTTATCAAGATCATCTAACCATAATTTAGAGTATAAAATATATTTTCTAGACTCACTTATTTTTAAATTATACAATCCTGATAATACAGCAGAAGCTTGATTGACATTTAAATAATATAAGGATTTTAAATCATATATAACGTCAATATAACTCTGCTTTTTTTCTTTTAAAGCTTTTATTATTTCCTCAAATTCTTCTCTTTTCATTAATATTTTGATAAATCATAAACTTTATTTTCTCCTTGAGTAGTTTCTGGTTTTGCTGCCGACCCATCTATTCTAAATCCTTTAAAATCAGCGGTCTTAAATCCTTGGTTTTTTGCCCATTTCAAAAGTGAATTTCTTATTTCCATAATACTTTTCATTCCTACTTTTCCTCCTTGTTCTTTGATAGGTCCAGGGTATAATTCAATGAATTTCCTTCACCTTTCAGTTCATCGTCCTTTTCCTGCCCTTGAAACCCGTATCTGTACGAATCTGAACTACCATGTCTGGTAGGAACAAGCATACCAAAAGGATAATAATCAGAATAACTCAACACATCGGGGCAATAAAATAATTCAACCATTTTTAACATCATCTTAATTTATTAAATCATTCGATTTTTCTTTTGGAACTACTTCAACAGTCACTTCATTCTCAATAAAAAAATCATAAAGCGGTTTTAAATCACCTCTATTCAAACACATAAACCAAATTTTCTTCTCTTTATCTAAAGAATTTAAATAGGTAATACCGACAGCCCCAGGGTCTCTAGAAGAAGGTAAAGCAATACAAACTGACTTAATCTGTTGCATATTTATAATTTCCTTTTCTTTTCTTAAAAAATATGATTTAATAATCTGTTTATCTATGATTTCAATTTGATATATAAAGTTTACAGAAAAAAGATAGGCTACATACAATAGGATTACAAAATATATAAGCAAATAAATCTGATTTGGCCTTGTAAATAATATGAAAGGTGCAAAACCTCCGCAAAGTAATATGTAAAACAAATTTAAGCTGTTGGTGTAAGAAGTTGTATATCTCATAATATTAATTTCTATCTTCCGCATTATTAACACTTTCTAACTCGCCAATGGAATCGGCAGTCCCTTTAGCAACATTAAAAGAGCTTTTTACAGCTTCTGTTCCTCCACTTGCACTTCCTAAACTATTTATAGAAAAGAATCTTGAAAGCCCTCGAATTACAGCCTTGAACGCATGGAATGATTGTTGCTTTTCCTTTGAATCCAGCTGGCTATCAATTAGTGAACTATTATTTTCTCCACCACCTGCAATCTCATCCACATCAAAAGCAAGAGAAACAATCGTTCCAACTTTTTCAATTTTTTGGAAATTTGTATATGCTTTCAAGCCTATCCTTTCCTCTAAAAACATAATTCTATATTGTTCTTCATCTATTTATAACAATACCCTATTGAAACACCTAATCTGATACATTACCAAACTATTAAATTTGTACCTCTAATCAATTTGATAATTCATTCGATTTTTCTTTTGGAAGAATTTCAACATTTAATCCGTTTTCTATAAAAAATTCATATAGCTTTTTTAAATCATTATTATCAAAACAGGCAAACCAAATTTTGTCCTCTTTTAATTTTTTTAGATAAACAATACTTATCGACGCTGTTCTATTGTAACCAGGCATTAGGATACAAACCGTTTTAATTTGCTCAAAATTTATAACCTCTTTCTTTTCTTTCAAAAAATTTGATTTAAAAATTTGAGTATCTATTATTTCAATTTCATATATCTGATGAATTGAAAAGAGGTATCCAATAAACAAAACAAAAATAATGTATATTGCTAAATATATTTTGTTTAGCTCTGGAAATATAATAAAAGGTAGGAAAAAACCAATAAGTAATATCCAAAATAAATTTAAACTGTTAGTGTAGGAAGTTGTATATCTCATCTTTTATTTTTTGTCTTCAGCATTATTAACACTTTGTAACTCACCAATAGCATCCGTAGTTCCTTTGAATGAACCTATTGCGCCTTTTACCGCCTCAGTGCCTCCACTTGCACTACCCAAACTTTTTATTGAAAAAAATCTCGAAAACCCACGCACAAAAGCTTTAAACGAGTGGAAAGATTGCTGTTGTCCCTTTGTTTGTAGTTGACTGTCAATTAATGAACTATTATTTTCTCCACCACCAGCGAGTTCATCTGCATCTAAAAATAAAGAGACAATTGTACCAACTTTTTCAATTTGTTCAAAATTTGTTACTGCTTTTACTGAAATACTCTCAAGTGCTAAAGGAGCTAAAACTCCTGTTTTATAATTACTGACTGTAGTTGCGTATTTACCTGACCCCTCAATTGATTTATCAGGTACTGGATAAATTGGATTAAAAGTTTTAATAGCTTTCATATAATTCCCCCAATTACTCTTTTTACCAACCTCTTTAGGGTAAATCCCAGCTTTATTCATGTTCAATTGTGATTTATCACCCGTAAAAATGGCCTTTACCATTCCGTCTGTACCATAAATATTGTATTGAGCTTGTGATTTGGTACCTGGCCAATCAGCATTAGGATAATTTCTTGTCGTATATTCTCGCTCTTTAAACATTTCATATTTACCTCCAGCTCCTTTGAAAACTCTGTAAACATGCATGTTCAAATGTTCAGCACCTTCAAGTTCGATACCGTCCATTACTCTATTCTCAGAAAACGCATAAGAAGAGTTCCAAGGATATTTTGAAGCCAGCGGGTCGATAGCAAAGAACCTACCAATTCTAGTGTCATGCATTCTAAAGGTATAGCTTATTGAGTTCCCTTCGCCTCTAATTTCATTATCCATTTCCTGACCCAGGAAGCCATACCAGTATTTTTTTTATAATTTAACTATCGCTTTAATAGCGGAAATAACTCTTTCTGCTTCCCAAGAAGGGATATTTTTCCCAAATCTAAATTCAGTTTCATCACTTTTAATTTCTATAGTTCCCTCACTTATTAAATATTGCATTTCTTTTTCAGCCGCACCAAATCCCAAATAATCCATCGTTTCATTATCTAATGGATGTTTGGTGAAATTTTCTTCCCCTACATACTTAATATGTCTTATTTCTTTAAGTTCAAATCTAGTTTCTTGAAATTTTCCCAAGCTTTTATAGACAACTTTTAAAATTGTCTCATCTACGATAACATATTCATCATAGAATGTGCTTGCTATATATTTCTTTGCAATTATATATAAGAGAATTGCCAATCCAAAAAACAATAGTGAAAAGAGTATATCTTCTTTGATTTGTAAAATGCCGATAAATGCAAAACCTCCTGTTGCTACAAGTGATAAAAAAGCTGTAAATCCAAAACCAAATTTTAAAATAGCTTTATTGTCTTTCTTTATATTAATCCTAGTTTCTGTATTTGTATTTTCCATTAATTTTTTTGTCCTTTTCTAATTTTAGCCGAGTTATTTTAATATTACCTTTCCCAATCTACTCCATTGTATTCAAAACTTTGTAAAGCTTTATATCCAACTATGCGAGTTGTATTGGATTTTAATTCAATTCCTAAGCTTCTCCTATCATAATTTTTAAAAAATCGGACTTGGTAAGAATTTTTAAAGATGGGATTCTCACAATTCAAGATAAGCTTAATTTTTCCAATACTATCAATTTGTATGTCCCATTTAGTATTATCCTCTTCATCTTCTGCAGGATATTTATAGATTTCAGGGATTGAAAAAAATCCCTTGCGAAAACTAAAATAATTTATTAGTAAATCATTTTTACAATCTTTATTATTAATTTCAAACTCATCAATAGCCCAATTACCTATAATTTTTTCAGAAATTACTTCTTTTTTAGATTGGCAAGATGATGTTAATATTAGAATACCAAAAATTAAGTATTTCAAAGATTTGATTATATGTTTTTTATTATTTAACATTAGTATTATCTTTTTTAGTTTGTGTTGTTCCTTTTTATTTTAATCTTTTTCGCTGCTGCATCTATCTTTCTTTTTTCTTGTTGCCCTTCCTTAGTTAAATCGTGATAAATCTCCATTCCTGCCTTTACGATTTCTTTAGTATATACTGGAGTACCATCCCCCCCATATAACATTACGTTGGCGATTAATGACAGATTTTTTGTATCTCTCATACCTGTAGGAATATATGTTTTTTGAGTAGATTTTAATGCCTTTTCTATAGCAGGCAAAACCTTTTTTGTTAATATATCCTGATGCTCAGCCAACAAATTAGCATCTTGAGTTATTAAATGATTTTTATACCATTTTAAACTTGTTGATATTATTGCAACTGCTACAGTAGCTTTATTTGCTTTTACTGAATTAGAGTAATTCAATTGTGTATCAATATTTCTTTTGAAGTTATATTTATTAGCATGATTTATTGATTCATTCTTTCCTCCAAAAACATCACTTTCATCAAGAATTCCTAAAGTTAAGTCTTGTTCTACAAACCCTATTTTAATATCTTCTTTTACAGAAGTTCCTTCATATATATAACGTCCCAAATAGATTAAGTCTTGTTTTGGAAATCTATATAAAAATCTATCCCAACTATCATAAACATTCGTATGAAGCATATTATAAGAAGCTTCATTAACGTTATCAACATTAATCATGGCAGCACCATAGGTCATTTTTATGCGAGACTCATTATGTCCTAAAAATTCCAATCCTTCCAATTCCATTCCATCAATAACTCTATTTTCAGCAAATGCATAAGGTGAGTTATGAGGATATTGTGGACTTAACGGGTCTAACGATAAGAAACGTCCAATCCTCGGGTCATGCATTCTAAAGGTATAATTCAATGAATTTCCTTCACCTTTCAGTTCATTATCCATTTCCTGACCTTGCAAGCCGTATCTATAAGTGTCTGAACTTCCAGGGTAGCTTTAGTTATTTATTCAATTTTCCTTGTTGTACTTTCATACCATTTTTTAAACTTATAAAGCTTAGATTTAGTAGTGTATACGTTACCATTAATTTTAATTATTTCATTGAAGATTGTGTCATTTGCAAATTCTTCAATAATTTTCGGGTCATTAATTTCTTCAGTTCCTTTTAATAATTGGCGACCATAAAGTAAAAAACTACAATCACTGATCCATTTTATTTTATATCTAACAACGTTTCCATTCCGAGTGAGTGTTTCAGTATGAAATCGATGGTTTCGTTGAATGACAACTTTACCACCAAATTTACTCTCCACTTCAAACTTGCCAGTTTTAAACTTATCGCAATCAAAAGATGTTTTACCCAAAAAAAGAATAATTATTAATAAATTAAGTTTCATCATCATTATTATATGTTTTTTCAATTCGAACTAATGTTTTTTTTATGTTCTGAAAATCAATGATTTTTCCATATTTTTATCCAAATTTCCACTTTCTTCCGTTAGCTGAAAGAGTCAATTACAGCGTTTTCTCGTTTTTATAGATGTTCTTTATTTTATTCTGCTTGCGGTGGTTCATACTTAAATCCAGCGTTAACAATCTCGGTTGAATCCGTGACCTCTTGGTCTAAATGTATTTTAGAATACTTGGGTTCAACACTTGATAAATCAACTCTATAGTACTTATTTATACTATTTCTTCTATCATAGTCAATATACTCCTCCGATGAATATTGGACATCATTTAGAAAGAAATGGTAACTAGCCTTGGTAAAGCTTTTTCCCAATTTTATATCATATACCTTGGCAATTGTAGTGAATTTATTTTTATTAATGATTTCATTATTCTTGCTTTCATTTCTATTTGAAAGATATATAAAGAAGGCAAATGTTAAACAAAAAAGAATAGCAAATGTTTTTTGGGTTCTAGTCATAATAATTATATTCAATAAAAGCCAAATCCCCGAATCATATCTAGTATTAGGTCTTCTTGTTTTAACGAATGCTCTTCAAGGCTCATCGTTGCTGAATTACCTCCATATCATGTGGCGGAATAATCAAAGGTACTTTAGGTTCTCCTAATATAAACCCAGCGTTAGCAATCTCGGTTGAATCCGTGACCTCTTGGTCTAAATGTATTTTAGAATACTTAGGTTCAACACTTGATAAATCAACTCTATAATATCTATTCAAATACTTACTTCCTGATTTGTGAATTGATTCCCATGATTCGTATTTAATTCCATCATAATAATAATAAAATTCAGCCGCAGTAAAACTTTTCTCTGGCTTTATTTCTGAAACTTTTGCAACTGTAATATATCTATATTTATCAATCATGTATTTTTTTTCTTTTTGATATTTTTGAGATAAAAACGTGGCAAAAACTAGTGCTGAGCAGGTTAAAACAATCAATATTTTTTGGCTTGTAGTCATATAAATTAAAATTTAGAATTAGTTTTTTTTCTATCAAATGACTTATCAATTTTAAAGTCTAATACTGAATCAGTAGAATTTTTCAAGTCAGTTCCTAGTTTCATTGTTGATGTACTTATGATACTACCAGCAGTATAATCCAATACATTTTTGGCAGGTTTGTACATCTGTGAAGAAGTTTCGAATTTAGCTCCTATTTGAGCTCCTACAAAATTAGCTACAAAAGTTGAAAAAAAAGTTGAATCAAAATTGTTTGTATCCCATCCGTTCTCCATTGTAAAACTTATATTGGATTGTCCAAGATTAGAGAGCAAGGGATTTCCTAGAATTGTTGCAAAACCAGTTTGTGCGATGTTAAATTTACTAAAACCCCCATTATAGGCAATTTGACCAGTAGCATCTGCAAGACCACTTATTACTGCTTTTGTTCCAGTTGCATGAAGTAAAGGAGCACCAAAATAACCACCTGCATCAAGCATAGCTGCTGAGGCTGTTCCTCCAACACCACCTGCAAAATAACCCGCTGTTGCCGTTGTGCCATACCAAGTAGAATAAGCTTCATAAGCTACTCCTACTTGAGGAATTCCATAAGCGGCTCCCGCCAATAGTGGCGGAGCAGAAACAGCTAGAGCCGCACTTTTCCCTGCAAAACTTAATCCATGTGCTCCAGGGTATCTTTGAGGATTATTTTTAATTTTAGAAGGTAAAGGAAAAAGTATTGACATAATAACACTTCCTGCATTTGTTCCAGATTCTTCTAAACCTTCTAATTCTACAAATTGAATTACCTTATTTCCGCTAAAACTATACGGAGTATACCATGGGTATTTTTTTGTTAGTGGGTCGATAGCGAAGAATCTACCAATCCTCGGGTCGTGTATCCTAAAGGTATAATTCAATGAATTTCCTTCACCTTTCAGTTCATCGTCCTTTTCCTGCCCTTGAAACCCATAACGATAGCTATCGCTTTGTCCATGTCTAGTTGGCACTTGCATTCCAAAAGGATAATAATCAGAATAACTCAACACATCGGGGCAGTAAAATAATTCAACCATTTTTAACATCATCTTAATTTATTAAATCATTCGATTTTTCTTTTGGAACTACTTCAACAGTCACTTCATTCTCAATAAAAAAATCATAAAGCGGTTTTAAATCACCTCTATTCAAACACATAAACCAAATTTTCTTCTCTTTATCTAAAGAATTTAAATAGGTAAAACCGACAGCCCCAGGGTCTCTAGAAGAAGGTAGAGCAATACAAACTGACTTAATCTGTTGCATATTTATAATTTCCTTTTCTTTTCTTAAAAAATATGATTTAATAATCTGTTTATCTATGATTTCAATTTGATATATAAAATGTACTGAAAAAAGATATGCTATATATAAAAGCACTACAAAATAAATAATTAAATAAATCTGATTTTGTTCTGGAAATATTATAAACGGTGAAGAAAATCCGAAAAGTAATATCCAAAACAAATTTAAACTGTTGGTATAGGAAGTTGTATATCTCATCTTTTTAATTTTTATTTTCTATTTTCAGCATTATTAACACTTTGTAACTCACCAGTAGCATCAGTAGTTCCTTTAAAAACATTCAGAGAACCTTTTACAGCCTCTGTACCACCACTTGCACTGCCTAAACTATTAATAGAAAAGAATCGTGCAAAACCTCGAACGAAAGCTTTAACAGCGTGAAATACTTGTTGCTGTCCTTTCGTCTCCAATTGGCTATCAATTAGCGAACTATGATTTTCTCCTCCACCAGCAATCTCATCCACATCAAAAGCAAGAGAAACAATCGTTCCAACCTTTTCAACTTTTTGAAAATTTGTCACGGCTTGTATTCCGACACTTTCAAGTGCCAGAGGTGCCATAACTGCGGTTTTATAATTGCTGACCGTTGTTGCATATTTGCCAGAACCCTCAATTGATTTATCAGGTACTGGATAAATTGGATTAAAAGTTTTAATAGCTTTCATATAATTCCCCCAATTACTCTTTTTACCGACCTCTTTGGGATTAATTCCAGCCTTATTCATGTTCAATTGTGATTTATCACCCGTAAAAATGGCCTTTACCATTCCGTCTGTACCATAAATATTGTATTGAGCTTGTGATTTGGTACCTGGCCAATCAGCATTAGGATAATTTCTTGTCGTATATTCTCGCTCTTTAAACATTTCATATTTACCTCCAGCTCCTTTAAAAACTCTGTAAACATGCATGTTCAAATGTTCAGCACCTTCAAGTTCGATACCGTCCATTACTCTATTCTCAGAAAACGCATAAGAAGAGTTCCAAGGATATTTTGAAGCCAGCGGGTCGATAGCAAAGAACCTACCAATCCTCGGGTCATATAAAAAAGAATCTACATTTTTTTTCTCTGTTTTTCCTTGTTCATTCATACCTAATATCGTTAATCTTATAAATAATATAAGGCATCCGAATAATAGTAATGCACTTATAATAATTCCTAGGGTTGGCATTCTTATTTTTTTTTTATATTAACTAAATCCTATACTTCTCTTACTAAAACATATGTCATGTCTAAACTCAAAATCTTCTTTAACCTAATCCTTTTGTTAAAATTAAATTAGCATTTTTTGAATCCAAATAAAGATAGATATCATCTTTCTCAATGAAAACCTATAAAAGAAAAATGATTAATCCACCAAGTCGATGGCTTTTTCTATTATAAAACCTAATACCAGAATCATATCCAGTATTAGGTTTTCTTGTTTTAATAGATGCTCTTATTTTTTCAGACTTTCTTCATACTCTTGAGGCGTATTATACTTCAACATAGAACGCATTGCTTCAATATAAGTATCCTCACTATCCAAACTTAATTGTATTATATAAGATTCTCCTGTATCTTGAATTGTATCAATATGCATATTATAAATACCATTAAATCTCTTTTCTTCACAATTTCGAATATTGATTTTCAAAGTATCGATATCTTTAAAAATCTTGTAATCAGTGGAGACAAACCTACTTTCCCTATTATCTCTTTTAATTATCCATAAATGATTATGATTTTCAAAACCTATTACATCATATCTCTTTAGGGTTAAATCTTCATTCTTATAATAAAATTTTTCAATACTCCATTCACCTTTTACCATATCAAAATATATGTTTTTTTGATTGGTACTACAAGAAACTATTGCATAGAATAAAATAAACACTAATATCTTTTTCATATCTTAATTCGATTTTTTAACTGGTATGGAAGTATCTGAATTTTCAACAGGAACAGTCCAGCTATTTACATTATTAATTTGTTCTACCTGAGCTTTAAAATTTAACAATCGGAATTTAGCAACAGGAAGAGATACTTCATTAATAATTTTTTCAGCTGTTTCTCTTATTTTTCTTCCTTCATTTCCATTTCCTCCAAACAACACAATATTTGCAATATCGGTCATATCTTTGATGTTTACATTTTCTTTTTTGATTATGCCCTTTTTAACAGCATATTTCAAATCACTTAAAACTTGACCGACAATCGGATTATTAGAATTTAAAACTTTTCCGCTCCAACTATCTTTTATTTCCCATGAACGCATCTGTTTATCAAGAGCAATTTTATCATCTACCATGGCTTTTGTGTCTATAAAGTCTTTTATTCCTTTATAAATATCATAAGTTAATAAGATAGCCATTGCACCTCCTTTTGCAGGCATTGGTGTCGGTTCATAAGTTTTACCGAATGAGGAATTTGAAACAAAATCTTTGTTACCAAATTTTTGTCTTCTGTCTATTTCGCCATTACCTTTATTATATCTTACATCCTTATTCAGTTGATAATTACTGTCTGTGAAAGTTCCATCACTATTACCACTAAGATTATCAGCATTATTATAACTAGCTGTTAATCCAAAGATATTTTTTGATGCCGCACCACTAGTTGAAATATTTACTAAAGGAAAATTTTCTCTATACGTTTTTTGGAAATTATCGTTAAAGTTTTCTAGTTTTATCTGAAGTCTTCCAGATGTAAATTCAACTCTTGCTTCATGAAAACTTAAATATTCTAATCCTTCAAGCTCCATTCCATCAATAACTCTGTTCTCACTAAATGCATAAGGTGAGTTATGAGGATATAATCTAGTCAACGGATCTATTGATAAAAACCTACCAATCCTCGGGTCATGCATTCTAAAGGTATAGTTTATTGAGTTCCCTTCGCCTCTAATTTCATTATCCATTTCCTGACCCTGGAAGCCATATCTGTACGAATCTGAACTACCATGTCTGGTAGGAACAAGCATACCAAAAGGATAATAATCAGAATAACTAAGAACGTCTGGCATGAAAATACTTCCACTTAACAATTTTCTATCAGTAATTACAGAAAGCACATTCCCTAAATGATTCGACAACTCATATTGTTTGTCTCCAACAAAACGGTAAGCTGTAATAGGCGCTCCAACTATAGTTGCTTTTCCTTCGCCTTGAGCCAATCCTTCGCACACATCACCTACACCATTAGCATTAGCGTCTTCCTGCAATGGGTTAGGGATCGTAGGGCAATTATCGCATACATCGCCTATACCGTCACCATCTGTATCGATCTGATCGGCGGTTTCTTATTTCTAGTCTTTGTAGATTATCGTTGCGGGTGCGAAGTCAGGAGACATTCGCACAGCACACACAATAAATTTATTCTTTAACTAGAACTCTTCGAAGAGCTGGGGAACTCCATAACCAGCCCCAACCAACAAAGGAGGAGCAGAAACAGCTAGAGTTAAAAATATTTACTCTTTTCCTTTATTTTTTAGACTCTCTTCATACTCTTGAGGCGTATTATATTTTAACCTAGGTCGAATTGCTTGAATATATGAATCTTCTTTATCTAAAGCTAATTGTATCAAGTATGACTCTCCATCATCTCGAATTGTATCAAGGTAAAAATTATAAATACCGTCAAATCTTTTGTCTTCACAATTTTTAATACTCATTTTTAACGTGTCTAAATCCTTGAAAATTTTATAATCAGAAGATATAAAATTGTTGGAACGATCTTCTCCTTTCATTATCCAGGAATGGTTGTGTTTTTCAAAACCCATTAAGTAATGTCCAGTTGAACTTATATCCTCTTCTTTATAATAAAGTTTTGTAATTTGCCATTCACCTTTTACCATTTCAAAATATTTATCATTTATTGAAGAGCAAGAAACTACTATCAGTACTATTAAAATTAAACTTTTTTTCATGTCTATTTTACTTTAGCATTAGTTTTTTCCATTTTCTCCATTTCGCTAATTTGAGATTTTTTTTGTAGAAACCTAAATTTAGCCACAGGAGCAGAAACCTCATTAATTATTTTTTCTGCTGTTTCTCTAATTTTTGGTGCTTCATTACCGTTTCCTCCAAACAATACGATATTTGCAATATC
Source organism: Flavobacterium sp. FlaQc-48 (assembly GCF_044007335.1). NCBI lineage: Bacteria > Pseudomonadati > Bacteroidota > Flavobacteriia > Flavobacteriales > Flavobacteriaceae > Flavobacterium > Flavobacterium sp. FlaQc-48. The sequence goes on along the minus strand of NZ_JBIPCR010000028.1, from coordinate 37,428 downwards.
GGTCATATCCTTAATGTTTTGGTTTTCTTTTTTGATGACGCCTTTTTTAACAGCATTATCAATATCCATTAAAACTTGAAAGACTATTGATTTATTTGAATTTAAAGTTTTTCCACTCCAGCTATCTTTTACGTCCCATGAACGTGTCTGCTTATCAAGAGCAATTTTATCATCTACCATGGCTTTTGTATCAACAAAGTCTTTTATTCCTTTGTAAATATCATAAATTAAAAATATAGCCATTGCTTGCCCTTTTGCGGGAATTGGAGTTGGTTCATAAGTTTTACCAAATGAGGAATTTGAAACAAAATCTTTGTTACCAAATTTTTGTCTTCTGTCTATTTCGCCATTACCTTTATTATATCTTACATCCTTATTCAGTTGATAATTACTGTCTGTGAAAGTTCCATCACTATTACCACTAAAATTATCAGCATTATTATAACTAGCTGTTAATCCAAAGATATTTTTTGATGCCGCACCACTAGTTGAAATATTTACTAAAGGAAAATTTTCTCTATACGTTTTTTGGAAATTATCGTTAAAGTTTTCTAGTTTTATCTGAAGTCTTCCAGATGTAAATTCAACTCTTGCTTCATGAAAACTAAGATATTCCAATCCTTCCAATTCCATTCCGTCAATAACTCTGTTTTCACTAAAGGCGTAAGGTGAGTTATGGGGATACGATTTTGTTAATGGGTCAACTGATAGGAAACGTCCAATCCTCGGGTCATGCATTCTAAAGGTATAATTCAATGAATTTCCTTCACCTTTCAGTTCATCGTCCTTTTCCTGCCCTTGAAACCCATAACGATAGCTATCGCTTTGTCCATGTCTAGTTGGCACTTGCATTCCAAAAGGATAATAATCAGAATAACTCAACACATCGGGGCAGTAAAATAATTCAACCATTTTTAACATCATCTTAATTTATTAAATCATTCGATTTTTCTTTTGGAACTACTTCAACAGTCACTTCATTCTCAATAAAAAAATCATAAAGCGGTTTTAAATCACCTCTATTCAAACACATAAACCAAATTTTCTTCTCTTTATCTAAAGAATTTAAATAGGTAATACCGACAGCCCCAGGATCTCTAGAAGAAGGGAGAGCAATACAAACTGATTTAATCTGTTTCAAATTTATAATTTCCTTCTCTTTTTTTAAAAAATAAGATTTAATAATTTCTTTGTCAACAATTTCTATTTGATAGATAAAATGTCTTGAAAAAAGGTAGGATATATATATAATTAATATAAAATACATCGTTAAATATATCTGATTTACTTCTGAAAATATAATAAATGGAGATGAAAATCCAAAAAGTAATATCCAGAACAAATTCAAGCTGTTTGTGTATGAGGTTGTATATCTCATCTATTTAATTTTTAATTTCTACATTATTAACACTTTATAACTCATCAGCAGTATGCGGTCATATCTCTTAACATTGATTATCAAACTTAATTCAATTCATTAATTTGTTCAATTTTTCTTTAGGAACCACTTCAATGGTTAATTCATTCTCAACAAAAAATTGATAGAGTTTTTTTAAGTCCCCCATATCCATACATATAAACCAGATTCTTTTCTCTTCATTTAAAGAATTAAAATAAACAATGCGTACTGCTGGCGGGTCTCTAAAATCAGGAATCGAGATAATAACCGATTTAATCTTGTTCATAGTTACAATTTCTTTCTCCCTTTTTAAAAGATAAGATTTAATAACCTGTTTATCCACAATTTCTATTTGGTAAATAAAATGTATTGAAAAGAGATAGGCTACATATAAAAGTATTATAAAATATACTGACAAGTAAATCGATGTGTGTGTCAATATATATCTATGATTCAATTCAGGAAGAAGTACTAGAGGAAGAGAAAATCCAAAAAATAATATCCAAAATAAATTCAAACTGTTGGTGTATGAAGTTGTATATCTCATAATATTAATTTCTATCTTCTGCATTATTAACACTTTCTAACTCACCAACAGCATCAGTTGTCCCTTTAAATGCACCAGTTGCATTCTTTGCTACCTCAGTTCCTCCACTTGCCTTAGCTAAAGCATTGATAGAAAAGAATCTTGACAGACTTCGAATTATAGCTTTGAACGAGTGAAATGATTGCTGTTGCCCTTTCTTTTGCAATTGGCTATCTATTAATGAACTATTATTTTCTCCACCTCCAGCAAGTTCATCTGCATCTAAAACCAAAGAAACAATTGTACCGACTTTTTCAACTTTATCAAAATTTGTATATGTTTTTAGCCCTACACTCTCAAGAGCTAACAGAGAAATTATGGCATACATCGCCTATACAATCACCATCAGAATACTTTCTTATTTTTATAGATACGCTCTATAGCTTATTTTGTTGGGCACGAACCAGAGGCATCGCGCTAGCGACTGTGTTACCTAATGCTCAAGCCAGCAGAGGGTTACCAAAAAGGTTCTCTATATTGTTTTTTATATTTTGATGCTATTTTTTCGGGAAGTTCTTTCCAGCCACTTTTAGGTTGTACCAAGGTTGTATCTTTCACGCTATAGTTAATTAATAATTGATTATATTTTGGTTTATCCTTTGAAACTTCTATATAAAAATAATCAGCTTTAAACTCTCTTAATCTTTTAGTTTTAGATAATTCATTTTCATTGGCTACTGTATAATTACCTTCATATAATTTATCGTTTAAGTAATAATCAAAGAAGAAACAAGGACCTCCTTTGTTCCCTAATTCAACGTTTTTAATCTTTACCCTAACATATACAACATTTGTTAAAGCCTTCTCTCTTTCTTTTGAAGTTAAGTACATATAAACAAAAGCACTTATTAAAATTATTATTCCAAAGATGTTTGGTATAATTTTACTTTTAAAAAAATTCAGCATCTCTTTTAATTATTTACTTTGTCTTTAATTTCATTTTGTGCTCCATAATTTGCAAACTGAGCAGTGGCTGAAGTTAATCGAACAAGTCTTTCCTTATATATCCTGAGTTAATTTTTTCTGGTAACTCTTTCCAGCCTTGCTTAGGTTGTATCAAGGTTGTATCAATAACACTATATTCAAGTAATAAATCATTATAATTAGGTTTGTCCTTTGAAACCTTTAGATAAAAATATTTTCCTAAGTTACTTTTGATTTTTTCTTTTGATTCTTTTACCATTGTTGTGTTAGCAATAGTTTGTGAATCTTCAAATAAAACATTATTAATTTTATATTTATAATAAAAATATGGACCTCCTCTCATTGAAGTATTTATGTCATTAATTTTTACTCTAACATATACAGCTTTTTTTAACGAAGCGTCCTGTTCTTCCCATCGCTTATAATAGACAAAATAAAAAGCCAAAGCCAAAATTATTAATAACAAACTATTTTGAAAAAACTTATTTTTTAAGATGTTTAATTGTTTCATAGTACTATTTTAAATTTTCTTTAATTCCATTTTGTGCCCCATAATTTGCAAACTGAGCAGGAACTTCATAAAGCAATTTACTGGATTCTTTAAGTACGTTACTAGGTAAATCTGAGCCATCAATTACATTACCGAAAGAGCCATTTTTTTTACCAAAGAAATAAGAAGAAGATGTTTCTACAGCAAAATCAGAAAAACTTTTTTCACCATTAAGTACTGTTCTTGCATTAAAACCTTTTTTATTCACGTTTACTTCAAATGCTGCACCTATTATGGCACTAGCTCCAGTCGTTAAAAAACCATCTGCGACTGCTCCTAAAACGTTAATATTATCATCGCTATTCACAGAATATTGTGCAAGTGCACTAATTCCTGTTTTAGCTAATGAAACACTAAAAGTTTGCTCTGCTAAAATAGCAGCACCTCCCTCTAATATTAATGGAGCAGCCACAATTGAAGAAGCTGCGACTGCAACATTTCTTGTTGTTTCCCTAAAGTTTTTTGCCTCTCTAGAATTTGACTTAGCATACCAATTTGCTGCCTTTTTTAAATGAGCGACAGTACCAATATCATGAGTTTTACCGATTACAACACCAGCTCTTGTCATTTTTAGATGAGCATTATCTCCAGTGAATATTGCACTCACCATTCCATCAGTTCCGTATATGTTATATTGATTTTGGCTTTTAGTTCCAGTCCAATCTCCATAGTTATGTTGGGTATAACTACGTTGTTGAAGCATTTCGTATTTACCTCCCGCTCCTTTGAAAACTCTATAAACATGCATGTTCAAATGTTCAGCACCTTCAAGTTCGATACCGTCCATTACTCTATTCTCAGAAAACGCATAAGAAGAGTTCCAAGGATATTTTGAAGCCAGCGGGTCGATAGCAAAGAACCTACCAATCCTCGGGTCATGCATCCTAAAGGTGTAGTTTAAGCTGTTTCCTTCGCCTTTCAGCTCATTATCCATTTCCTGTCCTTGGAAGCCATAACGATAGCTATCGCTTTGTCCATGTCTAGTTGGAACTTGCATACCAAAAGGATAATAATCAGAATAACTAAGAACGTCCGGATAGAACGTATTTCCGTCAAGGAGTTTTCTATCACTAACAACCGAAAGCACATTACCTAAATGATTCGATAATTCGTATTGTTTGTCTCCAACAAAACGGTAAGCTGTAATAGGCGCTCCAACTATAGTTGCTTTTCCTTCGCCTTGAGCCAGTCCTTCGCAAACATCACCTACACCATTAGCATTAGCGTCTTCCTGCAATGGGTTAGGGATCGTAGGGCAATTATCGCATACATCGCCCACACCATCACCATCTGTATCGATCTGGTCAAAATTTGCGGTGAATTTGCAATTATCGCAACTGTCTCCTACCCCATCGCCATCGCTGTCAAGCTGGTCAAAGTTAGGAATATATTTACAATTATCACAGGCATCGCCTCTTCCGTCTTTATCAGTGTCTTCCTGCAATGGGTTAAATACATAAGGGCAATTGTCATTAATGTCTAAAAGTCCGTCGCCATCGCTATCATCAGCTCTTTTGCCACAATAACTTTGCGAAAAAATATCACTCCTTAATGTCGCTTTTTCACCTGTTGTAGAAGTAGTTGCCGTACCTTTTCCTTCATCAAAACCAAAATAATTGGTTTTGATATCCTCCGGTTCCTGACCGTTATCTATGGTATAGCCCAAGTCGCATATCTCTGCCTTAAGGGCATTGTAACTCTTGACTTCACCCGGACGATGGGTAATAGAGGTATACCCTATAGAATTTTTGGGCAATATAATGTGCAGATCCCCGGAATCGCTCCTCATCCCTTTATTCTCAACACCATTATGACCCTGGATTAACTTAGCACTAGTTTTATATTCATTACCATTTAGGGTAATGTTAACACCATATTCATTAGAATATTGACTGCTTTTTATTTCAGCTTTTAAATCCCATTCATCTTCCGGGATAGCAGGTGAAACAATTTCATAATCGGTCGTTGATACATAACTCCTAAAGCTATAACGTCTGTTTCCATCCCCATTTTTATAACTGTTATGTCCTCTGCGGTATTTTTGCAATGTAACTACCGGTATGTAGCCCTTATCTGTTTTCCTGACAGAGATTAAAACTGAACTCAGGTATGAATTAGTTCCGTCTCCGGACCATGAATTTCCTCCTTCTTCATAAACTCCATGCAGGGCAGCCACAAGATTAGTCCCTTTATTTTCTGTATCAATTTTAAAATGGGTATTTACTACTATAGATTCTGTTTTTGTTTGCGAATTATCAAATAAATTGATACTGGTTTCCGGTTTTCCTGTCCAGGCTGCTCTGGCTTTGTCCGTGAGTTTTAAACCAAATTGGTCTTTAATCGTTTCTACAGCCGTGAGGGCTGCAGGCTGTCCCGCCGCCAACAGATTTCCGGACCTGAGGGCACTTTGCACAAGACTGGCCGCAATTTCTTTTCTTCCGCGTTCGACCCCTAAACGACTGCTGCCGTATATATCGTGTTCTGTCAGGTAATACTTTGTTGTTGCACCTTGTTTTACCAGTTCGTAAGTAGCCAATACGTTGCCCTGAGCGTCACGCTGGTAATAAGTTGTAGTAACATCTGATCCGTTGGTTACGGTTTTGGCAGTTCGATTGCCCAGACCATCGTATTCAAAACTTATTATCGTACCATTATTTTTGGTAACCCTATTTACTTTTCCGTCTATGCGCCAATCTATTTTTAGTCCTTCTTGTTTATCACTAATTAATTGCCCAATATCATCATATCCATAATTATCGGCAGTTTGGTTATCAATATCAAGCGAGGTATCATTAGCAGCTCCATTGGTAAATACATTATTAGGAACTGCATCGTTTACATGTCTCAATTTGTTTTTTCCTGTGGTATAAGTATAAGTAAGCTGGTCCATAAGCGTGATAACGCCTGTAGACAAAGGTGCCCAACGATTAAGTTTAGTTAAGTTTCCGTTTCGGTCATAACTGTAATTAGATTGATACCCGCTTGCAGGTGCATTGGTACTTAAATTTTGATTGTACGAAACAGCTTGAGAGGTCATCTCCTTAATCCTGTTGAGCTGATCGTATTTATAATAATTAAACTGTGTGGCAATAGGTTTTTGCTGAATATCGAGCAATGAGGTTACCATTTCTTTTATATTACCATTATAAAGGCTGGACTCTTTTTCTAGATTTGCTCCTTTACTAAAACTGAATATAGTGTTGTCTCTCATATTAAATCGGGATTGATAGTCGCCTTTGTAATAATTTAAGGCAAACCCAAAGGCGTCCTGCGCCACATTTAATCCGTCTTTGCCCGCATCATATTGTGTGCCGAGCCTTTCCCCATTTACTCCTTTTAACCAGCCCTGCAGCGTATAAATGTAATCTAAGGCCTGTACTTTTTTATCACCAATCTCTACACGTGCCAATGGACCGTGCTCGTAATACAGATAATTGGCCTCTTTTTCCCAGATCACATTATCCTTACTGGTGTATACTTGCTGTATCCTGTTATCAGCATCGTATTCATAACGGTGTATGAATTGATCGCTGGCACTCTCGGGCTGATAGGTTACTCTATTTACATTGCCACTAATTAAATCATAATCGTAAACCACTTTTGTGCGGTCCTGATTCAGTTGGTTGAGTTTGTCATTATTGTTGGTATGATGTATCAGTTCTTTTACGTTTCCGTGTACATCATAATCGTATAGTATTGCATTATTATACTTATCGTATGCTTTTATGTCTGTAATTTCTGCTGTTAACTGATCGTAATACACTACTGCGGTTACTCGTTTATGGCAATTATCTGTACTGTAGGTCGTAAACCAGTCTTTGGTACCGTCTACCGGAACATCATATAGTGTTTTGGTGACCTGCTTAAAAGAAGCCCCGAGATTGTAGGGGTAAAGATCTAAAACCGCATCAACAGGCACCAGCGCCTTGGTGCTGGTAAAAATAAGTCTTCCGTTGTCATTGATCGATATGGCTACCTCTGTTTTCGTTTCAAACTGTCCTGCTTCAATGATCCTTCCTAAGCCATCATATCTCGTATAGCTAAAAAGAGACTTTGCTTTTAGCTGATTTGCATTTTGAGAGGCCACAATTCTTCCTAGGGCATCGTATGCAAAACGGCTTACATCGCCATCGGGTGTTTTTTGCCATACCAATTGGTTTAATGAATTGTAACGGTACTGGGTTTGCATATTATGTGCCGGGACTACTGCAATACTATTAACAGGAGTTAAATCCTCTTTTTCAGGACTGTTTTCTCTTACTGTTTTTATAGTCTCATTAGAAGCCGGTGTTAATCTTTTTACTCCTTCCGGCGGAACGGTCTGGATTAAATTTCCTGCCTGATCATAATAATACAGGGTATATTGGTATTCTTTGTCCCGGGAAGTCTGAGTTAATGTCTCGGTCAATCCTTCGAGAGATGCTTTCAGATATCCTTGTTTGAAGGCTTCTTTTTTATTGGCATAAAAAGCGGCTTCTATTTGCTGTTTGTTAGATTCTTTTACGGTCTTGGCATATAACTCACAAGGAGATTGTGTTTTGGTTATTGGTATTTCCAGACTAAATCGCGGTACCATAACTGCCGGGGCACAAATTTTATTATTGATGACATACTCGTCAGCAAATACTATCCATGTTTTTAATTCTTCGGTTTTAGCTGTTTTTTGCCCGTCCACATAAGTAGCATAAGCCGTAATAGCCTCCGGAGTTTTCAGGTTACCATATCTTAATTTGGCAGCACCAAACTCTGCAATGGTAATAAAAAGCGGGTTCTGCACTGTTGCGATTTGAAGCTTCGTTAAATACGCCAGATAATCTGTACTGATATACCCAAAATTGGCCTCGCAGAAATAATTTCCATCTGTTGCCAGATTTGCCGGAATGACATAATCCGGTACTTTTGTTTTTACACTTGTTTTAAACTCATTCCATTTATCACCGCATACTACCGGAGCAACAGTTGGCGGGATGCAAAAGGTGTCACATGGCGATAAAACTGTTTGCGACAAAGAACCTGACTGTGTTGCATTAAATGGCAAAATACCACCTTGATTAGTACTAATTTGAACATTACTACTAAGATTCTTAACCAGACTTCTTTGTGGCAGATTGTAGTCCTGAGATAAAAACTGACACAAACTACTGCCACTAGCTTCTGCATCTTCTCCAAGAAAAGTGTTAGTACGTATAGCAGTAACAGTTTCAAGGGTTAAGTTATCCTGAGTTGTATAATTTATCTTTGCAGTTTTATAATCATCTATAAAATCGATTGAATTTATAGTATGTACTGACTTAGAATTTGGTATCGATATGTGGATGAAAAATTGCGAGATAAGTTTTTCTGAAAAATACCTAATAATAAACCCATTTTCAAAATAATGATTAATGCTAAATTTAGAACACTTTACCGGCTCATTATACTTATATATGTGATCTTCAATTTGATTTTGGAGATAAGTTCTTTCTGATTCTATACGTTTTCCTAAATTTGATTTTGTGACTAAATAAGCCATTTTTACAGTCAAGGAATTACTAAAAGTTTCCTCTATATTACCGCTGTACAAATTGTTAGCAATAGCCTCATTAAGCGCATCCTTTAAATTCGTTTCATAACTAAATTCTTCGTCCGGATTATATGCGCACGCATTGACAATAGGGGGAACTAATTCATCGCAACTATCTCCAGAACCGTTCCCATTATAATCCCACTCGCCGCACGGATCGCAACATCTAAAATAAAGAGGTCTATTAGTGTTTCCGGATGTTACTTTAGCGAGAACCTGTCTGTTGAAAAAAGTTTTTCGCAAGGTTATTTTTACCCTATGGTAACGGTCTTCCTGCACATTGTCCAGAAAAATGTTGCTGATACGATCTGTTCCCAGGCTATAACCTCCTAAATCTATTACCATACGTTTAGTATCATTAACAGTAATGGCAATACCCTCACTATTATTTTTCCATTTTACGACATCACCCGGTTTGATCCCAAAATAGGTATTAAGATAACTTCCTGTAAAAACAGGCTCAGCAGAGATATTCAGATCGGTACTTTTTATTGTGCCGCTGGCCTGCAGGTGAAATACCAGGTTTCTAAAAGCGGTATTGAATTGCTCTTTTTTATCGCATACCGGTACTGCCAGCTCTGTACAGCCGTTAATGGCCGCTTTGGTTGTGCCTTCGATAATCACTTCTTCGGGAGTTGTGCAAGTATTGGTGCCATTTTTTCTTTTTACGATTGCCAAAATCTGGAATTTATAGACTTTAGTGACCGAATTGTATTCCGGTAAGGCATAAAGGTTTTTGAACCCTATGATGTCTTCCCATTTTGGGGCTGGCACACTTGTACCACAAGGATTTTTGTAATTGGTTTTGCTGTTTGTAAATGTTAATTGTATAGGGGTTGCAATAGCATTGTTTCGATAAATAAAACCAATATTCAGGTTTCCTGCCGCATCTTGTGTGGCTTTTATTTTAGGCGTTTCTGTAGCGGTTTCTAAATTAAAGTCCGGGTTGATTTGGGCGTCGAACAATTCTCTGGTTAAGAATGGCATACTTGTGGTTTTTAAACCCTCAACCAACAGCCCCTGACTTTGAATAGTAGTATCCAGTAATCCTTTTAGAAAATTTTCTAAGTCGTTTGCCCTTGGGCATTTTCCCGTTTCAAGATACATCGCCTTTTCGACCGTTTTTTTTGTTTGGGCAAGAATTTCCTCATCGGTAAGGGAGGCGTCAAAACTAAAATCAGCCGGGACAAACCTTTTTTCTTTACTTTGGTATAAAGCAACAGTTGCAGCTGAACATGCCAACTCAATACCTGCACTTGCCGGAGTTGTAACGGGTACTACCGGGGTTTGAGGAATTGTATTTATTAAGGCCGTCAGTCTTGCAAAATTATTTGGGGTACCTGTTGTATTGTATTTTTTGAAGATACTCACAAACGTATCCGAGCTTTCAGTATTCCCGATACAATCGTTGTAATTGTTGTTTTTGGCCGCATAAATATGAGAAAAAACTGTACGTGTTTTTTGTTTAAGAGCTGTATAATTTGTTCTGAAATTGGCCCATATTCTTTGTTTTAAAAGGTGATCACTCATACTATTGATATCACTTAACAATAGGGTGTTTGATTTGTTGATAAAAGTTTCATATTCAGATTGTGGTGCAATACCATTCGTATACACCGCAAAATAATACGCTGCCTGCAGCATATTTAATTTTTTGCCATTTGCCAAAGCCATACCATCAAAATTAGCAGTTAAGGCTTCTTTCATTAAATCTTTGCGCAGTACATAATCGGCTTCTGATTCTATGCTGTTTTTATAACTGTAATAGGGATCGCTATCTTTAGTTTTCGCCTCAACATTAAGAAGTTTAGAGATGATTCCGTTTGATGCAAAGACGGTATTGTCAGCTACTTTTTGGGTTTCGGCATCAAAATAGTCGGTGTTTGTTATTTTTTCATCGAATCCATCAGAATTATCCCCATCGTCATTAAATGTATTGCAGAATGCAACATTGTATACATAATACTGGTATTCAGGATGATATTGTAGTAATGCATTTGCCCAGCCTGGTTTCCATAATGGGATAAAATCAGCTACATAACGTAAATATTTTGGCTGTACCAAAAACACATTGGGATCATCACTATTGGGGTCCTGAACTACAATCGCATTTTCTGTTAAAGCTGGTTTATAAATTCCCTCTCCTGTAAGTTCTACCCTAATTGCAGCAATAGTTCCATCTTCTTCTTTATAAGATCCGCCATAAGGATTTCTCCAGCTGTAATTAGATACTTTTATTTCTTCGGGCTTATTAGTCTCCGGATTCATTTCTGTTTTTATAGTATAACCGCCATAAAATAATTGATTGTTGTCATTAAAAAGGCTTAACGGGTCTATGACCTGGTTTTGGTTATCATTTTCATTGTCCTCTTCCGTTTCTAAACCTTCTACAGCCCCATACTGCCCGTGCGGACTCACATCTCCCAACAACATGTCTAAATTGAGATTACACACATTAATAGGCTGCTTACATAGTTCCCTGCATCCGGATAACAATCCTCTAAATTCAAATTTAAAAGCGGTTACTTTAGCAAGTATGTCGTTTTGATTTATACCCGGCGCAATAAATTGCGAACCGTTATAACTGAATGTTGTCGTTGCAAAAAAAGCATTCAGATTTTTAAGGACATATTCTTTTTCGGCAGCAACGACAGAAGATTCCCTGACAACTGTATTTCCAAGAGCAGACTCATCCGCTGAAAGTTTTAATTTGAATGCTTCACATGCTGCGGGAGTGAGGTTATCGCAAACTAATGATTCTTCGCAGCTCCTGCAGGTTACATTACAATCCTCAAAAGCGGTATCTGCTTCTAAAGCAGCTAAATCAGGCAGGCATTTTTTATTTTTTATCAATTCGGCAATATAATCATCGGCATATTGGTTTAATGCGTCCTGATTGAGCTTAAGATCTTTAGTTAAAGGATACGAACCTGTTTTTAAAAAATTACCTGAATATTGTCCTTTATATTCTCTTTTTGCAATACTTAAAGTACTTGAATTAAAAGAGTTCAGATTAAACACTCCTATTTTTGAAGTTAACGGATCAGATCCTGTCAACAATTGTGAGGCACAATCATCCGTCATGCTTATGGCCCAGTCGTAGACAAAAGGGTAATGTTTTCCGTTTAAACATTCATCTGTATAAGAAGCTGCTGTTTTATTTAGTGTATATTCAAATTTAACTTCTCCTTCTTTTAGGATCGAAACGGGTGTAGTCAATCGAATCCCATCTTCATTTATCCCATTACTTCCAGATGCATATTTATCGTTGTTTGACACTAAATCTGTAGTGGTTATCTGATGCAAGCTTGTATTGCTTTCGTCGTCTAAAGAAACCAGGTTCCCGTTATTATCTCCTGCGAGAGCGGTTGCAACTGTTCTTCCTTGCGGATCAAGGTAGCTCACACTGACCTGTTTGTTAGGATCTACCACAATATTTTTTTTGTAATGCGCAAAATCACCTACTTTGTACCCAAAAAGCCGGTTGAGTTCTTCTTGTTTGGGCTGCCCGTAAAAATATTGCATTTCATGGCCCATACCTATTTGATGCGCTGATCCTACACCGCCTTTTCTTTTAATTCTGCCTGTATTATCCGGGGTATATTCTATTTGAGAAAAAGGAAATCCTTTAGCGTCCGGAACTAAATCCTGGTAATTCTGCTGAGGCAAATTATTTGAAGAATAATATTTACCTGCACCCGCACTACTGGACATTCCTGCACCCGGCACAGGAGTACAATCCGGAACGGTGGGATTATCCCAGTCAAAATCATTATGCGTATAAATTGAATTGTTTGCATTTTTATTTAAATCATTATAAAAACGAATCCCGGAAGCCTCTACAGGAGTGGGTAAAACTTCAATCGCAGCCCTGCCCTGATTGTCATAGATTACTTCGCCCACAATGGCTTTATTATTAGAATTTATTTTGGTTACGGTCTGACGATTACGCAAACTCCCGTCAAAATAACTTACTATTTCTTTTTTCTTTCCATCTTCGGCAAAAGAAGCCTGATATTGCCAGTTTTTTTGCCCTGATTCATGTGCCTGATCGATTTCGATAAAATGAGGCCATTCGCTAAGCTGTTTAAAAGAATCTGTTAAACCGGAAGACCAGATTCCGTAAAAGTTCTTAGAAATATCATCCAGAAATCGACCAACGGGTCTTATACGATAAACCAAATATCCTTTAGAATATACCAGTGGAATTCTATAAGTAGTATTTGTGGTTTGAATTCGTGTGCTGTTTAACCTAAAATCCTGTTCGTTTAAAGCAATTAGATTTGGTGCTAATTTTCCGCCGCTTGTATTGTAATTGTCTATCCAGGTCCATTCAAGTTCATATTCTACAGCAGGAGAACGGGAGTCCTTTGTCCAGTTGATAACGAATTCTTCGGCTTTGTCACTAACCTTAGCTACTTGTACTTTGTTTGTTCCGTTGTATTTTATAAGTTTATGAGATACAGGAAATACTGATGTAGATTCTGTAGCGCTTAACTGCATATTATAATAACGATCGGCAGTGAATTTTAATTCTAAATAAACCGGAGCATCAGGTACCGTTATAATCGCATTACCGGAATTATAGTACTTTACAGATTCTACTTTTACATCGGCTTTGTGAATGCCGGGTAATTGGTATACTGCATAATCATCCAGACGATCTCCTTTGGTAACATTGTCATGTTTGATCTTTAAGGTTACCAAAAAAGGATTTGGGTATTTTGTTTGTTTCTTCTTACTGTCCTCATAGGTGGTTACTATCTTTCCGGCCGTATCATAGGGCGTAATCCTGAGTGTAATTTCGCTATAATACACATTGCTGTAAGCCGCTACATCAGTCGGATTATCATTAAATCCAAAATGAATTGATACCACCGGATTAACAGAAGCAAAAACATTTCGTTTATTTAAATCCGCAAATTTAGGATCAGCAATACGCAATGTTGGCTGCCCGTTTAATTGGGTTCCTTGTTTTTTATCTCCTGAAAACTCCTCTTGCTGACTGAACGTAACCCATGAAAACAGTGTAAATACAACTGCTATTAAATACTTGTTACTATACATATCTCTATTTTTTTATTTTATTTATTGAAAATGCCGCTTAATCGATTATTTCATATTTTTTTAACTTTCCGGACAAAACAATTTGTTTTTTGCCTGATGTCGTAAAATAAGTACTGCTGCTAAAAAGAGAAGCCTTAACCGGATTTCTGCTGTAATTGGTATTGGTCACTTCTAATCGCGGATAATGAGCATCGGGGCTTCGGTAATCCTTAGAGAAATTGACTGCAGTATTGTAATAAAAGATTTGTTTCTGCAAAAAATAATTCTTTGTAATCTGTACTACAATTTTTGAATACGGAAGGCTCGAATAAGGTTTTGCCACCATCGTTATTTCCCAGTAGGATTTATAATCCAGAAACTTCGCGATTGTACACAAGTCAAGTAGTGGTTTCATATCAAAATCACCAAAATAATTGACGACAGGGTCTAAAATCTGAATTGCTTTTTCAGCATGGTTAATTTTCAGAAACACTTTTTTTGAATTGAGGATTTCGCTGTCTCCAATTTTCATGTACACCTCATTGAGTTCATTTTTATAAAAGGTACCCATATAACTTTCTTCGATTTTTTTTGAATCAAAATCTTTATATAATGCGTAGTTCGACCGGTATTGTAAAGGTTTTGCCATACTATATTGTTTTCCTAACTTTTGAAAAACCTCACTTACGCTCTGCGTATGGCCCCAGCAACAATTGAAGATGGCCCATATATATATTATTTTTTTGTAAAACATGCCAGCTATTAATTTGTATTTATAAAACTTCCTGAGCGAGTTTCCTGAATGGTTTTGATCCCTTTTTCAGTTTCTTTTTTCACACGAACCAAACCTCCTTCATGATCATACTCATAAAAAGTACTGTAATTATTTTCATCCAGCTCAGACATAAGCCTGAATGTTTCGGGGTCGTATACAAATGATTTCACACTGCCTTGTAACGGATGAATCCTGATATCATCAAAATACACTGGAATACTCTGGCTATTGTTTTCCAGCAGGATACCTATAGTAATCGTATTGGCTGGTATCCTGAATTTTTTAACCACACGTTGCCAGCCATCAATAATGTTTCCGGAAGCTTTTACCGATAAAGAATCAATTTTTTGTGCAGGAATATCCAAAGCTTCTTTATTATTATAAAAAACAATTTTTACAACTGGATTTTCATAGGTTTTGACCTGAGTTAATAGTTCTTCTTTTACCCAGGCACTTAACACATATTCCTGACCGGGCTCCGGCTTAAAAGAAAGACAATCATCGCAAAAATCTTTTATCGATGGTGTGCCGCAAACTAAATTAGCGTCGATCAGTTTGTCTGAAAAATAAGTTTCATCAGACGCTAATAAGTTAAAATCATCATGCCCGTAGTAAGTTGCCAAATCGAATTGATTGATATCTGATTTTGGGAATTGGGTTTCCGGAAAATCTAGCAGGTATTTTAAAGACTTAGCCAGATAGGTCGTGACAGTGTTGGTCAGAATGTCCGGATTGTTAGGATCTGACACTTTATTTGTGTAGAAATTTTCATCTACATAAAATCCTTTTTCAATTCCTACCACATATAAATGCGGTAAATTGGGGTCGCTTCCCGGAGCATTATTGAATCTTTTCATGGTTTGTTTGAGCCCTGCTACATCAGCAGTCTGACAGCCATCTGTTACCATGATAACAATATTGGGTTTCATGGTATAACTTAGTGAACCTTCGAGACCACTTCTCCAATAATCAGAGGAAGCACTTATACCGGTTCCTTTTCTTTTTCCTAAATCATCAATCCATTTATTGAACTGATTTAAGCTTGCCGGTGTATTGGTTACTTTAGTGGGTTTAATAAAATCGGTACGTGTATTTTCATCACTATCCGACATTCCGGTTAATGAAACATAGATATTAGATCCAATAGCGTCATTTGTCAGGGCTTGCTGTAAAACAAATGCCTTTAATTGTTTTTTTATTTTATTGGCTTCTGTTGCACTAACAGATCCCGATTCATCTATTACGAGTGCTGCATGAGATACGCATGATAATTCTTTTGGGCAAAAATCGATATTTCGAACGTATCCGTTTGAATTACCTGAACCATCACTAAAACGGGTTGCAACAGTAATTTTTGTAACCGCATTATCATAGTTACTTAAGTCAATCGCAACAATTGACCCAGAAGGCGATTTAGGTAATTGGACATCTTTTCCAACAGAGGCTTCCGAAAAAGAAAAACCCAGTTCTGTACTTGTATTAATAAAATTGTAAATTTTTGCTTTTGAATCGTTTGTATAGGGAGATAAAGCCGCTATTTCTTTTTTTGCATAGACATTTACATCAGCACCACTCGGCGTACTTGCTAATTTATTAATCAGTGTGATAAATATACGATGTATTTCAGGCGTAAGGTTGTTGGTTTTGGTGCAAGAGGCGTAAGGAATACAGTTTTCTACATTGATCTTTTTATCAAATAATGTTTCGCAATTCTGTCCCCCATCTGTCGTTAGTTTTATTACATATTCACCGGCAAGTTCCGGTGTAAAAACATATTGCCCGGTCTTATTGGTTAGGGTGTTTACTACTACATTGGCAGCATTGGTACTGGTCCATATATACTTTAGATTTGTAGTTGTGCCTGCGGTTTCAAATGTAAAACGAATAGCTTCTTTGGCACAATGTTTATCGATTGCCTTAATATTTTTTGTAAATGTAGTCGAACATCCTGTGGCATCTGTAACGATTAAGCTAACGATATAATCTCCTTCTGCTGCAAATTTGCAGGCATACAATCCTTTCGTATTTGCACCGGGAGAATTCAGGACCTCTCCCGCAACTGTAGCAACAGACCAGGTATAGGTCAGGTTAGCTGCGACAGCTTCAAATATAAATGTACTTTCAATACTGGTATAAAATTTCTCCGAAGGTGATTTGATTTCCCCCGCTATTGATGCACATGTAACCGGATTGAATGTAATTGGTTCTCTCTCTAATACTAAAGAAGACAGATCAGGGTTGCTGCTTTGATACGCTTTACAGCTATACACTCCGCCATCCGCAGCTTTTAAATTTGTAATTGTATACAATCTGTTAATTGCTCCGCTAATGGCAGTTCCGTTTTTAAACCACTGATAGGTATCAGCCGCTGCAAACCTGCCATCTTCGCACATGGTCAGGGTTGCCTTTTCCCCAATTCCGGAGGTAATTGTTTCTGCAGTATCTGTTTTAGCCTGAGGAGCAATCAGGAAACTAGCAGATGTCTTTTTTTCATATGATAAAAGATCAATAAATCGAAACTTATTAAATCTGATGTCCAATACATTTGCTATTTGCAAATTGGGCAATACACCTTCAAATAAATTGTTTTGTAAGTATAGCTCGTTAAGCGATAAATTTCTAATTTCGACAGGAATACTGCTGCTCAATTGGTTATTATCTAATGCTATTATTTTTGCTTTTTTCAGCAATCCTATATCAGATGGGACTGTGCCCGTCAATTTATTATAGCTTAAATATAAAGTAGTCAAATTCCTGAGTTGCCCGATCTCATGAGGTATCGAACCTGTTAACTGGTTGTTTGTTAAATCTATATAGACTAATTTTTGAAGTTCCCCTATTTTTGACGGAATTTCTCCGCTAAGCTGATTTTGCGCTGCGTATATATACCCCAGATTGGTCAGTTTGTTTATCTCCTGCGAGATGATCCCGCTAAGTGAGTTGTTGTCTATTGTTAATTTAGTAAGTGCTTTTAAATTGTAAATATTTTGAGGTATCGCTCCGTTTAATTTATTTGAATTCAGGGACAGCATTTCGACATTGATTAGTTGTCCTGTTTCTTCGGGTATATTCCCACTTAATTCATTAAATGATAAGTTTAGTATTTTTAAGTATTTTAATTGTCCTATTTCTGAGGGGATAAAGCCATTTAAATAATTCTTGTGTAAAGCCAAAGAGGTAACCTGTCCGTTGGTCACCGTGACTCCATACCATCCGGTTTGTGTTGTGCTGTTCCAGGACGCAACCGGAGTCGAAAAATCCCAGCCGGTATTGTATTTCCATTTAGGGCCGTTTGCACTGTCATACAATGCTTTTAATGCCTCTTTTTCACTCTGGGATATATCCGTGACACTGGCAGTTGCTTTCAGGAGCTGTCTGGGCTGTATTTTTTGCAAAATTTCTTCCTGGCTCTTTTTCATGTCCAGGTATTGCGCGTTATACATTTCGCGCATGCGTTCTATCTCACGATTAAGGTCAGCGGAATTGGTTATACCGCGTTCTTTTAATAAAAGTGTTTCTCTCGCTGCATCAAAACCAATTTCCTGATCTGAAATCAGGAAGGAGTCTGTTTTTTGTTCTGCTTCTGTCTTTTGCACTAAAGATTCCCTGATTTTTTTCATCTCCAGGTATCTTTCTTTATATTGTTTCCTGGCAAAAATTATTTCCCAATCTATCGCTTCATCAGGGAGCCCTCTTTTTTTTAGCTGCTCTGTTAGTTGTTTTACATTCAACCCCATTTCGGCATCTGAAACTTCCTGAGAAAAAATGGAATGCACAGAACATAGTAACATACAAAAAGTAAGGCCCCAGTATTTATTGATTTTAAAACCGTTTACCATAATTAATTCTTTTACCAGGTTTAATATTCTTTAATTTTATTTTTTGGTGATCGCCCACTAATTCGATCTGTTCTCTTATAAAAATGGAGCAACTCACAAATGCTGCAAACCATTTTATACTAGTTTTCAGAACCCTGTCTTTAGGGTTAGAACTAAACTTTAATACAGTGAGCTCAAAACAATTATTATTGTTTTTTACGGAGCAATAACTTTTATTTCTCCATTAGCAGGGACACAAAACTGATCAGGACAAAAATTGACAAACCGTACTTCTGTCCTGTTTTTGCAATCTGTTCCTGAACTTACATTTCCATTTTCGTCTGTTACTTTTCGGCATGTTGTCAGGTATTGGTCCGGAGACACAAATACACTGCTGTCTACTTTTAAATAAGAATTATCAACGGAACCTATTTCCGGATTATAAAGCAGTCCGTTTTCTTCCAGAAAAGAAACGTCATTTTCACTATTTGCCGAAAAAGAAAAACGAATACCTGTTATTTTGTTCTGCGCGTTACGGACAGATGAAAAATGATATATCTTATCGCCTCCTCCGCTAGTTATATAAGGTTTAAGCAAAAAGAGTTCATTGGGTTGGGTACCATTAATTTGTGCATCTGTTTCACCGTTTATTAATCGTGTAATGATATTGTTTAATAAATTCTCGACTAATTTTTTTATTGCTGCAGCATTGGGATTTGTCAGCGTACAGGAATTACAGCCAATTCCAACTCCATCATTTGTAATCGCAAGCACATTTGAATTGTCTGAAACAATATTGCAATTTCCGTTGCTGTCTACCACCTTAAAAGCAAAACTATTATTGGCGACCCCACTGTCTCCGGAAATTTTAGCCTTATAAACTAACGACACAAAATCACCGGGAGCCAAAGTAAAATTTTTGGGGAATGTCGCCTTCAGCCAATTGGCATCAAGTCCGCAGGGAGCTGTCCAGTTGGGTACATTACCGGAAGTTTGTGGCGGACAAAGCATGTCACGATCCATAGTAACAGCGTTTTGGGCATATTGAAAGCTTACAGCCGGTATTGTTTTTAAGCTTGTACTGATTTCAGGGAGACTACAAGTATAATTTATTTTAAAAGTACTTTTTCTGGCCCCCGAACCAAACTCATACTGATCATTGGGCTGGGGTTTCAAATTTATCAACTCAGATAATAAAATGGGATTAGATCCTGCATTGGTAATCTGCATCTTAAAATCGACCTCTTCGCCATTTTTTACATTTATACCGGTATCTTTCCATTCATCCGCTAAAGCGCATTTTACAAACATTTTGCTCTTAACGTACGTCAATGGGGTTATCCTGATATAAGTTAAATTTGAACCCCATACACTAGATACCGGTATCTCTACAAAATTACGTATTACAGTGCCAGCCGTAACATGATCTTTAACCCTTACATTAAACTGAAAGTCAAGTGTCTTACTTGTACATGGAAAGTCAAAACCACTTAAAACGATTGTACCGGATTCCCCAACTTTAGGAACAGCAACAGCTACGGTCCCAATATCAGGAATTGTAAAACTTTTGTTCGCCAATAAATCTTGTAATTTACCATTAGCTCCATAATATTTGAATCCACCTGCATATTCTAAATTCTGATTTAGTACATCAGAAAGTACGGTATTTGTATCTCCTGTGCTAAAGTTATAAATCCTTACTACATAGGTAAAAATTTCTCCAGGCAGACCATTTACATCTGTTGCTGCCTCATAAGTAGTGGCTGCTTTTTTTACCCGAAGGTCACTATATAAAGCTGGACTACATTTTTTAGGCTGTGCAGCATTACTACCACTGGTGATTACCTTTTCATCTGAAGTAAATTTATAATTGAATGACAATTTAGCCTCCGATGCAGGAGGGTTTACTTTGTCATAATTGAAGTAAATTACAAAAGAATTTGAAGGTTGCATTAAAGAACAGGAAGTTTCAAATTCAACTTTACGGGTTAAGGAACCGGAATAAGGGATTGGGCTTCTTTCGCCTGCACTGTTCAAATAAGTGATTTTAAAAATTGATCCACAAGGTGTAGATCTATAACCACTTCCTGTTACATTTAATCCCATGGGAAGATCTACGATAAACTTTTGATTGGGATACGAGAAATTCAAAGGGGATGTATACAAATAAAAATAAACATATGAATCTGTATTACAATCAGTTACACATCTTAATTGTGATTGCAAAATAACTATTGGAGTTGTTCCACCACCACTACCACCACCGCACGAAAGATCTCCGCACAAGGAGTTACTGGTTGAAATTTGAGTTTGTACATTTACGATAGGAGAGCTAATATCAGCACCACAGGATTTTCCTTTAACATAAGCACTAATCTTTTTATATCCGGATGTACAGTCATTTACGCCATCCAGACAAGGATATCTTACATAAAGATCATAATATTGGTAATCGCCATAAAGAGATAGTTTTAGATCCGGAATATTGAATACTGCAGTTTGTACATTAGCTCCTGCTGTTATAACAGGGTCTACAGATTCATAAGTATCTCTTTTATATATTCCTATAATTTCTGCACATTTGTCCAGTTCTAAATAAAATTTTGCATCCATAATAGTAAATCCGATATTGTTGCTGCCATTGTGTGCAGTCAATGTATATTTGATCATTTTCCTGAGACAATACGGTTCCAGATCCTGCTCTTCGGAACTTTTATATAAACTAACTCTTGCGTTATTTAAAGTTTTTGACGTTACTGTAATCGGAGTTGCGGCAACCGGAGTTGAATTACAGCCTGTTGATACAATGCTGGCTGTAATTTGTTGTATAACACCATCACAAGTACCGGGTGCAAATTGCGCTCCTATAATGATGGTCCTGCTGACCCCTTCTTTTTCATTTACAATACCGCTAATCGTTAAGGTCGTTTCTCCATTTGTGGTTTGAGGAATTACGATCACTTCTGGTGGTATTGTACTGGAAGCCGGCATATAGGTAAGTTTTCCTATCTTTAATGTTATGGTCTGGCTGGTACATCCTGTGGGAGTACTGGTCGGGTTTAGCTGGATGCTAAAGGGGGTTCCGTTTGGCTTTTCGAGACCATCTAACACCGTGAGCAAACTCTGGCTATTGCCGTAATAACCTGATAGTACCAGTATCAATAAGATAAGGAGTCTCTGTTTTTTTAATTTAAAATAGTTTAGCATATTTCTATATTTATTATATCTATAGTAAGTCAGACCTGGCTAACTAAACACAATGAATGAGTAAGACGTCTTAATACTATAAATCTCAGGGCTTATATTGTTAGTTTTTAGGGGTTACTCCGGCTGTAGCACACGAAACAACTTGTTTTTTGATGACGGCTTTTTTAGCCGGGGCGATTTTTAAACTTTTTTTACCGGTATGCGACTGCTTGTCAGATATACTTGCGTGATTGATTTTTAGCTGCCCCTGAAAATCAAAATGTGAAGCAGCACCGCAGTTTGAAAAATCATAATCTTCAAATCCGTCAGAGGCCAGCTCGCTGTATTTAGTATTAGAAGCTACAGCCACAGGAAAACGATTGTTGTAACCGTACAGGACCGAAGAATAACGTTTTAAAGCATCTTTATTTTCAATTTCCTGTCCGGCAGGATTGTACTGGGTAACCTCTGACGCAAATGTCCATTTGTCATAAAATGTTCCGGTTGTTATTTTCCAGGTATTGTTTGAGAATACATAGAAGGGATAAAAATCAGTATAAAAGCCTGTTTTTCGCGGCGTAGGATCAGTGGTGTAATTTCTTCCTGTTAAGTAAGCATACGATTTACTGGCCCTCCAATTTCCCAAGACATTGTACAGGTATGGATTATAAGAGCGTTTAATAATATCGTCTTCTTCATCATTTTCATTGGCGTTTTCATATTCAAATTTTAATACTCCATGAGCTGCAAAAACCATTTTAGGCAGGTTACACTCACATTGAGAGGGCCAGATGTTGTTGTATTGTACAGCAGAGGCGTTAACAATTCTATTGTTGGATGTGGCTGACATAAACGGATTACTTCCTATATTACCTTTGGTTGTTATCCTGTTATTGTTCCCGTCATAACTATATAATGGATTTGTCATGGAAGTCACACTTGCCATAGAAGCCATTTGCATGTTTCGGTATCCGGAACGGATTACTTTTATTCTGGCCGTATTGATAACATCGTTTTTAATTAACAATCCTTTTTCATCAATCAGCTGGAAATTTGCTGCAGTTACTTTTACTGCCCAGGCTTTCATCATTGTTTTGGTTCTGCCATCTGGCGCGATACCATTAAGCCATAACTCATCTCCATCAATAAGATAATCGGATTCGTTATGAAGGCCCTCAAATTCGTATTGATTGCTGCCGATTTTATTAATATCCCATTCCAGTCCAATATTTTTAGAAGCCTGTCCCATACCATCATAACTCCAATAAGCCGGAAAATTGAAATTGAAATACTTATCATTGTACTCATTGACCGTTTCTGTCAATAATACATCACCTGTTTCAGCATCCCAGGCCAAATTCTTTGTACTTACTACTGATCCCAAATCATACGCAACTTTTTCAGAAAGTATACCGGTACTATGAATAACCTTAGTCGTGACCGCAGTTCTAATCTGACTTTCATGTTGGGAATAACTTGGTATTGGTGTCGGGATTACTACAACGATAAGAGTAAAAGGTAAAGTTGCCACGTTTAAATGAATACCTTTGGTAGAAGTAGTGGTCTTACTTTGTCTAAAATCATTGATTACATCATAATCAACGCCCACTAATTTAGAAGCTATAACTCCTTTTGAATCTATTGTCTGAACTGTATTATCTAGTTTTCCCTGATTATTATTTTGAATTGTTGTATTGTATTTATAATCAATACCTGATATCAAACCTTTTTGTCCCTCACCATATACGCGTTGGTTTTTCATTTTACCATCCATATCATTCGTATGGATCATATATCCCTGAGACAATGTAATATGGTCCCTGACATTTAAATTAAGTATGCTGGCTAATGCGGTCGAGGTATCGTACTTTGATGACAGCCCAGTGCGATCAACAATAGTGGGAAAATCTTTAGAGGTGTAAAATTCTGTGACAACAGACCCGGTGGCATGTTTTTTTACTGTTGCTGTTAATTCACTTTTATCATTGTATTTATTTCTTGGTAAATTAGTTACCGTTACCCTGCTATAGGTCACTTTTGGAGAAGGAAAAAAAGATTCGCCAAAAGGTTCTTCTACATAATTATCTGTATCAGGACCTAATAGCAATTCTCTTCTTTTTTCGTCGTAAGAAGGTTTTACAAAAGGATTTTCTTTACAGCCCAAAGGTTCGTATGTGGCTACTCCTGAAGAGTTTCCGCTTTCTGTTTCGTATGAATATCTTTGTCCATAAGATTGCTGGTAAGTTTTATTACCGCTATGACTGGTCATAATGTCCCATTTGTCATGAATTTGAATATCCTTAACTCTACTGCCTCCTCCTATTTTTTTTCCATCAGGTTGCAGGAGTCGAATCCAGGATTTATTGGTAACGAATTTTGTTGCAATACCTGTTTGTTCTAATTTAGCATTTGGGCTCTTAAAAATATCCAGAAGTGTTGGCATCCAGCCTATCAGTTCCATAACAATACTTTTTAAATCATTGGTATCTTCTTCATTATACATGCTATAAACAAGTCTATTGAGGTTGTGTCTCCCAAAATTCCAGCCTGCTTTTATAATTGGATTTACCTCGTGTGCATTAGGATCGAACCCGTCACCTTTACCAACATATTTTACCGGTATGGCAACATATTGTTTTCCGTTTGTTTCCAGAAATCCAAATCCTGAAGTTGCTCCCTTTTCTATATTAAGATATCCGGTGACATAGTCGTATTTATCGGTTCCGTCGATTCCCGGTAAGGGATTAGGATTCACCATATTCAATAAAAACCTGAAATATAAGGGGTTACCATCATCTCCAATATTTTTTAGATACTTGTCATAAAAAATCTTTGAGATTTGCGGATCCTTAATAGATAAATTCTCCTCTATTTTATGATCCAGTGCTACATAAATGTAAGCGCCTAAATTTCTTTTTTGTATTTTATCTTCAGAATCAATATTAGCCGCTGTTAATCCTTCTTTTGTACCACTTCCTACAACTTTAAACATTTGCATTGCTGCCTTATCCTGCACATAGCCATAATCATCAGCTTCGTAATTTAACTCCATTACACCGCCAGAAGGCAAACGAACTGATTTTAATAACCAGGCGCTTGCATATTGATCTGCATTTTTCCTATTACTCTGATCTACAAACGGGTATTCAGGATTTGATAACTTAGATGTCGTTTCCGGACCTAACTGCTCACTTACAGGTTTGTAGTTTCCCCATACATCATACGCCTTCATATTGTAGGAAGGATTGTTTATTTCATCTTTTTCAATATGGTAATCGGGAGTCGTTTCTACTAAATTTTTAGGAGCGTAACCAAAAACATACGGAGTAAATTTCCCCATATTTGATTTTTTATAAGTAAAATACACTTTACTTAATGTCAGTTTTCCTTCCTTGTTTATGCTGTTGTCAATACCCTGACATAAACTATAGTTGTACTCAAAATGTGCCTCTTTTACAGGAATGGCTTTTTCTCCGTTTACGGTATATTCCGGTTTTGAGTAGAGAGAAATTTTATCTAATTTATACATTTTAGAATTATCTCCACGGCCACCGTTTTCATCTTTGACTCCATAGCCATCATTTCTTGCTGAAAGATGAAAAACAGCAATATGTGTTTTTGTTATAATTTTTTTTACATAAAGCAGTTCTTTTTCTCCATATTGATAATTTGCTTTGTTATCTTTTTTACTGGATCGCAAGCCTTCATCATAATTTGCCTTATTTTCTGAAAAGGGTATTCTCCACTTGTAAAGCTTTGCCTGGTCCGGAGTTTTGTTTTCATACTCAAATTTGGTATAAGTTCCTAAATCATCATCAGTAGGTCCATCATTTTCTAAATCCTGATAGTCAGACGATAAAACAGACGTTAATAAATAAGAGTGTGCATAAGCCGGCGTCGTTACCCGGTTAAAGTACTGGTCACCACCTTGCTTGTTGTTAACAGAGTTGTCTCCTAAAGCAGGATTATAGCTAACTAAATTCGTTTTGTAATCGACTTTAGGAGTCGTTCCTATATCAAATGTTGTTTCTTTTTTAATCGTATTATATGCGGTCCTGCCATACACATAACGTTCTCCTCCTTCTTTTGTAATTCTTATTTCTGCCGTATGATGTGCTTTGGCAAATTCACCAGACTGGTTTTTTAATCCGTATTTTTTTAATTCCGCTTTGGTTAATTTCTGTATCGATTGGTTTCTGGACAAACGCGATGATTCTCTTTGAACTACTTCGGTATTAGCAATTGCTGCACTATTCTTATAATAGTTCAAACTTGTAGTTCTGGAAAATTTACCGCCGCTCAAGTTAATTTTTACGGCATCATAACCACCTAATTTAGTATTGAATAAATCTAATTCCTTGTCCAGATGTGTTCCTCCGATGTTTTTAAAAAATACTTTTTCATAATCGGGCCTGTTTCCTGTTTTTTTCTCTCTGAATCTTCCTAAAGCAGGATTTGAATTTTCCCATAAAGAACTGCTGCTCTTTCCGAGAGTTGCAGTAGCATCAAGACCTATATGTGCCCCACCACCGGCACCCACTTCTGCACCCAGCGTACCTCCATTAGTATCATCATGGATTTCATTATCATAAACATAGCCTACCTGTGATTTATAGGGACGATACATTCCTGAAACTCCTTGTCCCTGAATACTATATAAGTCATAGGCATTATTGGTTAATGGCAAAGAAGTCGTGTTTTTATTAAAGGTTCTGTCTTTTTCCCTATTAAAGTCTAAGATATCCGATTTTCCGGCATTATAGGTGTTTTCAAAGCCATACGCCTTTTCAATTTTATATCTTTCATAATCTTTAATTCCCTGACTTGTTCTGTATCCTGAAAATTTAGTACCTGGTTCAAGACCCCAAAATTCAAATTGAAGATTTAAATTAAACATATAATTTGAGGAGACCATTCCGACACGTTTCGTTGGGGTGAATGACGAGTTTATTATAGAAAGAGACCTGGATAATAACGGATCTGAACCAAGAAATTTTCCTGTCGTCTTTTCATACTTACTTATACTGGAAGACATTGTCATACTTTCTACCCCTTTCCTACTATTATAATTTACGCCGGCATTGACTCCCAGATTGTAGTTGTCCGAATCTACATTACCGAATTTTTTTGAAAATGAAAGATTTGGAGATACCGAGACTCCTTCTGAAGCGGATGACTCCAAATTCATACCAACGCTTAAATTATTGGCTATCTGAAAACTCATCCCCCCATTTGCGGAGACTCCAAAACCATCATAATTATTGTATTTAATCCCCATACCAATACTCGCTTTTGCTTCTTTAATTCCAAATGCAGCAGCAAATACATTAACATTTGCCCCAACAGTTACATTAGGTCTCATACTATTTTCGTAGATCATTTCATCGCCATTAAAATCATCGGGTAAACCTCTTAATTGCCTTGAAATCTGACCAACATTCAGATCCCAGCCCAATCCAACCCATGAAGCTTCCTGATCCATAGTAACTCCGGAATTATAAGCTAAGTTCAATGGGTATCCTCCAACATCCATTACCGGAATATTATAATTAAAATCGCCACTCGATAAGTCTACCATATCAGAAGTTCCTATTGGCGTAAAAGATTCAAATTCCGGTTGAGAGGGACCGCCTGTCAATGCATAAATTTGCATAGGCTGAAATGTTTCCAAAAGAATCATCATTGCTAAATAAATAGCTACAGTTTTTTTTAATTTATTTGTTTTTTGCTGGATCATAAGGCTATTTGGGTATAGTTATCTTTAAATTTAAATTTTAATGTCCCTTTATTAAAAAGGTAATCGTTATACACAAGTTGTATTTTATCGTCAGGATCTATTCCGGAGAAAAACAATAAGACTCTTTGATAAGGTGCTATTTTGTAAGTGCGCTCGAAAGTAACCCCCGAACAGGTTATGGTATCGTGTTTTGAAGTGACGATGTAAAAATCTTTGAGAAGGCCAAAAGACATATATTTAACGGCATCATTATAATCAAGACCTGTAAAGTCTTTGGCAAGCAGATCTTTTTCTTCATCTTGTTGGAATGTAAATTCAAAAACCCGTTCCGTTTTGTTTTTTTCGTACAGTGAATCAACACGTGTTAAGTTTTCTTTTCCTAAATCTTTTAGCAAATAGTATTGAATAGGAACTTCAATTGCACTAAATCCTATATCATTGATTTTTTGAGTATGTACACGGGATTTCCATCCTGTCTTTTCAAGATTAAAGTAGCGGTCCCTGATTTCTGTATCTCTTGCATTGGTACTTATTTCTTTTTTACAAGAGAATAAGACTAAAAACAAAAGAATAAAAAATAACTTATGTATGTGGTTCATATCATTTTTATTGAACAAAATTTGGCAATAGTGCTTCTTTTTTTAAGAGGCATAAATTATATGCGATTAGAACTTTAAAGAATTAGCCTTTGCCTTTTGTAAGCGCTTGTTCCTTTTCTCAATAGTATTCTGAATATTTTTTATATGACATTATCAAAACATTCATCTTTGAAATAATAAATTTTAAATCGGCATCTATTAAAAGCAACTTTAATTTTATTAAGCAATAAATTAACAAGATTATTTCTATTGAACAAAATTGTAGCCAAAAACTTATATTAAACAGCAAACATATAAAAAAATTATCAAAAACAAATAATTTCTTACTTTTTTTATTTTAACAAAATAAATAAATACAGAAAAAACATATAAAAAACTGATTCACCTGTTTAAATATTTTTATTTTTGCTAGTTTATTAGAATTGAATTCGTATTTTCGCATTATTAACAACATTTTTTTAACAAATAAAAACCTAGTAAAAATGTTTTATAGAGCAGTAAAATATTATAATTTAATAAAAAAAATCTCTGTTAAAGCATACTCTTTAACAGAGATTTTAATTGTATTGTGCATCATTGGTATACTATTATTAATGGTACTACCCAATCAAACCTCAGTCATCGGGCAGGCAAAAGCTATTGAAGCTCAGGCGATGCTTAATCAGGTTTACGGTTTAGAAAAAAGTTATTTCTACAGACACTCTAAATATTCAGGCAGTTTAGAAGAAATTGGTTTTGAACAAGAAAAAACGGTTGATGACGGTGGACAGGCCGTTTATAAAATTGAAATCATTGAAGCCTCAAATGATTCTTTTTCAGCCAGAGCAACCGCTACATCAGATTTAGATGGTGACGGAAATTTTAACACCTGGCAAATAGACAGTAAAAAAATATTAACCGAAGTAACCAAGGAATAAATTGAAAGTAGTGTATGCCATTTTGTTGCTTTGCTTAGTCGTTGTATTTTTTCAGGATTTGAAATTCAGACAAATACACATTATCTTACCTATTGTGATTTTTGGAGTTTCTTTTTTTTTAACTCCTCTTAAAAAATATGATGTATTAGAAATTGTGCTTTTTAATACGGCTTTCTTTTTAATCACCTTAAGCATTTTAACGATTTACATGAGTCTGAAATCTAAAAAATTCCTTAATCCTTTTCAGCATTATTTTGGACTAGGCGACTTATTACTTTATACGGCTATCACACCATTGTTTATATTAAAAAATTACATCCTGTTTTTTATACTATCGCTCTTATTTACCATCATTCTTCAATTTGGACTGAAGAAATTTACTAAAGAAGAAACAGTTCCTTTAGCCGGGTTCTCATCGTTGTTTCTATTGATTATACTGCTGAAAGATCATCTTATGATTTTTCAAAAAATCGCTTTATTATAATGACACAAGATATCATAATCCTTTCTGAAGTTCAGCACATGGTTTCTAACGAACTTGCTAATCAATATCGGGTACTACCTAAATCTTCTTTTGAAAACACATTAGAATTATATGTAGACGGCTCTAATAATAATGAAGAGGCAAAGGATGAATTAGAACTTTTTTTGGGAAAAGATGTTCTTTTCTATCCAATAAATGCCTCTGAAATAGAAAAAGCATTATCAAAATATTATAGAAAAGAAAGAGCTTCAAATACGAACAAATCTTTAAATGTAGAAAAAGGCGATTTTCTTGAAAACTTATTGGGAGAGGCAAAATCATTAAAATGTAGTGATATTCATTTTGAAGTTTATGAAGATTCTTCGCGTATCCGCTTTAGAATTGATGGGCAATTAATCGAACGTTATAAAATAGAGCGTGATAATTATCTTGAACTGGTCAACAAAATCAAGATTAAAGCCAAATTAAACATTACCGAAAAAAGACTACCCCAGGATGGTAGAATTACCAATGAATCATTTGACATCAGGGTTTCTATTTTACCTACATTATTTGGAGAAAAAATAGTAATGCGTCTTTTAGGCCAGGATGCTTCGAATATCGATTTGAACACCTTAGGTTTGCAAAAAGAAGAACTGGAAAGTTACCTGGAAGCGGTAAAAAAACCTAACGGAATTATCTTAATTAGTGGCCCAACAGGTTCGGGAAAAACAACTACACTTTATGCTACCCTAAGATTATTAAATGATAGCCGTAGCAATATTGTAACCGTCGAAGATCCGATCGAATATACTTTAAAAGGAATCAATCAGGTGCAATTAAAGGAAGATATCGGATTGACATTCTCATCCTCTCTTAAATCATTTTTACGCCAGGATCCGGATGTTATCATGCTGGGAGAAATTCGTGACTCTGAAACTGCTCTAATGGCGATTCGTGCTTCATTAACAGGACATCTAGTTCTGTCAACCATACATACTAACTCAGCAATAGGAACGATCTCCAGGTTAATTGATATGGGAGTTCCCTCTTATTTAATTGCTGAAACCTTAAACTTGTCAGTTGCACAGCGGCTCGTTAGAAAGCTTTGTGAAGATTGCAAAAAAGAAACGATTTGCAATCCTAAAGATTTCCCGCTGAATTTTAAATTCCCTTATGACATTTCTTCCTATTACAAACCTATTGGCTGCAATAAATGCTTTCATACCGGATATAAAGGCAGAACAGCCATTTATGAAATTTTAAATATAGACACTACTATTACAGAAGCAATAAAAAATAATACCATTACAAAATTATATAGCAATGATGAAAACTATAAGTCATTATCACAAAAAGCTTTTGAAATTTTAGCCACTGGTGAAACTTCTCTGGAAGAAATATATTCAATTTTAATAAACATATAAAGTAATGCTTAAACAGTTTTTTTACGTACTAGCTGCGTTATTTTTTACGAATATTATTGTAGCACAGCAGGATATTGTTGAATTAAGCAGGAAATTTGACGAATTATCCATACAAAAAAAGGGACTCAACGAAACCATTAAAATTGATGTCTCAGGAATTACATTACATGATTTTATCTCTTCAATTGCCGAAGAACATCAATTGAATGTCGATATCGATACGGAACTTAATCAACCTGTTGCCAATAACTTTTTTGATGTTACCGTCAAGGATGTTTTTGTTCATCTCGTACAGAAATATGACCTTGAAGTTTATTTTATGAATAATATTATTGTTTTCAAAAAAAGAAAAGCCGTAGTTGTTGTCGAAAAAAAACAGCCCAAGGTTATTGATGTTACTTATAACCCTCAAAACGATTTTCTTTCTGTTAAGTTAGAAAATGACACTTTATCTGCAGTGGGAAAAGCGATAATTGATAAATCCGGAAAAAATTTAATTCTGGCTCAGGATATTAAAAATATCAGAATCTCTTCTTACATCTTAAATCGTCCGTTTGATCAGGTGATTGAAATGATAGCAAAATCAAACGATTTAATAGCCACTAAAGATGATAATGGATTTTATTTTTTACAAAAAAACATGGAATCCAATAGTAACTTACAAAGCAATGGCCCAAAAGCAAAGCAGCCAAAAGTTAGCTTGGGAGTTCCCGGGTTTTATGAAATAAACATTAATAAAAATGGTTTTTTACAAGTGAATGCCTATATCGCAGACGCCGCTGATTTACTTACCGAAGCTGCGGAAAAACTGCACATCAATTATTTCCTATATAATAAACCTGAGAATGAAAAAACAACCCTTTCTGCTGATAATATCACTTTTGATGACCTACTTGCAAACATCTTTAAAGGAAAAAAATACACCCATAAGAAGCAGGATAATTTTTATATAATTGGCGAAGAAGCGACAGAAGGACTGAGAATAACCGAGATGATTCAGCTGGAAAACCGATCGATAGAATCTGTTATTGGAGCCTTGCCAAAAGTATTTTCAGAAAAACTCGAAATAAAAGAATTTATCGAATTGAACGGACTAATCGTTTCCGGATCAAGATCTATTTTAGAGGAACTAAAAGTATACATCAAACAAATTGACAAAGTTGTGCCAATGGTACAAATTGAAGTTATTATTGTACAATACAACAAATCATACGACATCCAAACCGGAATGAAAGCCGGTTTGGATAAAATAAATTCAGTTCAGACCAGTGGTGTACTATTTCCCAGTTCTGACGTTACTTTAAACGGATCTTCTGTAAATAGCTTAATAAATGCCTTTAATGGTTTTGGTCTTTTTAAACTAGGAAAAGTAACGGAGTCTTTTTACCTCAACCTTAAGCTCCTGGAAAACAACTCAGTATTAAAGATAGAATCTACTCCAAAAATTGCTACCATCAGCGGACACGAGGCTAAATTATCTATTGGTGAAACCAGTTACTATTTTGAACAAAGTAACCGTTTAATAAACAACAACATAGGGAATGACATTTTGAACTCCGGAACCTGGAAATCTACTGATGCTAATTTAAGTGTGTCGATAAAACCATACGTCTCAACAGATGAAAATGTAACACTTACCATTGCTGTAGAAAAGAGCTCTTTCCTGGCAAGAGTGGGTGAAGAAGCTCCTCCGGGGAAAGCTACTCAAAAATTTGAATCTTTGGTCAGAGTCAAAAATGGCGAAATGATTTTGTTGGGAGGATTGGATGAACTGAAAAAAGAAAACTCAGGAACAGGAACTCCTTTAATATCAAGAATACCTATTATAAAATGGTTCTTCAGTAGTCGAAAAAAAGCAAAAAGTGATTCTAAACTTCACATTTTTATTAAACCAACAGTTATCTATTAATGTTAGCCACTTTATCTAAATTCATAAAACTGAATGACATAAATGTCGTTGGCGTAATCAAAAAAGAAGATTACGAAATCTACAATTTGCTTACTATAAAAAAGAAAGCGAGCAAAATTTCTATTCTCTCAAAACGAACATTCGAAACTTTTGAATCATTACTAAAAACAGCAGATAAAAAAACACCTTTGTTATTAGTTATCGAAGGTAAAGGCGTTTTAAACAAAGAAATTAATTTTGAAAATGAAGTTGATGTGAATTGGCAAAAAAACATTGATTATAATGCTATTTATTACACTGATATAAAAGGATTAAAATCAAACTTCATTAGTTTTTGCCGAAAAAACATAGTCGATGAAACAATTTCCATCTTTCAAAAAAATGGTTTTCAGATTGTAGATGTTTATATTGGGTCTTTTTTAGCTGCATTGCTTAATAATGTTTTAAAGAAAGAAGTCTTATTATCTAACGATTTACACCTGGAGTTTGAAAATGAAAAACTCCTGAACTTCAGTAAACAAAATGAAACTATAAAAGCGATAGATTATAAGATTGGAGACGAGACCGTTTCAAGTATCTTTTTACCATTGTATGGTGCAATTATTCATTTTTTTGTAAAGCCCAAAGAAGTTTCAAAAACAATTAATTCAACCTTGAACAGCGAAGAATTAATTTATAAAAAAGCATTTAATATTTTAGGAATAACAATACTTACAGGTTTTCTTACCGCTTTATTAATCAGCTATTTTCTAATACAATATTATGGCACTAAAAACTCAGGACTGAATCTTCAAACGGTATATTCAAACCAGTCTTATCAATTGATATTGGACCTTGAAGCGCAAAAAGAAAAAAAACTGAAAATATTAAGGGAATCCGGCGTTTTATCATCTAAGTTTCTTTCTTATTATGGCTACGAAATCATGAAATCTATACCCGGTACTATATCCTTAAACGAGTTAAATATTATCCCATTACAAGAAGAATACAAAGAAAACAAGAAAGCTTTCTTTGATAATAAAACGCTTATCATCAAAGGAGAAACTGATCAGGAAGCATCCTTTAATAATTGGCTGGAAGGACTAAAAAAGATGGATTGGCTGCAACGTTTTGAGATTATTAGTCTAAAAAAAGATAAAAAAAACAAATCAATATTTGAAATCAAAATAACGCTGAAAAATGTTTGAAAATTATTCCTATAAGCAAAAATTCTATGCTCTCACCGGGCTCTTTTTTTTATTGTCGATGACAGCTTATAAAAGATCTTTTCACTCCTTGCTTGATGTCATTACAGAATATCGAACATTGTCAAAAAAGGCAGATGATATTAATCGAAAAGCGAAAAATACTAATGGCCTGACAAAAGACATTGCCTATCTGAACAAAATTATTGGAAAAGAAGGCGTTACAAAAGAAATGGTGCAACAAGGTATTGTAAGTTTTGCCTCTGAAAATTCCACTGAAGTTTCGATAAATGATTTAAAACCAATACATGACTTTTCAGAAGATAATTATCACATCATTACCAATCAACTGGATGTAACCGGAAATAGCAATCAACTTTTAAATCTGGCCTATAATTTTGAAAAGAAATTTGAGCTTTCGCGAATAGTAAGCATGAACTTTTACACTATAAAGAAAAATAATAAATCTGAAGTTTTACATCTAAAAATGATTTTCCAAAACTATGAAAACACTAAATAAACTTATCATCATAGCATTAGCAGTCCTTACCTACTCATGCGAAAATATTCTTGAAGAAAACATTAGCAATGATACCATACAAATTCTTTCTCCAGTTAACAATTCAACAATTGAAAGTAATGTTGTAAGCTTTAAATGGAATACCCTGAATGGAGTTGATAAATATCGTATTCAGGTATATGAATCTAATCAGGTTTTAATTCTTGACTCTTTAACCAACAAAACCAGTATTACATTACCATTAAATGCAGGGAAATATATTTGGAGAGTAAGAGGTGAAAATTATGCTTATGAATCCATATACTCTTTCCCTTCTAACTTTTCAACTTCAATTCCAAACGATTTAACCAATCAGCAAGTTATTCTGATAAGTCCTGAAAACAATAAATTTTTAAATTATATTAATGTAACCTTAAATTGGGAAGCACTTAAAAATGCTGCTACCTATAGTGTAAGATTAGTTAATACAGCCACTAGTGAGGAAATATACACTAAAGCTGATTTAACAGATACTTCATTAACTCTTGCTTTGTCAATTCTCGCAGATGGAACGTATGAATGGCGAGTAAAAGCAAAAAATACAGATACCGAAACAAAACAGTATTCTGCCCGTAAATTTAACATTGATACAACCGTTCCAAATCAGCCAAAAAACATTTTACCGGCTGCTAATTCAACTCAAACTACCAATTCAAGTACGACTTATACATGGAGTATTGCAACTGACATAGGCAATGCAAAATCACCTGTTTCTTATATTGTTGAATTTGCCAGTGATATCGATTTCAACAACATTGTTCAGACTCAAAACACTAGTAGCACAACATTACAACAAACTTTTTCGACAACAGGTATTTACTATTGGAGAGTTAGAGCAGTTGATGGAGCCGGAAATATTGGTACAAACAGTACTGGATTTAAGTTTACCGTAAACTAAATATGAGTAAAAAGAAAATAAATATAATTCTTATTCTGGTAGTGTTCGGACTATGGGGAACTGTTGGCTACAAAATACTTAACAGACAATTGACCACTGATGATACAATTCTTCAAAAACAGAATCAACAAAGTAATGTTACTATCAATCAAATTAACAAAGATACGTTTGAACTGAAAAAAATAAATCGTGATCCGTTTTTAAATAAAGAATTTCAAATTACTAGTACTGCCCCGGGACAAACAGTATTTAATTATTTACCAGTAAAAAAGAAAATTATCCCTGCGATTTCAAAAGCAGATTCAAATCTCAGCTGGCCAGTTCTTAACTATTATGGATATATAGCTTCGAAAGAAAGAAATGAAGAAGTAGTTTTATTAAAAATAGATTCAAAATTATGCAAACTCAAACTTAAAACCGCTTTCAATGGCTTAATCGTCAAAAAAAGATATAAAGATTCTATTGAGGTTTTCTTCAATGGAGAAACAAAAATAATTCAGTTAAGAAATACTGAATAGATATAACTAATAATAAAATAAAAAATATTTTGAAAGCAATTATTTTACGTCCTCTCTTTTTACTCTTTTTTGTATTCATCTTAACCTCTTTTGATGATCCTTACAGGATAAAAAGAACTTCTGATAAAAATTTCAGGTATGAGTTTTATACTACCGATAAGAAAACAACACCAAATAAAAATAAAATATATTACTGGTTCAAAGGTGGACTCATACACGAAGCGCAAGGCGGAATTACGGGTGATTTACTTGACCAAAAGTTTATCAAAATGTACCACACTAATCAATTGGCAGAACAGGGACGATTTAAAAAAGGGGTTAAAGTTGGGGTCTGGAAAACGTGGTATCAAAATGGTATACTGGCTACGATGCAAAATTGGAATAATGGTTTACGTTCCGGTCCATATTTGCATTATGATCAAAGTGGTGCCTTGGTTGAAACCGGTAGCTTCAGATCTAATTTAAAAAATGGGAAATGGATTAATCTAGAGAATAGAGATACAATTACTTATAAAAAAGGCGAAATTATTAAACAAAAAGAAACGTTTACCAAGTCTGAAAAATACAGGATCAAACAGGAAAATACTAAAACAGAAAAAGCTAAAAACATTGAAAAAGAACTTGAAGCAACGTCTGACGCTATGAAACTTGCAGATTATAAAGCAAAGGCAAAAGAAGAAAAAGTTATTGCAAGAGAAAAAGCTGAAAAAGAAAAAGAAGTAAAAACAGCAACTAAAAAAACTGAAAGAGCTGCAAAAAAAGCTGTAAAAGAGCAAGCTAAAAATGAACCGAAAAAAGATTCCAAAATAATAACATTCTTTAATAATCTTTTTAAAAAGAAAGATAAGACACTCAAATAATGGTTAAGGCCCATAGTTTATTATATGCCATCTACGTTTGCTTAATTGTATCTATTATTTGCGGCGCATTGCTGTATTTTTCTAATTTATAC
This sequence comes from Flavobacterium sp. FlaQc-48, assembly GCF_044007335.1. NCBI lineage: Bacteria > Pseudomonadati > Bacteroidota > Flavobacteriia > Flavobacteriales > Flavobacteriaceae > Flavobacterium > Flavobacterium sp. FlaQc-48. Next base: position 418 of record NZ_JBIPCR010000028.1, on the reverse strand, counting down.
AATCAGCTTAACTTGTATTATAATTTACAGGAAGAACTTTACATTCAAAATCAGTCTGTTTTAAATTTTGTTTTGGGGCATAAACTTGCTCAGGCAGCAATTGAAAAAGATGAAAATTCCGGTATCGAAGGCAGCTATGAAACAAAATCACACGGATTACTTTCAGTCGTGTTAGCAGAGTCTTATATTTCAAACGACACTGTTTCTTCTGTACACTTTGTTGGAGCACAAAATCGGGATAAAAATGCCATTTACCTGACAAACTTATCTAAATCGCTTTTCTATTCGGGTAAAGTAAAACTGATTGGAAATAATCAATTACCAAGTACTTTTATCGAAACATCTTATATCAACAATAGCTTAAACAAGCTTACTGCAGAAGGAAAAATTACAATCTCTGAATCGCAGTTACCTGAAA
>NZ_JBIPCR010000027.1:0-65750 GCF_044007335.1 Flavobacterium sp. FlaQc-48 | reverse complement strand
GATGTCAATGTGGTTAAAAAGATGCTGATGCATGAAATAATGATAGCTCTGGTTGTTCTCTTTTGTCATTGGATAATATTCATCCAGGTTGAAAGTGATCACATTGCTAAAACTTAGTCCTTCTTCTCTGTGCATTCTCACTAATTCTTCATAGACTTTTATAGGAGAAGAACCTGTGGCTAAACCTAATACACAAGACTTGTTTTTTTCTTGTTTAGATCTAATTAATTGCGCGATTTCATGCGCCACAATTATAGAAGCTTCTGCTGAATTTCTGAAGATTTCATTGTGGATTTTCTCAAATCTGGTTTCTTCAAATTTTCCCGCACTTTTATAGCTGATATCAGGTTTTATTTCTAAAGCACTTTTCATTTCTTTTTCTTTTTTTGCTATTTACAATTTTGGTTTTTGAAATGGTATAAGCAACTCGCATTGCTTATACCATTTACTAACCAAACTTAAATTCTTATAGTTCTTTGATATTTTATTCTAGAAATTTGGAGCAGTAGTATCCCACCAAAGTCTTGTTCCTCCAGTATCCGGACCACCTAATTTAGCTAGTCCTGTTTCATAACCTCCTTTATTACCTGTTTTTTCTGCCTGAACAAAATTGATTCTTCTCACACCCAAATCAGAAGAAATGGTACCTCCGCTATAATTTTTAAGTACAGGAAAAAGTTTAGGATATCCTGTTCTTCTATAGTCAGACCATGCTTCCTGGCCTTCAGGGAAACCAGCAATCCATTTTTGAGTGATGATTTTTTGTAATTTTACCTCATTAGTTGCTGCAGCATCCCAAGCAACGGTTACATTATTTACAGCAGCTGAGTTATTTTCCGGAAAATTAGGATCTACATAAGGTACCGCTGTTTTAACATTATCACCAAAATAGGCAGAAGCACCTGAAACCCCTCTTTGATCAAATGATGTTGAAATTCCAAGTTCATATAATGATTTTGCATCTCCACCCATATTCCATCCTCTTAAAGCACCTTCTGCTCTTAAGAAATAAGCCTCTGAAGTAGTCATTAAAACAACTTCTTTTGATCTTATAACTGAACCAACTCCAGAGAAATCCTGGTGATCTGCTTTTGCTGCAATCGCTATACCTGTACGAACACCTTTATATTGTCCAGGAAATTGAACTGAAGTATCAAAATAAACAGGCATCCTAGGATCCTGATATCCTTTTAAGATCGATTCCATATCTGCTGACATACGAATATCTAACCATCCACCACTAATTGTTGCAATAGGATTTGTATAAACAGTAGAAACAATTTTAAATAAATCAGAATTTGTAGTCATAACGCCAAATTTATGTGCAACCGCTTTTTCTGCCTGTACTTTGGCAACTGCAGGACTAACTTTTACAATACGCATTGCTAATCTTAATCGCAATGTATTGGCAAATTTTACCCAGGCTTTATAATCACCTTTATAACCTGATTCATCTGTTGAAGCAAAAACACTAGCTTCTCCTGCATCTACTCTTTTTGTTAATTCAGTTATCGCAACATCTAATTCATTAAACATTTGTGTATAAACTTCTTCTTGGGAATCATAAGCAATAGTAGTATCTAAAGTCCCGAATTTTGAATAAATAATTGGACCAAAAATATCGGTAAGCCTATGCATTCCTTCTACTTTTAGAATCAGAGACAAAGCATAAAACTGATCGTATTTACCTTTACTTTTATTTGCAATATCATTAGCATTATACATGATGGTCTTGTATGCGGTTTCCCAACAAACGCCATTCCAGTTATCAACTAATGAGTAAGTAGTGTTGTTTAATCCTCCTGCAAAAGGAGTAGGACTAGCCATATAACCAGACCATACATCACTATTAAGTCCTTGTTGCAATTGATATAAATCAGGCGGGTTTAAAATCTGGATATTATTAAACATTGGAGAAAATCCTCCTTTTATATGATTAAAATCCTGTTCAAAATCAACTGGAGTAATACCATTTTTATTGGTATTTATATCCTCAAAATTATCTGTACAACCAACTATTATAAGCAAAGAAACGCAAACAGTTGTTTTTATTATTTTATTTAGTTTCATTTTTTTAATTTTAGAAAGTTACATTTAAATTAAGACCTATACTTCTCGTAGAAGGCAAACCATAAATATCAACACCTTGTAAACCCTGGCCTGTACTTAAAGCAACGTTTGGATCAAAAGGAGCGTCTTTATAAATAAAGAATAAGTTTCTAGCTATTAATGAAATGCTTGCTGTTTGAAAAACAGGAAGTTTTTTAGGATTAAAAGTATATCCGACAGAAACCTCTCTAACACTTACATTTGTTGCATCATAAATATACTGTCCGCTAATCCCTGCTCTACCACCAACTTGTTTATAGTAAGACTCAGCATCCATTTTAGTAACAGCAACACCGTCACTTGCTCTTACAGCATTTATATTAACACCACCAGCATTTCTGGCATCCCCTGATGCTTTTGAAACTCCAAAACTATCATTCTGTGCTTCTGTTAAGCTCATTACATCACCTCCAAAACGACCATCTATTAATATATTGGCAAAGAAAGATCCCAATTTGAATGAGTTAGAAAGGCTTAACATAAAGTCAGGATTAGAATTACCAACTTCGACAAAATCAGTTTTTTGAAATGTTCCATCATCATTTAGTAAAGCTCTGCCTTGTGCATCTTTTTTGAAATTAATTCCTTCAATAACTCCAAACGGTCTTCCTTCGATTAAAGCATATCTGTAACTATTTACTCCCGGATTTGTCAGGTTAATTCTACCTCCTAGTTCTTCAGGGATTTCTTTTACTTTATTTTTATTTTGAGAAAAATTTACAGCTGCATCCCAGGAGAATTTATCTCCTCTGATAATCCCTGCATTCAAAACAACTTCTATACCTTTATTTTCTATACTTCCGGCATTAATACCATAAAAATCAACACCCTGAACATTTCCAACTGGTGCTACGACTTGTAAATACTGATTCTTAGTTTCTGAATGGTAGTAAGAAACCTCAAATCCTAGCCTATTATTAAACATTCTCCATTCTGTTCCTAATTCATATTCTGATTTTAATTCAGGCTTTAAACTAGTGCCTGTTTTTGGAGCAACTATTGGATTGTATTTTGTTCCGCTTCCTTGTGGATAATAATTTGTAGGAGTTGTAATAAAAGGAGCAACATCGTTACCAGCTTGAGCATAAGCCACGCGCACTTTACCATAGTTAATAAATTCAGGTAAAGCAGCCATCTCGCTAATTAAGGCAGTCAAACCAACTGATGGATAAAAATACCCTCCCTCTTCTGTGTTTACCAATGTTGACGACCAGTCTTTTCTACCTGTAAGATCCAGATACAACATATCTTTATAACCAAAAGTAGTAGCAGCAAAGATTGATTGAATTTCTTTGTTAGAATCAATTGTTTGGTAATTTTCGGCATTGTTATTAAAATTATGCAGTGTAAACCAGTTTGCATATTTTAATCCTCCTCCAACTCCAGAGTCTAAAATTGTTTTTTGATTTATCATTGTATTTCTGACACTCGTACCAATATTAGCATTAAATGAAAAATCTGATCCAATTTTAGTATTTATTGTAGCAATTAAATCTGCATATCGTTGTGTACTTAAAGCATCTTCATGATAATATCTACCGTTGATATGAGATAAAGCACCTTGAGTTGTAGCATAAATAAATTTATCATATCCGCTTGATATTCTATTGTAGTTATATCTTGTAGCAATACTTAACCAATTAGTTGCTTTATAAGTCAAAGATAATGCCCCATTAAAAAAGTCATTTGTATCTTCTGATTTATTTCTATTGATTCCCCAATATGGGTTTTGCATAATATCTCTGTTGGTCATCCAATTTTGAGCCATTAAATTTCTTGATGGATCAAATACTTCGTAGTTGTCTTTATAATAATTAAAGTCATTTCCTCTTGGCATTAGATAAACCCCCGTAAGTGGATTAAAATAAAGACCATTAACCGGTTTATTTGCAATTGACTGTGAAGTATAGTTTGCATTGGCAGCAAAAGTCAGTTTATCACCAAAAAACTTAGCTGTCTGACGAATTCCAAAGTTATTTTTCTTTAAAGTATTTCCTGGTACAATTCCTGAAGATGATGTATTAGCATAAGAAAATGTTGTAGACGAATTTTCATTAGCCGTCGAATATCCTATCGAAGAAATTTGAGTAACTCCTGTATTAAAGAAATCTTTAACATAATCATTTGTTTTTTGTTTCGCTCCCCAACTTTCATCCGCACCTTTAGCAGCAATGTAATCTGATTGAAATTTAGGCATATAAGCAGCAGTTTCAAAAGTAGTTACTGAGGAAGCGGTAATATTTGCCTTTCCATTTTTAGCTTTTTTAGAAGAAAGTAAAATTACTCCATTTGCTCCTTGAGATCCGTATAATACAGAAGCCGCTGCACCTTTTAGTACAGTCATTCCTTCGTAATCATCAGGATTAATCAATGAAACAACATCTCCTCCATCACGGTTACCTCCTGATAAGCTTCCAAATGTATCATTTGGCTGACCTGAACCGGAATTCAGCATCGGAATACCATCAATAACATATAAAGGCTGGCTATTAACAACCGAAGAGTTTCCACGAATAACAACTTTTGTAGATCCACCAGTACCCCCAGAACTCTTTGTTACGGCAACACCTGCAATTTTACCTGCAATTGTGTTTATAACGTTAGCATCTTTTACACGGGTTAACTCTTCTCCTTTAAGTTCCTGAGCAGAATAAGTTAAAGATTTTCTGGTTTTCTTGATTCCTAATGAAGTAACCACTACTTCATTTAATGCATTTGATGCTGCTTGTTGCATTTTAACATTAATTGTAGCAGCGTCGCCTACAACTATTGTTTGTGTTTCAAGACCTACGTAAGTAAAAACTAAAGTTTGTCCTTTTTGTGCTTCAATTGAGTACAAACCGTCAAAATCGGTAGTAGCACCTTTTTGACCTCCTTGCACTGCAACAGATGCCCCTGGCAATGGCATCCCATCAGAATCTGTAATCACACCTTTGACATTTTTTACTTGTGCAAGCGAAACCTGCGCTGTAAAAACAATCATAAAGATTAAGAAAATTTTTTTCATGTTAATTTATTTTGTTAGTTATGGTGTAAATTTATTCTTAAGGGATTGTTAAAAAAAATAATTTATACAAACGACTTTAAATTTTAAACAAACGACATAAAACAATCAATAATCTGTTTCGCGAAAACGTTTTCAAATCAATTTTATATAGCATTTTGCACATTTAACGGCATTTTACTTAGTACATATGCTAATTCATTTAAAAAAACACAATTTCAATAAAAACCTAATAATCTGCCTTTTACGATTATTTTTTCAAATAAACAGATCATAATCCGTTGTTCTTACAAAAAAGAGTAGTCTTAATCTTATTTATTTTTCGGTTTATCAATTTCAATTAAAATTATACCCTTACAATTTTAATTTCCACATAATCCGGTAGTTTTGACTTTTAAGCCCGTATACTTTTTATGAATTACTTCTAATAAAGAATATTCACCAAACGAGTCCTGTGCTATTTCCCAAATCATTATTCCTCCCGTATTTTGAGAAGCATACACTACTTTTTGGGCAATCGTTTGTCTTCCGTTATAATATATTTTTCCTATTTCATCCTGATCGGCAAATGGAGTTCCTGCTTCTACAATTTGTCCAAAAGTGGAACTGGTCACTGTTGGATAGGTAAAATTATAACCATAAAAGGGTACACCAAGAGTAATCTTGTCACTGGGTACATTTTGAAGTTTATGCCAAAATTCGATTCCTTCTTTAGCATTACTCATAGAACTGTGCTGACCTGGATTATTTGGAGTCCACGGCCCTGTACTATCATAAGACATTATATTTATAAAATCGAAAGCATTTAGTGCTGCCGAATTTATATTTTCGAATCGGGAATTATTTGGTAAAGCGGCAGTTAATATTTTTTTATGTTCTGTAATACTTTTTTTTAATTCAATAACAAAGCCACTATAGCCTGAGGTAACCGCATCCCATTCAAGATCTACATCTACTCCGTCTAAATGATGTAATGCGACAAAATTTAGAATACTTTGAATCAAAGCCGGTCTGTTTTCGGGTTTATCAATCAGAAAAGACCAATTTGCTGCCTGCTCCGGTGATAAAACACCACCTGCAAGAGAAATACTAATGACAATATCAGGATTGACAGATTTGGCATATTTAATAAGTGCATCAATATCTCCGCTAAAGATCAGATTACCAAATTTATCCGGATTTGCAAATGCAATATTGAGATGTGTTAATTTACAAAACTGAATGGAGTTCATTTTACTGAAATTATCCGAAGATAAATATCCTACCACCCTGGCTGTTTTATTTTTTGAATTTTCAGTATTACTTTCTTTTTCAACAGAACAACTGTAGGCTGAAAAAAGGGAACTTATAAAAAAAAGGATGCCTAATAAGGCTTTATTTTTTATCATAATTTTAAATTTAAACTTGTTGTTTTTAATCTTTAATTAGAATGAAAATAACACCTTATCAGGCATAACTTTATTTGGGACTATTTTTTTTTAGTTTTTATCCCACCAAACTTTGTTTAACCAGTCGTTTTTACCGCCCATTCTAGATAAGGCTTCTAAATAGTTGGTTTCATTTTTCTGCATTTCATCATTTGGATAATATAAACGTGTTGGTGTAACTCCTCCGGTTTCAGAATCCGGATTTGTAATTGGAACTAATTTAGGAAAACCTGTTCTTCTCCAGTTTGAATATGCTTCTATACTATTAAAAATATAAGTGATCCAAAGTTCTGTTGCGATTTGCTCTTTTTCCTGTCCTGCCACTAATGGTTTAGCATTTAGATAAGTATTGATAGCTGCCTGACCTGCAGGTGCCGCGCCATAAATCTCTAGTTGTTTTATTCCTGCTTCAACTCCTTTTTTATAATAATCTGCCGCAGAACCGGGAACCCAGCCCCTAAATGCTGCTTCAGCCAGTAATAATTGCGCTTCTGAATAACTTACATGTAAAAATGGGGTTGTTTTTTGTTTAAAATAAGATTGAATTCCTGAAGTTGAACTTGCCCCCATCGGAACTTCCCATTGAAAAAGCCCCGGTTTAACGCCTTCATACAATGACTCACCAGGTTGTATTGCCCCGCCATAGACAAGACCACTGGTTGTTTTAGGAGTTGCATACATCGTTAACCTTGGATCTCCATTGTCTTTTAAATAGTTTATGACTAATGTGCTAAAGTGATCTCCATTTTCATTACCCACAAGCGCATAAGCCAAACCATTACCTCTAAAATCAATAGCAGCAGGATCATCATTAAACGTAGCATCTAAATGTTTCATGATACAGTTGTCAAGATTACTTTCAAAAACACCGTTCTGCAAGGCTGCTTTAACTTGTTTTTCAGCTTCAGCCGGTTTTACCTCCGAAATTCTCATTCCTAAACGTAATCGCAAGGTGTTTGCCAGTTTTTTCCATTTTGTAATGTCTCCATTATAAAACAAATCTCCTTTTACTGTTCCGCCACTGCCTGAATTTAATTGTGTATAAGCATCATCTAAATCTTTAAAAAATGAAGTATAAATATCTTCCTGTTTATCATATTTAGGTGTTACAATTCCTTTAGAGAAACCTAATCCGGCTTCAGAATAGGGTATATCACCGTAAATATCAGTGATACGCTGCGCTACCATAACTCTCATAATTTTCGCAACCGCATTCATATTTTTAGCCGCAGGATCAGTACTTGTTTTTTCGAGAATGTCTACTACATTTTTTAACTCATTTGAGTAACCATTTCTCCAAAGTGCCGTTGCATATCCGTCATCTTTCTTGAATTTGCTGCCAAACTCCGTTACGTTCCATGCTCCGGCATAATGCTGTACAAAGCCTCCTGAATAAATCAGATTGGTTCTCCACTGGTAAAATCCGTCACCTGACATACACAACTGAGTAAACGTAAGTTGTCCTGCCGGATTTGCTGTCAACGCCACCGGATCTTTTTCCAGTTCGTCAAAATTTTCGGTACAGCCTACTACGGTAAACAATGCTAGTATGGCTATTATTATTTGTTTAAATTTCATAATTTCTTTTTTTAGAATGCAACTTTAATATTAAAACCATACGATCTTCTAAATGGTAATGAACCATATTCGAATCCTTGCCCGTTTCCGGAAGTATACATCGACTCCGGATCAACATTAGGAAGATCTTTATTAAAAGTCAATAGATTTCTGGCAAATGCCGAAACATAAATTGAATTTATTTTTGCGCCGCCAAAAACACTTTTGGGTATTGTATACCCTAAACTAACCTCTCTTAATTTTACGTAAGAAGCATCATAAATAAATGGTGCCGGTGAGTTATTGAATACCGTATTCCAATAATCCTGAGGATTAACAGGAGTTGTATTTTTTACATAAACCGGATTAGCAGTTGTTCCGGTATTTACAACACCTTCTGCGATGTAACCCGCTGTAGGTACCCAGGTAGCCTGGCTAAAATTAGGATCGTTGGCAACAGCCTGAGCCCTTGCATGGTTATAAGCATCTCTGCCTTCTGTGGTCACATCTAAAAGTCCTTTTGTTGCAGCAACTGAATTGGTCATAGAATAGACATCCATACCAAATTTCATATCAATTAAAAACTGAAGTGTAATACCTTTATAAGTAAATCTGTTTGTTAAACCTGCAGCCCAATCCGGAAGTCCTTTTCCTAATGCTACTTTTTCATCTGTAAACAAAGGCAGACCATTTGCAGCGACTACCTTTTCTCCTGCTTCATTTCTTAAGAAATCCCTGCCCATAATAGTTCCGTACTGACCGCCTACCTGTGCTACAATAGCGGCTCCGGCCCAACGTGCTTCAGAGATCGTATAAGTACTGATATCCGGATGCAATGAAATTATTGAGTTTTTGTTTTTTGAAAAGTTTAAATCAATTCCCCATTCAAAATTTTTGTTTTTGATAGGCGAACCGGATAAAAACACCTCAATACCTTCGTTTCTCAGTTCTCCTGCATTTACTGAAATATACTCGTATCCCGATGTTGCAGATGAAGGTAAATCAAGGGTCTGATCCGATGTGTCTTCGCGATAAACTGTAATATCTGCTTTTAATCTGTTTTTAAAGAAAGCTGTTTCAAAACCAAATTCTAATCCTGTTTTTGACTGGTAGGTCAAATTAGGGTTTGGTGCAGCACTATTTTTGATATTAACAACACTCTGACCATTATAAGAAGCAAAAGTGGTATAATTCAATGAATTTTTATAAGCTCCCGGCGCATTGGAAACTCGTGCCAGCGAGGCTCTGAATTTACCATAAGAAAATGCATCGCTTTGTAAACCAAATGCATCCGAAAATACAAAACCTAACGATGCTGCAGGATAAAAAGCATCTTTGTTGATCACACTAAACCAGTCATTTCTTCCTGTAAACTCTGCATATAAATAGCCTTTATAGTCGAACTTTGCAGAACCGTAAACTGAATTTGTTCTTGTTTTTGTTTCAATTGGAGCATTTTCTGTCTGATTTACAAAATTACTGATGTATTCTGTTCCCGGTTCAATAATTTTAGTCCCAAATCTTGAGTTTTGTTCTCTTCTAAAGTCTCTTCTGCTTGCTCCCAGAATTCCTGAAAAAGTAAAATCTGTTGCTAATTTTATTTCACTAAAAGTCGCTATTAAATCTGTGTTCATTTCTGACACGTTTATATTGTTTAAGCCCAGATATCCTTCATCTCTGCCTGGCCATGTACTTCCGGCTGCCATGAAATCTTTTGCACTAAAAGCATACGTATCTATACCTGTTCTAAAAGTTAAGGCTACCCATTTTTCTAATTGATAAGTTCCGGCAACATTTCCAATAAAACGATTTTTCTTAGATGAGTTATGATTGTCATTAACTACGAAATAAGGGTTTAGCTGATAAACATTATTATTCCACGGATAAATGGCACCGGTATCTGCATTTTTATAATTTTTTAACCACGCCTGATCTATATTTGGCGCTAAATTGCTTAATGAATATCCTATGTTATTTGGAGAATCTCCCAGTCCCGGTCTGTTGTTTGTAGTTTCTGCAATATAATTTACATTAGCATCCAAAGTAAATTTATCCGATTTTAAAGTCGCGTTTAAGCTGGCATCATTTCTTTCAAGACCTGTATTAGGAATTACATCATCATTTTTCAGGTTATTAAAACCAAAACGTACAAAAGCATTTTCTGCTCCTCCCGATACAGCTACTCCATTTGTAGTCGTAAATCCTGTTCTGAAAAAATCCTGAATATTATTTTCGACTCTGGCATAGGGTTTCGTTGATCCGTCAAATATCTTTATTTGTTGCCCTACCGTTTCAGAAAACTTAGGCCCCCAGGCATTTGTAGTATTGCTATAAATTTCTGTAGGTGATTTTGAAGGATCCGGTAACAAACCGTTTGATCCGGTTCCGTACTCCGTTTGAAAATCTTTGTATTTAGCATTCACACGATCAAAACTCACGCCGCTGGTTAATTCGACCTGAAGTTTTCCTTTGCTTCCTTTTTTAGTTGTAATTAAAATCACCCCATTTAATGCTCTTGAACCATATAGGGCTGCTGCTGCTGCTCCTTTTAGCACTGTTAAGCTTTCGATGTTATTGGGATTGATCCCGGAAATTCCGTCTCCGTTATCGCGTCCGTCAAACCATTTGCTTGTTGCAGCATTATCATTAGACAAACCACCGTTATCAATAGGAATACCATCTACAATATATAGCGGCTGGTTACTCTCGCCAATACTTGAAATACCTCTAATAACAACCCTTGTACTTCCTGCAACTCCTGTAGCTGGTATCGAAACATCTACTCCGGCCACTCTACCGGAAAGTGCAGTAGTAACATTGGTTGTGATTACTTTGTTTAACTGATCTCCTTTAACATCCTGAACCGCATAACCCAGTTCTTTCTTTTGTCTCTTAATCCCTAATGCCGTAACAACAACTTCATTCAGATTTTGAGCATCTTCTGTCAGCACAACATTTATAGTTGGCGAAGATCCCACAGTTACCGCTTTAGTTTTAATTCCGATATACGAAAAAACAAGTACATCCCCTGTCGATGCTTGTATCGTATAAATTCCGTCATAATCAGATTGAGTTGCAGTCTTTCCGCCTTGAATAATAACAGTTACTCCTGGCAACGGCAATCCGTTTTGATCGCTTACTAAACCTTTGACTGTTTTTACCTGGGCAAGCGAGACTTGCGCCGTAAAAACAATCATAAAGATTAACATAATTTGTTTCATTTTTATCATGGTTTTGTTGGTTAAGCGGTAAATTTATTGTTAAAATTAACATAAATAAAACTATTTATACAAACAACACAAAACCTTAAACGAACGACATAAAACATTCAATAATACGTTTTACGAAAACGATATACACCTTAAAAAATATAAAAATTATCTTTTTTTGTAAAATTTTATGCAAAAGAATTGTGTTTTAACAACTAATTGTTTAAAGTTGCACAATATTTAAAACCAACCCAAAACCCCCTTAAAACCCCTAAATTTAAGTTGAACGAAATTCAAAAATTAAAATTTGACATCAGGCTTCAAAATCATATTTGGTTCTGGGGAAGTTATTTTACCCTTAACTTTTTAAGATGGGGAGCGTACTTTAATGATTATCCGTATTCCTTTAAATCGAACTTAATTGAGTTCTCCTTACACATCCCTTTGGTCTATTTTAATCTTTTTGTGTTGGTACCCCGTTATGTGCTTAAGCAAAAATACATCACGTATACCATTTCGTTAATAATCAGTCTTTTTTGCATCTATTTGCTAAAAACTGCACTTACCTATTATATTATATCCGAGAACATTTGGCCGGAAGCCAATAGAGAATATCATCCTTTCGATATCAATCATATTGTAGCAGTCTGTATTGGTGAATTGTATGTTCTGGCCATGGCATCATCAGTTTATCTTACCTTAACCTGGCTGAGAGAACGGGAAAGAAACAGATCGCTAAGAGAAAACCAGTTCAAAATCAAATTAAAGTATCTTGAAAATCAAATCCAGCCCCATTTCTTTTTCAATACTTTAAACAATTTATATGCGTTGTCATTAGAATCTTCAGATAAGGTTCCGGATGTTATTATAAAACTGTCGAATTTGATGGAATATGTTTTATATGATGTAAAAGGAACCAAATTTGTTCCCTTAATAAAAGAAATTGATTACATTCAAAATTATATCGAAATTGAAAAATTACGCTTTGACAATGTAGAAGTTACGATCAATTTAGAATCAAATATAGAAGACATTGTTGTACCTCCGCTAATATTCATTTCTTTGGTTGAAAATGCTTTTAAACATGGTGGTTTAAACAATAATAACCTAAAAATTAAAATCAATTGTAAAGTTATTGACAATAAAATGTTAGACTTTGAAATCTTAAATAATTTTGTAATTTCACAAAATCTTAATGCAAAAGGCGGAATTGGTTTAGTCAATACCAAAAAAAGATTAAAATTAATTTACAAAAATAATTTCAGTCTAAAAGACACAACTAAATTAAATTACTATATAATCCGTTTGCAAATACCTATTGATAATGAAAATTAAATGCGTGTTGATTGACGATGAGCCATTAGCGATCAAAGTCCTGCAAAATTATTTTAACAATTTTTCAGACTTTGAAGTCATTGGCACATTCAATAATTCCTTAGAAGCACTTGATTTTATAAACAGTATAACAGTCGACGCCGTATTCTTAGACATCAATATGCCTATGATGACGGGCTTTGAGTTAATTAGCTTAATTGAGAACAAAACCAAAGTTATTATTACAACTGCTTTTAGGGAGTTTGCAGCAGAAAGCTATGATCTTGATGTTTTGGATTATCTGGTAAAACCTATCCCGTTACCCCGTTTTATAAAATGTATTAATAAAATCACTACCGAATACAATTTAAAAAACAATATTAAGGTTGAAACCACAAAAGGAGACTCTCATATTTTTATCAAAGTAGATAAAAAAATGATGAAAATTAATATTGAAGAAATATTATTTGTCGAAGGAATGAAAGAATATATTAAGGTTGTTACTCCTGACAAAACCTATATTACCCATAAATCGTTAACCTCATTATCTGAAGAGTTACCCGCAGACCGATTCCTGCGAATCCATAAATCGTATGTAATCGCACTGAATAAGGTAAAATCTATTGAAGGAAACCGTATTCAGATACAATCCTACACCATTCCTATTGGCCGAAATTACAGTAAAGACGTCAAAAATAAAATTCTGGAATAAAATCTTATCTGTAATTACATTTTATAAGTCGGTAAAAATTAACACTTTGTTGAAAAAATGACGTCGTTTGTCGAAATTTAACATTATTTGTGCCTTTTTATTTTTTTTTGATACGCTTAACAAATATATTTACGGTCTTCAAAAAACAATATAATAAAAAATTAACCTCTTAAATTATGAGTTCAGAAAATGTTCAAACCAAATGGGGACAGTTTATCTCGTTGATAATTGTTTTCTTCTTTTGGGGTTTTGTTGGTTCTGCCAATGACATCCTGATTCCAGTATTCAAAAAAGTATTTACTTTATCTCAGGTACAATCACAATTAGTTGCATGGGCATTTTACGCCGCGTACTTCGTAGGATCTGTGATTTTCTTTTTAGTATCCTTAAAAGTAGATGTTTTACAAAAATTCGGATATAAAAAAACCCTTTCTGCCGGTTTACTTCTTTCAGCAGTTGGATCATTCTTATTTATTCCTGCTGCAACAATGGAAAGCTTTCCATTTTTCTTAACAGCTTTATTTACTGTAGGTTTAGGATTTTCGATCCAGCAAATTGTAGCAAACCCACTGGCCATTAAAATGGGAAGCCCTGCAACAGGCGCTCACCGTCTGACTTTAGCCGGAGGTATCAACTCTTTCGGAACAACAATTGGAGCTATTTTATTAGGAATTGCTTTGTTTGGAATGGGAGACAACAAAAACACATCACTTTCATTAGAAGATATCAAACTACCTTTCATCATCCTTGGACTTGCTTTTATCGTAGTTGCCATTTTCATGAACTTCTCTAAAATCGAAGATCCTGCAAAAGAAGAGGAAGAAGTAGTTAAAGTAGCACATGAAAAATTCAACATACTGGATTATCCACAGCTCTACTTAGGAATGTTAGGAATCTTCATCTATGTAGGAACCGAGGTTACCATTATTAGTAATTTACCCGCCTTATTACATACTGCTGAATTTGGAAATGTTCTGGAAGATGCTATTGCCCCATTTATTGCCCTTTATTGGGGAAGTTTAATGATTGGTCGCTGGAATGGTGGTGTAAACGTTTTTAACACTTCAAACTTAGTAAACACAGCATTAAAATTCATTGTACCGGCTGTAGCATTTGGAGTAATTATTGGAGCAAATATTTTTGCTGCACATGATGTTTCTGCATTTTATATCTACCCAATCTGGATCTTATTATTTATCGCTGTAAGTTTTGTAGGAGGTAAAAATGCCGGAAAAACTTTAATGCTTTTCGGAATATCAGGTTTACTAATGATGCTGGCAGGATTAGTTTGTCCAAGCCCGGAAATTGCTAAATTCTTCTTTATCTCAGGAGGTTTATTCTTATCTATCATGTGGCCATCTATCTTCGATTTAGCGATTGCAGGTTTAGGCAAAAATACAGGAAAAGCATCTTCATTCTTGATTATGATGATTCTTGGAGGAGGAGTTATTCCTTTAGTTCAGGGAAGTATTTGCGATATTGATATTACAAGCCCGGGAGGAATCTTTGGAATCACATGGACGCACTTTTCTTATATCGTTCCTTTACTTGGTTTCGCATATTTAGGATTTTATGGTTTCTATTGTCCTAAAATCTTAAAAAGACAAGGTATCAATCACGTTGAAGGTGGTGGCGGAGGTCACTAATCACCAATAATAATTCATAAAAACTCCCGTTTTACAAGATAAAACGGGAGTTTTTTTTGAGCTCTAAACAATAAAAAAGTTTATTTAGCATTGATAATGTTACTCAGATTCTTTTTAAAAACCTCTTTGTTTTTCGCAGATAATGTATAAACAACATCTTTATCGGCATGAACAATCACTTTATCAATATTTGCCTCTAAAAGTGCTTTTGGATCTTTAATCTTTAATGTGCAGGCTCCATCAAAAAAACCGTCATCTTCTATTATTTTTTTAGCCTCTATAATAGTTCCGTCACTTAAAACTGCCGAAATAGTCATCGTCTTATTTAGTGTTTTCGAATAAAAACCATCCATTACCAACAATAAGCGATACGAATTTTTCAATTCCGGACCTTTAAATTCATGACGCGTAACATTATAACGCAGCCCTTTAGCCAAAGTCTGAAACTGTACAGAACAATCTAATTCAAAACTAGCCACATCGCCCGTTTCATTTACCTCTTTTACTATATTGGCAACCTGCGCATTTGCAGTTATGCTAATGACTGAAAACACTAAACCCAGGATAACTTTTTTCATATCTATTTTTTTTGAGACATCTAAAAGTAAAAAAAAATCGCCATCTTTTGATTCAAAGATGACGATTTTAAACTATAAAGATCTGATTCTTATTTATTTCCCTTTTCAAAATCAGCTACAAACTGCGCCAATCCAATGTCAGTCAATGGGTGTTTCAATAATCCGTAAATTGCAGAAAGAGGTCCTGTCATAACATCTGCACCAATTTTAGCACAGTTTACAATATGCATGGTATGACGTACAGAAGCCGCCAAAATTTGAGTTTCGTAACCATAGTTATCATAAATCAATCTAATTTCTTCGATCAAATTCAAACCATCAGTAGAAACATCATCTAAGCGACCAATAAAAGGCGAAACATAAGTTGCTCCGGCTTTTGCAGCTAATAAAGCCTGACCGGCAGAAAAAACAAGCGTTACGTTTGTTTTAATCCCTTTATCCGAAAAATATTTAGCAGCCATTACTCCTTCTTTTGTCATAGGTAATTTAACTACGATTTGCTCATGCAATTCAGCTAATTCCTCACCTTCTTTGATCATTCCGTCATAATCCAGCGCATTTACTTCAGCACTAACATCGCCTTCAACAAGATTACAAATGTCAACATAATGCTTTAAAATATTATTTTTTCCGGTAATGCCTTCTTTTGCCATCAAAGACGGATTAGTAGTTACACCATCCAAAACACCTAAAGCCTGTGCTTCTTTAATCTGAGCTAAATTAGCTGTGTCAATAAAAAATTTCATAATTATATCAATTTAATTGTGTTCATTCATTTGGGCGTGTTCGGTATCATCCTTCTTTGGTTTCACTCACAAAAGAATATGATCTTAAACCAAATTTAGTAAGCTTTGGTTCAATCCGGTAAATGAATCCGTCACGCAAATTTCCGTGCAAAATTACAATTTATAATTCCCATAAAATAAAAAACTAAAAAAATAATTACAAATACTTAGAATTAATCGCTATAAAAACTAGCGATCAAAAGCTGGTTTTATTTTTGTATTTTTAAAAAATTAAAATACTCCCATAAAAAGTGCTAGAAGATCATTTCAAACAAGATATCCTTAATATCGAAAAAATTTCCATTGTACCTACCCTGCTCAACGTAATTTGCCAGACTACAGGAATGGGTTTTGCAGCAGTGGCAAGGGTTACAGATGATCGATGGATTACATGCAGCGTTCAGGACAACGTTCTTTTCGGGCTAAAACCCGGAGATGAATTACAGATAAAAACAACCATTTGCGACGACATCAGAAAAAATTTAAGACCCGTCATTATCGATAATGTAAGCGAAGATCCGGATTATCATGATCATCATACTCCCGCAATGTACAAACTTCAGAGCTACATCTCGGTACCCATTATACGTAAGGACGGAACTTTTTTTGGTACATTATGTGCTATTGACCCAAAACCAAATAGCCTGAAGGAATTCAAAGTCCGTGAAATGTTTCATTTATTTGCTGATCTTATTTCATTTCATTTAGCGGTGATTGAGCAGGAAGCTAAAAACCAAATAGCTTTAGAAGAAAAAAACAACCTGTTAGAAAAAACAGTAGGCGAAAAAAAACAGATCGAGAAATTAAACTCAGACATTGAAAAAAAACTCCTGCAGAAGAACATTTCACTGGAAAGAATGAATAGCGAGTTAGAAGCTTTCAATTATATCTCAAGTCATGACCTTCAGGAACCTTTACGCAAGATTCAGCTTTTTACAGATACCATTGAACGTGAAGAAGTCCAGAACTTATCTGAAAAAGGAAAAGCCGCATTTCACAAAATTCGTACCTCAGCATTCCGAATGCAGAATTTAATAAATGATCTCCTTCTCTACTCCAAAACCAAATTTGACGAGCGAAAATTTGAAATAAAAGACTTAAACAATATCGTAAAAGACGTTATTGACGATGTAACAGGAGAATTAGAAATTAAGAATGTAACCTTTGACATACAAGTATTAGGCAAACTCTCTGTGATAGAATTTCAATTCCGACAATTGCTGTATAATCTTATCAGCAATTCATTGAAATTCGCAAGTCCTGAACGAAACTTAATCATATCAGTATCAGCAACAATCACAAATGGGGAGTTCGAAAAACTTTCTCCGCTTACCAAATATTACAAATTAACCATTGCCGACAATGGCATCGGATTCGACCCTTTATATAGCGAAAAAATATTTGGACTTTTTCAGGCTTTACATACCAAACATTCAAAAAGCACCGGAATCGGGCTTACAATAGTGAAACGAATTGTAGAAAACCACAAAGGATTTATTAGAGCGGAAGGGGCATTAAATCAAGGAGCAAAATTTGAAATTTTTATTCCTGTCGAATAATTTCAAATTTTGCTCTGTTTCATTTTTTTACAATTTGTAATGGTTCATTAGCATTTTTTCGTAGACTTTATCCGGAAGTGCACGTTTTAAAACAATCGAAAACTTCTGCATAAACACCCCAACTTTATAATGAACTTTTGGCTTTTTCTGTTGCATAATTTTATAAACTGCTTCTGCCATTTCATTCGGATTACTACCTGCATCAACATGCTCATTCATTGTTGATAATGTTTCTCCGTATACTTTTTCATAAGCAGAACCTTGTATCACAGGAGCATGATAACGACCGGAAGCAATATTAGTAGCAAAATCGCCCGGAGCAACATTTGTAATTTCAATTCCAAATGACTTCACTTCCATTCTCAATGCTTCCGTAATCAGCTCTAAAGCTCCTTTTGATGCTGAATAAACACTTCTGTAAGGCAATCCCATATAACCGGCAATTGAAGTAATATTAATGATCAAACCTGATTTTTGTTCACGCATTTGTGGCAAAACAGCTTTCATAACTTCAATTGGACCAAAAAAATTGGTTTCGAAATTATTTTTGATTTCCTCCATCGGAATCTCTTCTAAAGGTCCCGTGATTCCAACTCCGGCATTATTAATCACCACATCTAATCGTCCTGAATTGGCAATAATTTTTGCTACAGCCAACTTTATTGATTCGGCATTGCGAACATCCAAAGCGACCAACGGAAAAGCTGAATTTAAAACTTTTTCAGGATTTCTGCTTGTTCCGTACACTACGAAACCTTTTTTCTGCAAAAATTCTCCAATTGATTTTCCAATCCCTGAGGATCCTCCGGTAATTAAAACGACTTTATTCATTGTGAAGGTTATGAGTTATGAGTTTTAAGTTATAAGTTCGTTCATTAAGGAAAATTTCTAACCTCTAACAAATAACTTTTAACTTTACGAAGTTCCAAAAATAAAAAAATCCCCCCGAAGGAAGACTACTTTTATATAAATTCTAAAAAAATAAAAAATGGCAAGCGACCTACATCGCACCGCTCAACCACGTACCCTTGCTATGTTCCCATCCTGGGGGAGTCTGCAGGAGCTGGTCGTGTAGGACTTGCCGGTGCAAATATACAATCTTTTTATATTTTTGCAAGAGCTTTGTTGCTATAAAAATATCGTCGTATATTGGCTTATTCAAATTTTAAACTATGAAAAAATATAACTTCCTAACTGTCATTTTATTAGGAATCACATTAATTGGATGTGGAGATACAAAAAAAGGTGAAAATTCTTTATTTAATATCGATGATTCGGCTTTTCCTGCTCATTTTTTACCACAAGAGTCTATTTCGATCGCTATTTTGAACCCAAATTCGAAAGAAATCGACAGCGTTGCTTACTTCATAAACGATAAAAAAGTGGGAAGCACCAAAGGTACCGAAAAATTCAAATTTGAGTTAAAAGACCAAAAATTAGGATACCAGTATTTAAAAGCTACCGTTTATTTTGGATCTGATTCCTCTGATGCGACCAAAAGAGTTGAATTAGTTTCGAACATCGAACCAAAATTATTAAAATACAAAGTGGTTAATACCTATCCACACGATAAAAAATCTTTTACAGAAGGTTTAGAATTTCATAATGATACTTTATATGAAAGCACAGGACAAGAAGGTGCTTCGTATTTAAGAAAATACGATTATAAAACCGGTAAGATTTTCAAACAAATTGATCTTGATAAAAAATATTTCGGAGAAGGAATTACTTTTATCAATGGAAAATTATTTCAGTTAACCTGGCAAAATAAAACCGGATTTATCTACGATGCCAAAACATTAAAACTAGAAAAAACTTTTGCTTACGATAAAGATATTGAAGGATGGGGAATGACAAATGATGGAAAATACATTTACCAAACAGATAAAACAGAGAAAATATGGAAAATGGATCCTGCAACTCAAAAAATGGTAGATTACATCAACGTTTATTCCGGAACTTCAAAAATCAAAGCAATAAACGAATTAGAATGGATTAATGGTAAAATCTATACAAATGTCTGGTTTAAGGATGCTATCGCAGTGGTAAACCCAACATCAGGAGCAGTTGAAGGAATTTTGAACATGTCAGATTTACGCAAATCAATGACAGATGTTACTACTGAAGATGTTTTAAACGGAATAGCTTACAACCCTAAAACCAAAACTATTTTTGTTACCGGTAAAAACTGGACTAAAATGTTTGAGATAACAGTTTCAGAATAAAAAAACAGATTTAAACACGAATTTCACAGATTTCACGGATTGTAGTTCGTGAAATTTGTGTTTTTACAATACACTAAACATAAATGATTACATTAATTACAAACATACAAGAACTGCTTCAGGTTCGCAAAACCTCTGTGTCTAAAGTTTCAGGGAAAGAAATGGCAATTCTTCCCACTATTAAAAATGCCTTTTTGCTGATAACGGACGATCTCATCAGTGATTTTGGTTCGATGGAAAATCTTCCTGAAATTGATGCAGATCATATTATAGATGCAACCGGAAAGGTAGTGCTTCCGTCTTGGTGTGACAGTCATACGCATATTGTTTACGCAGGCAATCGGGAACAGGAATTTGTAGACAGAATCAATGGATTCTCGTACGAAGAAATTGCAAATCGCGGGGGCGGAATTTTAAATTCGGCTAAAAAACTCAATGAAACTTCTGAAGATGAAATTTACGAACAATCCAGAATACGTTTGGAAGAAGTAATGCATTTGGGAACCGGAGCTGTTGAAATCAAATCAGGTTACGGACTTACAGTTGAAGGTGAACTAAAAATGCTGCGGGTTATTAAAAAACTGGCAAATAATTACCCTGTTGCTATAAAAGCTACATTTCTGGGTGCGCATGCATTTCCGTTACATTACAAAGAAAACAAAGCAGGATATATCGAAGAAATCATAACCAAAATGATCCCTGAAATTACCCAAAATAAACTAGCTGATTATATTGATGTATTTTGCGAAACCGGCTATTTTTCTGTTGAAGAAACCGGGCAAATAATGGAAGCAGGAATTAAATTGGGTTTAAAACCGAAAATTCACGTGAATCAGTTTAATTCTATTGGAGGTTTGCAGGCTGCAGTTAAATTTAAAGCCCTTTCTGTTGATCATCTTGAAATTATGAATCCGGAAGACATCGAAGCTTTAAAAGATACAGAAACAATGCCTGTTGCATTACCCTCGTGTTCTTATTTTTTGAGTATCCCCTACACTCCTGCCCGCGAAATGATAAAAGCAGGCTTACCCCTGGCATTGGCTACCGATTTCAATCCCGGTTCTACTCCATCCGGAAATATGAATTTCGTAGTTGCAACCGCTTGTATCAAAATGAAAATGACTCCTGAAGAAGCGATCAATGCTGCAACCATAAATGGTGCTTACGCCATGGGAATTTCTGAAACGCACGGAAGTATTACTAAAGGTAAAAAGGCTAATCTAATCATCACAAAGCCAATTTCATCGTATTACCAAATTCCATATGCTTTTGGCAGTAACCTAATTGAAAGTGTTTTTATAAATGGTAAAATTTTATAGAAATTAATTATCAAATTACCATTAGACCCAAAAGTTAAAATAAATATAAAAATCTTACAAAACGAATAATTAGCCAAAAAAGATGTTATATTTACTACCACGATTTTTTAGAGATGGAAATTTTAAAACACATACAGGATTTTGATAAATTTGGCTTGAAATATACCATTTTCAATACCAATTTAATCTCGTATGCGGATAAAAACATTTCTCTATTCTCTTCTTCAATAATAAAATTAAAAATCTTCCCGACTTGTTAAGCACCAGCGAGTGTGCTTAATAAATCCTATAAAAACTTTTTCTAAATATGCCGTTCCAATCTTCATTGGATGTTGCTACTCGCTTTAAAGTTTTTTTTATTATCCAATAAATTATAGGATCCGTTTAATCTATTTTTTTAATAATTAAATAACAAGATCATGGCAAAAGGAAATAACTTAAAAGCTTCAAAAACTGATTTAAAAGCAAAAAAGCAGGAGAAAATTTTAAAGAAGCTGGAAGAACAACAAACCAGAAAAAGAAAATAATTCTAATCTGATTTCAATTTAAAAAAAGGTCTGTGATTTCATTCACAGACCTTTTAAATTAAGAGAGCATAAAAAAAGGCCTGTGAATGAAATCACAGACCTTTAATGTTTTAGTGGTATTTGTTTCCTAAACGACCAATATTATCTCAAGTTGAAACTTGTTTTAGAAACCAATTCGTCATTATCAAAAACATTGATAAAATAAGCTCCTTTAACAAAATCTTTACCTGGTAAATCTTCTGTAACGTTCACCGTTTTATTTTCGTACTTAACAGTAGTTTTAAAACTATAAGTTAAAGAATTATCTCCAAAACTTTCTGTTTTTTTGTCTCCTAAAACATTGTTTTTAGAGTCAATTACCTGCACATAATACGTTTTGTCACCAGATTTAGCAATTTGGTTTTCTGCAATTGTAAAACTAATTTTTAAAATATCGGCACGGCTTGCTTTATCAGTTTCAATTTGTTTTCCTGAACTTCTTAATTTATAAGCTGCAGTTTTTGTATTCAAAATTGATAGTTTAGCACCTTTTTCAACCGTTTTAGCCAATTCTTCGTTTTGACCAACTAATACCTCATTATATTTTTTTGATTCTCCTAAAACTACAATGGTACTGTCTCTCTGAACAGTTAAAGCACCATTTTGTTTTTTCAATTCATCATTTTCAGCAACTAAAGTTTTCATTTTACCTTGCATTGCCTGAACTTGTGATCTGTATTTAGATACATCACCTTTAGACTTGTTCAAATCGTCCATCAATGCTACTACTTTATCTCTTTCCTGAATTAATTCATCAGACATAGAAGTGTTTTCTGCGATTGCAGCATCATAAGTGGCTTTCAATTCCTGCAAATCTTTCATAACAGATTCTTTCTCTGTCATTGTTGTTGTAAGTTCAGTTTTAGTAACATCTGAATCAGACGACAATTTAAAAATATACACTAAGCTACCAATCAGTAGGACTGCTAAAACTGCGATTACCGCTTTTAGACTCGAGTTGTTGTTCTTTGGGTTTTCCATATTTAAAATAATTTTCTTTAAAACAAATTTAAGAATTAATATATGGTAATAACGTAAGTTGTTACAATTATATTATTTTTGGAAAATAAATTTTTTCAATGGAGAAACTAATTCCGTTTACTGTTAACGATCTGGCAAAAGTAACCAATCACCGTAGTGGTGAAATAAAGTTTGGAGAAAAGATGATTGTGATTCCCAAAGGAAGTAACATAATCGATTTTCTAAAAGAGAGTGAAGCCAAGTATGTACTTCTGGGAATCCCGGAGGATATTGGCGTGCGTGCTAATTACGGCAGACCCGGAGCAGCGTCAGCATGGGAAAGTGCTATAAAAAGTATTGCCAACATTCAGCACAATCGTTTTTCTAAGGGAAGCCAGATTATTGTATTAGGGCAGCTTAATGTTTCTGAAGAAATGCGCGATGTTGAAAACCTTGATTTCAACGATATTGATGACCGGTCAAAACTAAGTCAGTTGGTCGAAAGAATAGACAAAGAAGTTTCACATATTATTTTTACCATTATAAAAGCAGGAAAAACCCCAATAATAATTGGTGGCGGACATAACAATGCTTACGGAAATATAAAAGGTTCGGCTTTGGCCAAAGGAAAACCAATAAATGCCATTAATTTTGATGCTCATTCAGATTTTAGAATTCTGGAAGGCCGTCATAGCGGAAATGGCTTTTCATACGCTTACGAAGAAGGTTTTTTAAAAAAATACTTCATTTTTGGCTTACACGAAAACTACACATCAAAAAGCGTTCTGGATATTATCAAAAAATTAGAAGACAGGGTTCGTTACAATACTTATGATAGCGTAAATATTCGCAAAGAAAAAGATTTTGACCGCGAAATGGCTTTGGCTTTAGAATTTATAAAAACAGATTCTTTTGGTATCGAAATTGATCTGGACGCTATTCCTAACATTGCCAGTAGTGCTATGACAATAAGTGGCTTTTCTGTAGAAGAATTACGTCAGTTTATCTCATTTTTCGGACAACATAAAAATGCTGCTTATTTGCATATTTGTGAAGGAGCACCGGATTTGGCCGATTCACCAAACAACAATTTAATTGGAAAACTAATTGGTTATCTCATCACTGATTTTATAAAAGCAAACAACGAAAAAGAAAAGTTAAACTGAAGGTCAGCCGGCTTAAAACCACACATTTTCCAAATAATACAAGAATCAAATAAACGGTTGACCGAATAAACCTATCTTTGCACTGAATTTTAGTACTTAAAACTAGAATCTTAATACCTAAGATATGTTATTCGAAGATTTATCACTTTCAAAAAGTATACAAAAAGCCGTTTTTGAAGAAGGCTACCTAAACCCTACTCCTATTCAGGAGCAATCTATTCCAATTGTTTTGGCAGGAAGAGATTTAATTGGTTGTGCGCAAACCGGTACAGGAAAAACTGCAGCATTTGCCATTCCCATCATACATCAATTACACCGAATTGTAGGTTCATCAAAAAAAGCCAAAGTAATTCGTGCCCTTATAGTTACGCCAACTCGTGAATTAGCGGTTCAAATTGGACAAAGTTTTGATACTTATGCCAAATATACCAACCTCACTCAATTGACAATTTTTGGCGGAGTTTCGCAAAATCCACAAGTAGATGCCCTAAAAAACGGAGTTGATATTTTGGTAGCTACACCGGGAAGATTATTGGATTTGCAAAAACAGGGCTTTCTTGACCTGGATCATTTACACACCTTGGTTTTAGATGAAGCAGATCAAATGCTGGATATGGGATTTATAAACGATGTAAAAAAGATCGTAAAACTGACTCCTAAAAACAGACAAACTTTATTGTTTTCTGCTACTATGCCAATCGCCATTCGTGAATTGGCCGAAATGTTTTTGCAGGATCCTGCCAAAGTAGAAGTTTCTCCTGTTTCATCAACTGCAGAAAATGTAGAGCAACGTGTTTATTTTGTCGAGAAAACAGAAAAGAGAAATTTATTATACCATTTAATAAAAAACGAAAATTTATCAAACGTACTGGTTTTTTCAAGAACCAAACACGGAGCAGATAATGTGGTAAAAGCGTTACGCAAAAAAGATATTCCGGCTGAAGCAATTCATGGAGATAAATCGCAAAATGCAAGACAGCGTGTTCTGGATGCTTTTAAAAACAAAGAAGTTGGCGTTCTTGTAGCGACAGATATTGCAGCCAGAGGAATTGACATTGACCAATTACCGTTTGTAATTAATTTTGATTTACCTAATATCCCGGAAACGTATGTTCATAGAATTGGACGTACAGGTCGCGCAGGAAACGGCGGAATTGCCATTTCATTTTGCAGTAAAGACGAACAACCTTACTGGAAAGATATTCAGAAGCTAATTAAGGTTGACGTTACAACAGTAACAGATCATCCCTATCAATGGCATTCCGGAAGCCCGGAAGCAACGGAAGAGAAACCTAAAAACTCAAACCGAAGTGGCGGCGCTCACAAATCAAGAAAGTCAAATGCTTCTAAACAAAATAAAAAACGCTGGTATTAACCAGCGTTTTTTGCTTCTTGTATTAAGTAGTTTATAATTTTAAAAAGTTTCACAGGTTCAAAAGGCTTGATGATAATATCATTTATTCCTGAAGAAATTGCTTCATCTG
This sequence comes from Flavobacterium sp. FlaQc-48, assembly GCF_044007335.1. Lineage (NCBI taxonomy): Bacteria > Pseudomonadati > Bacteroidota > Flavobacteriia > Flavobacteriales > Flavobacteriaceae > Flavobacterium > Flavobacterium sp. FlaQc-48. Next base: position 40,130 of record NZ_JBIPCR010000027.1, on the reverse strand, counting down.
TGATCTCATCTTTATCAAAAGCTGTTAAGGCAACTATGGGGGTCTTTATGTCTTTTAAACGAATTCTTTTAGTAGTTTCAAATCCATTCATCAAAGGCATATTGATATCCATTAAAATAAGATCAAAATCTTCTTTTTCTAAAATCGCCAAAGCCGCAAAACCATCATCGACTACTTTACAAACATAATTATGCTTTTCGATAATTTTCCTGGTAACCAGTTGGTTAATGAGATTGTCTTCGACAATTAAAATTTTATACGTTTCGTTTGAAGTTAAATCTACCTCAATTTCATCTATTATACTCTTAGTTCTTTTTGGATCATGCTCAAAAGGTATTGTAAAGGCAAATGAAGTTCCTTCGCCAATATTACTTTCTAAAGTAATGGTACTTCCAAAAAGCCCCAATAATTTTTTTACAATACTCAATCCTAAACCTGTTCCCTGATAATCTTCATCTTTCCTTCCAACCTGAACAAATTTTTCAAAAATTTTACTTTGGTCGACAATTGCAATTCCAACTCCATTATCCTTTATAAGAAAATCCAGAAAAAACATTTTATCTTCAACCTTAGTTAATTTAACAATGATTTCAACTTCACCGTCTTTTGTGAATTTTAAGGCATTACTAACTAAATTCATCAGGATCTGAGCCAGTCTTAACTTATCACCAATTAAATATTCCGGAATACACGGATCGATCGAAACCGAAATCTTGTTATTGTTTTTTTGTGATAAAAAAGACAGCGAATTTTTAATCATTGTAATTTCATCGGAAATATTGAAGGTCAAATTTTCCAGAACAACTTTATTTTCTTCAATTTTATTAATCTGCAGAATATCATTGACAAGAGAGAGCAAATATCTGGCTGAAAACTTCAAAGCACTTAAATGCTGGCTTCGGGATAATTCTTTATGCTCTTCAAGTAACATATTCGTTATTCCTACCACGCCATATAACGGAGTACGCAATTCGTGGCTTATAGTCGAAATAAATTGAGTTTTGAGTAATGAGGCTTCTTCAGCAACTTCTTTTGCTTTTAAAAGCTCTAAATTATGCTTTTTCTTGAATCTGATGTTTTTAACTAAAGTTATTATCAAGACCAAAAGAATTAAAGAAATCAGAACAAATAAGATTACAATAATTCTCGATTTTTTCAGACTCTGATATTGTGAATCTTTTTCACTCTCAATTTTATCAATTTGTCTTTTATATTCATCGAGTTCAAGATTAAAACCGGCTATCGATGCTTTTTTGAGTTTTTCCTGATTGTATAATTCTTGTGTAATTTTATTGTATAAAGTAAGCTCCTGATACGCTTCTTTGTATTTTTCATTCTTAGTTAAAAACTTCGAATATTCTAAATGGGCATAGGACAGATCTGATTTTTCTTCGCTGTTTTTTCCTGAATTAATAGCTTTTATAAAATACGCATTTGCTACTTCGTATTCATTTCGGTAACTTAAATACATACCGTTAAGCATATTTACAACCACTTCTGTTGATTGATCTCCGTATTTACCTTTATTATTGTTGACAAATTTTAAAAAGGGGTAACCATCATTAAACTTTTTAATATCAAAATAGGCCCATGCTATATTTACATTCGTAAAATAGATTTGGCTCATATCATTAATCTTTAAGCCATATGCAATTGATTTTTTATAATAGCGAATTCCTTTATTGAATTGTTTTTTTTCAAAACAATACACATTCCCCAGATTGTTATAGAGATTATACTTTATGGAGTCATTATCAGTCCTGTTTGCATAATACAAACTTTTATTATAAAAAAACAAGGCTTTATCGATCTCGGCCAACTCATTATAATTGGCTGCAATAATATTATAAGAGCGCGAAATTAAGCAATCATTTTTAGCGCTTGTAGCGGCGTTTAATGCAATTCTGGAGATTATGAGTGATTTCTCGAAGTTTGATTCCCTAAAATTAACTAAAGCATCTTTTACAAGGTTATTTATCTTTACATCTGATGAAGATTCAGATTGCGCAACTGCTGAACTGGCAAAACAATTCAGAAATAGGAAGAACAGTAAAACAATCCGTATTTGGGGCATAAATCGGCTAATTTTATCAAATATACACTTAAAAATAAAAAAAAGCTGTATTTCCTATAAAAATACAGCTTTTCTTCATCTATTTAAATGTCATTTAATTTCTGATTTTAATTCTTACAAAAAAACCAGATAAATATTAGTCCTCAGCAACAATTTCTGCCTCTTTATCATCTTCCCATTGTCCTACAACCGAAGTTGCCAATGCATTTCCTAAAACATTTGTAGCACTTCTGAACATATCACAAAAGTGATCAATTGGTAAAATTAAAGCAATTCCCTCAACAGGAATTTTAAACATACCACAGGTAGCTGCCACCACGACCAAACTTGCTCTTGGCACACCTGCAATACCTTTACTGGTCAGCATTAAAACCAAAAGCATTGCCATTTGTGTCCCCAGATCTAAATGTACACCGTAAAACTGAGCAATAAAGATACTGGCAAAAGTCATGTACATCATACTTCCGTCAAGATTAAATGAATAACCCAGCGGTAACATAAAGGCTACAATTTTGTTCTTAACTCCAAATTCTTCCAGTTCTTCTGTTAATTTTGGAAAAACGGCTTCACTACTAGTAGTTCCAAAAGCAATAGCTACAGGTCCAATAATTCGTCTTAACAATTCGGTCATTCTTCCTTTTAAGAAAATATAGCCTACAGCAACCAGAACAACCCATAATGTACTAATTCCGACTAAGAAGGACCCGAAAAATTTAAAGTATGTGATGATTAATTCTTCTGCATCTCTTATAGCAAAAACTCCTGCAATAGCCCCAAAAACTCCAATTGGAGCAAAGTTCATTACGTAATTCACCATTTTCAGAACAATGTGAGAAGCTTTATCAAACGCATTTATAACCGGTTTTACCGTACTTCCAAGCGAAGCAGCTGCTAATCCAAAAAAGATAGAAAATATTACAATTTGCAAGATCTCATTGGTTGCCATTGCCTCAAAAATACTTTTAGGAACGATATGCTCTACAAAATTCTCTACAGATAATATTTTAGTTTTTGCCGTAACCTCACCGGCTGCAGCCATATCAACATGATCTAATTTCAAACCTACTCCGGGCTCAAGTATATTAACATAAAACAAACCTATTAATAAGGATATAAAAGAAGCCGTAAAAAACCAGCCAAGTGCCTTTCCTCCAACTCTTCCAACTGTTTTTATATCTCCCAATTTTGCAATTCCAACTACCAGCGTAGTAAAAACTAAAGGAGCAATAATCATTTGCACCAATCTGATAAAGATCGTGGCCAGCATTTTTATTTTATTACTGAATGATAGCGCTGCCTCTTGTGAAACCGAGTTGTGCAATATAATTCCTAAAGTTGCTCCAAGGACCATGGCAATTATAATTTGCCCTGTTAATCCTGAAAGAAATGATTTTTTTTTAGTTTCTTTAACTTGTTGCATTAATTTGTTGTTTTAGATTAAAATATTAAGACCCTCACTGCCTTAACTTTAATTAATATGTTTTGTTGATTAAATAAAAATCAGCCAAAACAATCGCAGCCATTGCTTCAACAATGGGTACTGCTCGAGGTACTACACACGGATCATGACGTCCTTTTCCGGTCATCGGTGTAATATTTCCTTTATTATCTAATGAATCCTGTGTTTGCATAATCGTAGCAACAGGTTTAAATGCTACTCTAAAATAGATGTCCATTCCGTTGCTGATCCCTCCCTGGATTCCTCCTGAAAGATTTGTTTTCGTAGTTCCGTCTGCATTGTACAAATCGTTATGTTCACTTCCCTTCATTTCAGAACCTGAAAATCCGCTTCCATATTCAAAACCTTTTACAGCATTTATAGAAAGCATTGCTTTTCCTAATTCGGCATGTAATTTATCAAAAACAGGTTCGCCTAAACCAACCGGAACATTTTGAATCACACATGAAACAACTCCGCCAACAGTATCTCCCTGTTTGCGGATATCACGAATGTATTCTTCCATAATTGCTGCTGATTTTTCATCGGGACAACGAACAGGGTTACTTTCTATTTTCGAAAAATCTAAATCCTGATAAGGTGTATCTAAATGAATTGGACCCACCGATGAAACGTAAGCATTAATTTTAATTTGTGGTAACATTTGTTTTGCAATTGCACCGGCCACCACTCTGCTGGCTGTTTCTCTTGCAGAACTTCTTCCGCCACCGCGATAGTCACGAAAACCATATTTTTGGTCGTATACATAATCAGCGTGGCTGGGTCTGTAATTATCTTTTATATGAGAGTAATCATCTGATTTTTGATTGGTATTTGGAATAATAAAACCTATTGGGGTTCCGGTAGTTTTACCTTCAAAAATTCCCGATAAAAACTGAACCGCATCCGGTTCTTTACGTTGTGTTACGATTGCCGATTGCCCGGGTTTTCTTCGGGACATTTCAACTTCAATTGCATCAAGATCAAGTTCTATTCCTGATGGACAACCATCTATAATTCCGCCTAAAGCTTCACCATGAGATTCTCCAAATGTTGTAACTTTATATAGGGTGCCGTAGCTATTTCCTGCCATTGTAATTTGTTTTGAGCAAATGTAAGTTTTATGAATTAAATTAAAAAATTTAAAATTAGTATTATTAAGTAAAGGTTGCAGCCATTAAAAATCACAATTTATTAAAATTGTGGTCAAATTGATAACCTTTTGATAAAATAAATCCCACTAAAGATTCTTTTATTTGTTAAACTTCAAAAAAAGAAAAATTGAAAAAAAGAAATGTCGAACTGGTCATTCTTTCAGATGTCCATTTGGGAACTTACGGAAGTCATGCAAAAGAACTAAATAATTATTTATCAAGCATTAAACCCAAAACACTTGTTTTAAACGGGGATATTATTGATGCCTGGCAATTTAGAAAATCTTACTTTCCAAAAGCCCATTTAAGAGTCATTCAAAGAATAATAGGAATGGCTTCTAAAGGCACAAAGGTGTATTATATCACTGGAAATCACGATGAAATTCTGAGAAAGTTTAGTGATATGAACATGGGGAATTTTTCTTTGGTAGATAAATTGGTCCTGGAATTAGACGATAAAAAAGCATGGATTTTTCACGGAGATGTTTTTGACGCTTCTGTTCAACACTCAAAATGGATTGCAAAACTGGGAGGGCTAGGTTACGATTACCTAATTTTAAGCAATCGGTTTGCTAACTGGTGTCTGGCAAAATTAGGACGTGAGCCCTACTCTTTTTCCAAAAAAATAAAAGCAAGCGTTAAAAAAGCTGTCAAATTCATATCTGATTTTGAAACTACAGCTACAGATTTAGCCATCGAAAAAAAATATGATTATGTTATTTGTGGTCATATTCACGAACCTAAAATCATTACCAAAGAAAACAAACACGGATCGACTTTATATCTAAATTCCGGTGATTGGGTAGAGAACTTAACAGCATTGGAATACCATAAAAAACGCTGGAAATTATATTCTTATGCCGAAAGTAATTTCACAGAAGAAGAAAATCTTTTTGAAATGGAAGACATTCTAAGCTCTCAGTTAATTTCTTCCATCATTCTGAAAAAATAAACGTTTACTAAAACTAAAGAACTTTATCGGATAAAATTTTACTCAAAATTGGGCCTTAAATATTTTTAAAATGTGAATTATATAACAATTTTCAAAAATAATATACGTTTGAAGATTATACGCAACAGTACATTTGAAAAAAATTAATAACCTTTTTTATGAAAAAAATCATTTTATCTGCCATTATGCTATTAGGATTAGTATTTACGGCTCAATCACAAGACATTGCTAAAAATGCACTAGGTATACGCTTAGGTGACAATAACGGTTTTGGTGGAGAAGTATCTTACCAAAGAGGATTAAGTCAAAAAAACAGACTTGAATTTGATTTAGGATGGAGAAACAGCAGTGATGTAGATGCCATAAAAGCAGTTGGACTTTATCAATGGGTTTGGAACATTGATGGTGGTTTTAACTGGTATGCCGGTGTTGGTGCTGGTATTGCTGCCTGGGATCACGATTATTATGCAAACAACAACAAATTTAATGATAGCGGAACTTACGTTTTTGCAGCAGGAGATATTGGTATAGAATACACTTTTGACAAAGCACCTATTACACTTTCATTAGATGCAAGACCAGAAATTGGTTCCGGATATTATGACGATGACAATTTTGGATTTGATGTAGGATTGGGAGTGAAATTTAGATTCTAAATAAAAATTAAAATAATTGTAAAAAGAAATCCTGCCGTTTAAAAGCGACAGGATTTTTTTTATTATTAGACACCCCTTTTAACCGCAAAGTACGCAAGGTTTTTTTTATACATGACGGGCTTTTATAAAAACACAAAGTTCGCAAAGCTTTGTGATGATTTAGCTTTGCGAACTTTGCATTTTCTAAGCATAACCCTTGCGTACTTTGCGGTTAAATTCAGCCTGATAGCCAACTTAGACTCCGCTCAACCAGACAAAATATTTATTTAATGATAATCTCTTTTTTCGAATGCACCTTTACCACTGTATACGGATAAGTAATAACCTGCATTACCATGGCATCCGCAGCAGGATTATTTTCTTTTACCGTAATGATGATATTTTTATCCGTTTCTTCCACTTTTTCAACTCCGATAGAATAACCACCAGTGTTTTTCTCGCCCATATTCAAAATGACATAATTTGAATTATTAATATCATCATGTTTCATTTTATTGGCTAAAAGCGGGTCATTTTCCAGCATTTTGATTTCATTTGGTTCTGTCAGAATTTCAAAAAATTTAATATTGCCTCCACCATCCGATTGTTCGGTTAAAACTTCGTATAAAACTTTCGAACCAGAATCTGCTGTTTTTTTTGCTCCACATGAAATCAAAACAAACACTATTAAAACCGAAATTACTTTTTTCATTTACGCTTATCTTTAAAAATTGCTGTTTTTTAATCTTTGTAATCGTCTATTGCTCTTTGATATAAAGCTTCATATTTAGGCAGGATATTTTTAATATCAAATTTTTTCGCTACTTCCAACGCATTGGCTTTAAATTCATTTAAAGTTTTATCATCTTTCAGAATTTTAATAGCATTGGCAGCCATTTCATCTACATTTCCAACATTACTCAAATATCCGGAAACCCCATCAAAATTAACCTCTGGCAAACCACCTGAATTACTTGAAATTACCGGAACCCCACAGGCCATTGCTTCTAAAGCTGCTAAACCAAAACTCTCCGTTTCCGACGGAAGTAAAAACAAATCGGTCATACATAAAATCTTGTCGATCTCATTACTGTTTCCAAAGAAAATTACTTTATCATAAATCCCCAGCTCCATGCATAAAGCTTCGGCTTTTTCTTTTTCAGGACCATCACCTACCATCATTAATTTGGCCGGAATTTCTTTCTGGATAATATAAAAAATCTTAATAATATCCGGAATACGTTTCACCTTTCTAAAGTTACTGATGTGGGTAATGATTCGCTCATTTTCTTTTGCCATAACGTAACGATGACAAGGGGCTTGCGGGTCTTTTACGACTTTATCCAATTCAATAAAATTGGGAATCACCCTAATTTTATTCTTGATCTTGAACAACTTCAAGGTATCATCTTTCAGACTCTGCGAAACCGAGGTCACATAATCTGATTTATTGATGCTAAAAGTAACCGCAGGCTTGTAAAAAGGATGATTTCCAACCAGCGTAATATCAGTTCCGTGAAGTGTTGTAATCATCGGAAGATTAATTCCTTCATTCTTCAGCATTTGTTTTGCCATATAACCCGCGTACGCGTGTGGAATTGCATAATGCACGTGCAAAACTTCAATTTTATATAGTTTTACCATATCAACCAATTTACTTGACAAAGCCAACTCATAAGGCTGATAATGAAAAAGAGGATATTCAGGAACGTTTACTTCGTGATAATGAACATTAGGATTCAAAAGTGCCAACCGAACCGGCTGACTATAAGTAATAAAATGTATTTCGTGTCCGCGTCTGGCTAATTCAAGGCCTAATTCCGTAGCAACTACGCCACTACCGCCAAATGTCGGATAACAAACTATAGCTATTTTCATGTATTAAATTTAATACTACGAAAGTACTCAAAAATAGCGTTTATTCGAAGATTTAGATTGTTAGATTTTTGTGAAGATTGGATTTATCAGATTACTAGATTGTTAGATCTCACAACTATTCGATATGTCATTCTGAGTAAATTAAAAGTTTTTATATCCAAAAATTCCGCAAATCATATTTCAACCTGTAACTCCTGTTTTTTTTTGGGGGAGCAGAAGATTCTTTTTTCAAAAGAACCACTTGTCCCGCTGTCCGCTATATCTTTTACCGGCTAAAGAAGCCGGCAAAAGGATATCACTCCCATCGGGGCTATATTAAAGATTTCAGTTTCTAAAAGAATTACTGAGCGAAACCCGAAAGATTTTAAAAACCTGCCGGGTTTGTGGTGATTTATCTTTGTTACAGTTTTCCGTAATCTTGTCATTTCGAAGTAAGGACAAAATAAACCGCATAAAACAAAAACCTAACAGGTTTGTTCGCGTCTAAAAACAAAAAAAGTCATAAAACCTAAATTTTATGACTTCCCAAATATTATATAAATTCTTTCTTAGAAGAATCGGCTATGCCAGCTATCGGCAGCAGGAACTTCCCAGGATTCGTTGTATTCTTCAATATTATTCACCAAATTATTAAAAACAATCGTATTCTCAGATACTGATTTATCTTTAACCATCTTTTTGAAATCAATTAATGGTTTGTGCGCGATGTGTTCACCAAGTTTAAAAGTAACGTTCATTTTATCTAACAGATCAACATTGTACTTTTTCTCTAAACCCTGGATAAATTCCACCGAACTATCTATAGAACATCCGGTCGCAGCCTGCACATCCTGATTTACAGCCAAAATAATAAATCGGTTGTATTTTAATTGATATGAAGCCTCTAAACTTGTTCCGTGTGCTGCCCAACCTTCTATAAAAGATTTTAGGTCAGCTTCTATTTCAGAAAATTCTTCCTCAGAAAACTTTCTGTTTGATTGATAAATCCAGATTCTGGATTCACCGGGTAAATCTTCAAAAGGTATATACATTTTACTTTTTTTTGTTTGTTTTGTTTCAGGTTTCAGATTTCAACCTTTATGCCTGTGAACCTTTGCCACTTTGAACCTTAGATTCAAAGATCCTGTGCATTAGCAATCAACTCTGCAATGTCCATTACTTTAACCTGACCTTCTTTCTCCTGATGTTTGATACCGTCTGTTAACATCGTATTACAAAACGGACAACCCGCTGCAATAATATCCGGTTTAACTTCAAGAGCATCTTCTGTACGCAATACGTTTACTTCTTTGTTTCCGGGTTCAGCATCTTTAAACATTTGTGCCCCACCCGCTCCACAACATAATCCATTAGCTTTTGAGCGTTTCATTTCGACCAATTCAACATCTAACTTCTGAATTAAATCTCTTGGCGCTTCATAAACTTTATTAGCTCTTCCTAAATAGCAAGGATCATGAAAAGTAATTTTCTTTCCTTTAAACTGTCCGCCTTCGACAGTTAATCTGCCATCATCAATTAATGATTTTAAAAACTCCGTATGATGAATAACATCATATTGACCTCCTAATTCCGGATACTCATTTTTTAAAGTATTAAAACAATGCGGACAGGCCGTAACTATTTTTTTAGCTTCATAAGCGTTCAATACCTCGATATTCATCATGGCCTGCATTTGAAATAAAAATTCATTTCCGGCACGTTTTGCAGGATCTCCGGTACAACTTTCTTCTGTACCCAGAACTGCAAAAGAAACATTGGTACGATTTAAAATTCGTACAAATGCTTTTGTTATTTTTTTTGCTCTATCATCAAAACTTCCTGCGCAACCTACCCAAAATAAAACTTCTGGCTGTGTTCCCTGGGCCAGCATTTCAGCCATTGTTGGCACTACTAAACTTTCTGACATCTTTTCTTTTTGTTAAATCGGTTAATCGTTAATTTGATTAATCGGAATAAAAAATATTTTATTTGACAACCTTACAAAAAACCTCTATTTTTAATTGGTTAAACGGTAAAATAAATAACCGCTTAAACCAGCAAAACAATTAAACCTTTTTTAATTCTCGTTTTTCCAGTTCAACCTGTCTTGTTGACTGTATTGCCAAGGCGCCCCGTTGTTTTCAATATTAGTCATCATCGCATTTAGTGACATTGGAGCAGCACTTTGTTCCATAACTAAATAACGACGCATATCCATAATAATAGACAATGGACTGATATTTACAGGACATTCTTCTACACAGGCATTACAAGACGTACAGGCCCATAATTCTTCAGGAGTAATATAATCGTTTAATAATGTTTTGTTATCCGGAACAAAAACACCCTTATTCGCATCGATATTTTTACCAACTTCCTGCAAGCGATCTCTGGTGTCCATCATAATCTTACGGGGAGATAATTTTTTTCCTGTTTGATTTGCCGGACATGCTGATGTACAGCGACCACACTCTGTACAAGTATAAGCGTTTAACAATTGTACCCAGTTTAAATCCTGAACATCACTTGCTCCAAATTTAGCCGGTGCAGCATTCTCCTCAACAGGAGCTGCAGCAAAAGGATCTGCATTTGGGTCCATCATCAACTTCACCTCTTTTGTAACGGATTCTAAATTATCAAATTGTCCTTCCGGCTTCAAATTGGCAAAATAGGTATTCGGGAAAGCTAAAAGGATATGTAAATGTTTGGAGAAGTATAAATAGTTCATAAAAACTAAAATACCTGCAATATGCAACCACCAAAAAGCCTCAAACAATAGTCCAACTAATTCGTTTGACATTCCGTTAAAGACTGGTGCAATAAACTGACTTATAGGGAAACTTCCTGCTTTATGAAAATGTGAAAATCCTCCCGGAACATTTTGCAAATGCAAATCAGAAGCATTCATTAACAAAAACAAAATCATTAAAACAGTCTCGAAGTACAAAATATAATTGGCATCACTTCTTGGAAATCCATTTAAATCCGGATTTATAAAACGCTTTAACCTAATTACATTTCTTCTGATCCAGAATATAATAACGGCAACCAACACTAAAAATGCCAGTATTTCAAATGAAGCAATTAAAACATCATAAACTACACCTAAATAGGGTGCGAAAATTCTATGAGTCCCAAATAAGCCATCAATAATAATTTCCAGTAATTCTATATTAATAATAATAAAACCTACATATACAAAAATATGAAGTATTCCGGCTACAGGGCGTCTCACCATTTTTGATTGTCCAAGAGCAATCAATGCCATGTTTTTCCAGCGTGCTTTAGAATTATCTTTTCGATTTACATCTACTCCTAAATTAATATTTCGGATGATTTTTTTTACACTCGTCGCAAAAAAACCGAAACCAACTATAAGAAGTATAGCGAATAAAATATTATCTAAATAACTCATCTAATTAATTTTTAGTCGTTGAATTAGCATCTTCTGTAGGCGCTACATAAGGTTTATTTTTCTTTCCAAAAAGAGAAACGTTTACATAACGTGTTGGATAAAGACGAACATCCTGCAATAATAACTCTAACTCTTTTGAGGTTTTTGCTAAATTATTATACAAAGCATCATCATTTAACAATTTACCTGCTGTACCTTTTCCTGAATTTAAATTACTCATTATACCATCAACTTTAGCCAGTGTCTGATTTAGGTTCCGAACTGTTTTCCCTAAATCGGCTTTGTTTAATGAATCAGATATTTTATTAAAGTTACTTGACATTTTATTAAAGTTAGTCACAACTCCGTTAATCTGACCTTTGTTGGTATCCAGAATTGAATTAAGACTTCCTGAAGCTCTGTGAAATTGCTCCATTGTCTGACTTAATTCTGATAATGATTTTTTTAGATCCTCTTGTCCTTTTTTGTCTAAAACATTATTTAATCCGGAAACCAGGGTATTAATATTAGCAAGCATTAAATTTAATTTTTGCTGAATAGGTTCAATTTTACCCCCTAAAGATTCTGTTAATCCCAATTCTACGGCAGATTCTAAGGTTTGCCCTTCAACAGCGGGATCTTTATCTACTAAGTTAGGCAAGATCTTAATTTGCTTTCCTCCAATTAAACTTGGAGAATATAAAGATGCTTTACTCGTTTTAGAAATCGGGAAGTCTGTTTTTAGCTGAAGTTCAACCAATAATTTCCCCGTTACTTCATTAATTGTAATTTTACTTACTTTACCTATTACAAGTCCGTTTATCGTAACAGGTGCTGATGCTGCCAAATCCTCAACATTATCATATTCTACATATAACGTTTTGTAATTGGTAAAAAGGTCTTTGCCTTTTAGGAAGCTGTAGCCCCAAATAAATAATAAGATTGACGCGATGACTAATATAGCCGTTTTAATTTCTCTTGTTAGTTTCAAAATTCTAAGTGTTTCTACAAAATTAATATAAATATTCGAACTAGAGGCTATTATTTAATGGCGTCTTGAATACTGATTTTTTCTCCATCTTTAGTTGCAATCAAAAAAGCAGCTCCATATCCTTTATCCTTAGCTTCTTCCAAATATTTCTTAGCCGTATCATAATTGGAAGTTTCCTGATAGAAATATTTGTAAATATTGTTTTCATACAACATAGTTACATTTTTCAGGCCTTTGAAGTTTTTAGGCTCCAATGGTGTTTTTTTAATGCTGGCAATAAGCTGCACTTTAAAGAAAATTCCTTTTGGCGTATTCTTAGCAACTGCTGCAGTTTCGACTACTTTAGCCTTTTTTGGTGTTGAAGTATCTCTTGCTGGTCTTGCTTCTGCTATTTCAGGATTTCCTGAACCAAAATATTCATTCTTATAACTCAAAATAGCTTCTGCAATGGCTTTTGCAATATCATTTTGTCCTTCTTCTGAATTTAAAATATTTCCTTCAGTAGGGTTCGAAACAAATCCTGTCTCTACCAAAACTCTTGGCATATACGCTTTATGAAGTACCATAAAAGGTGCTTGTTTTACGCCCCCGTGTCGAAGTTTCTTGCCCAGTTTATCAAAATTATCCTCTATTTTACTCGCCAAAGAAATACTGTTGTCCAAATATTCTTCCTGCATTAAGGTCATTCCAACCATAGATTCAGGCGAATTAGGATCGAAACCTTCATATTTACGTTTATAGTCTTTCTCTAACGTAATAACCGAGTTTTCTTTCTTCGCAGCTTCAAGATTCGATGCTACCTTACTTAAACCCATTACATACGTTTCTGTTCCGTCAGCAGCTGTATTTTTGTTTGCATTACAATGTATCGATACGAAAATATTCGAATTTGCTCTGTTTGCGATATTGGCTCTTTCTACTAAATCAATAAAAACATCTGTTTTACGGGTATAAATAACATTGACATTGGGGCTACTTTCTAAAATTTTACCAACTTTTAAAACAATAGCCAAAGCAATATTTTTCTCAATCCGCCCACTATAGACAGCTCCAAAGTCATGATCCCCATGTCCTGCATCAAGTGTTACCTTAAAAACATTTGCCTGACTATAAGCACAAAATGACAATATCGTTAGAAAAAAAGTAAATATTACTTTAATTTTGTTAAATCTATTCATAAATCTAAAAGTTAATTTTAATAAAACGTAACAGCTATAATTTTTACAATTGATTATTTTTGACAAAAAATTATATGTAAGTTTGACATGTCAAAAAACAAGCCATAATTTTACAAAAATAGCATTTAAACCTTTGCATACAAACTTATTTAATATCGTTTTATTATCATTTTTCCTAACTTTAGGATGTGGTAATTTATATTCGCAAGAGATAAAAAACAAAAAAAAGCCCTTACCAACTGTAAAACAAACAGATAAACCTAAAACGGCTCTACCCGATAAAGCCGCCGCTCCTGTTACAGATACTATAAAATTGGACACGGTTAAGGCTAAAAAGAATTTTCTGGATGCCGTAACGAAATACAAAGCCAAAGATTATGCTAAATATGATAAGAAAGCCAAAACACTTACTTTGTATAATGAAGCCGAATTATATTATAAAGATGTTGAGCTAAAATCAGGAATTATCGTTTTAAATCTTGAAAAAGAAGAAGTCTATGCCGGAAGAATAAAAGATTCTGCAGGAGTTTTAACACAATATCCAAACTTTAAACAAGGAGCAAGTGAAGTTCAGCCCGATTCTATCCGATTTAATTTTAAAACTAAAAAAGCCTTAATTTATAATTCCAGAACTGAACAGGGAGAATTTAAAATTAAAGCAGCTGTTACAAAAAAAGAGAATGATTCCGTTTACTTTTTAAAGGGCGCACGTTTTACAACCGCAAAAGACATAGATGATCCTGAATACTATTTCCGAACGAACAAGGTAAAATTTGTTCCTAACAAAAAAGTTGTTGTTGGGATTACCCAAATGGTAATTGCAGACGTACCTACCCCATTAGCATTGCCTTTTGCTTTTTTTCCAATGAGTCAGGAAAAAAGCGTTTCCGGAATTATCATACCTAGTTATAATGACTCTAACACCAGAGGGTTTTCTCTACAAAACGGAGGTTACTATTTTGCCTTAAGCGACAATTATGACCTGACTGTTTTAGGGGATTATTATACTAATGGTAGTTATGCCATGCGTTTCGAATCTGCTTATGCGACAAAATATAAATATAGGGGAAATGTGAATATTCGTTTCGAAAACCTGATTAGCAGTGAAAGAGGCTACCCTGACTATTCTCAACAAAATATTTACAATATTCAGTGGTCACATGCAAAAGACACTAAATCAAATCCAAATTCGACTTTTTCTGCCTCTGTGAATATGGGTAGCAGTAAATATTTTAAGCGATCAATCAACCAGGCCAACGTGGGGTCAAACCTGAACAATACTTTAAGTTCATCAATCTCTTATAACAAAACCTTTAATACGATTCCGCAGGCACGTATTTCCTTAACAGCCACACATCAACAAAACACGCAGACCGAAGAAATACAAATGACATTACCTGCTTTACAGGGAAGTATTGACCGTATTTATCCTTTTGTTGGAAAAGATGGCCTTAAAAAAGGGTTTATAAAAAACATCAACTTACAATATAATGTAAGCGGTAAAAATAATTTCGTTACTACTGATTCACTATTTTTCAAACCACAAATGTTTAGAGATGCTCAGATCGGTATGCAACACAGTATTCCGATTAGTACAAACTTTAAAATATTTAAATATTTTAGTGCAGGTGCTTCTACAAATTATCAGGAAACCTGGGTAACCAAAACGATCGATAAAAATTACAGCGCAGACAAAGGCGAAGTGGTAAACACAACTGTAAACGGTTTTGATGCCTACCGAACTTATAATTTCAGTACAAATTTAGGAACGACAATTTACGGTACTTTCAATTTTGGTGATGACAAAAGAATCCAATCGATTCGTCACGTCATGAGGCCAACTGTTACGTACTCGTACACGCCAAGTTTTGATCAATACTACAATAATTATACTGTAGATGCCTCCGGAAGAATCTCTACCTACTCAAGATTTGAAGGTGGTATTTTTGGAGCTCCCGGAAAAAGTAATTCGAATATCGTATCATTTGCCTTAAGTAATACTTTTGAAGCAAAAGTAAGAGACCGTGACAGTACAAAAACAGAGCCTAAAAAAATCATGTTATTAAATAACTTAAACTTTAGTACGAGTTATAACTTTGATGCTGACGGAAAAGAAACCCTGGCCTGGCAACCTGTACTTGTAAGTGGTGGAACCCAGCTTTTTGACAACAAAATGAACGTCAATTTTGGTGCTACATTAGATCCGTATGCGATTGACAATGGTGGAAACAAAATCAATATGTTCAATATTGACAATGGTGGAAGTTTATTCAGGATGACCAGTGCGAATGTTACTTTAAACTATTCCTTTTCGAATAAAGGAACCGGCAAAGATGAGAAGAACACCCAAAGTCAGCGGAACGGAGGTCGAAATGATGATTTATTCGGAACCAATACAGACTTAAATGACAGCCGAAATAGTCAGTTTGCCAATGAAAAAGACGATGATAAAGATGTTATAACTGAATTCTTCAATTCTAAGATTCCATGGGACATGACACTGGCGTATTCATTAACATATTCAAACATAAAACGCGAAAATAAAATTAGCGGAAACTCTATTATGATTTCTGCCAATATGGACATTACGCCTAAGTGGAAAGGCGGTGTTTCTACAGGTTATGATTTTGTACAAAAAGGAGTAACTTTTACGCAGTTTCGTTTCGAAAGGGACTTATTAAGCTGGAGAATGGCATTTAACTGGACACCACTAGGTCTAAATTCTAACTGGAATTTCTTTATCGGAATCAAATCAGGGATGCTTAGTGATATCAAATGGAACAAACGAAGTACTTCAAACCGATAATCTGCCAGATATACAATATCCATACAAAATCGCCAGGACTTAAAATCATCGAATACCCAACAAAATATATTCGACGAAACCAACAGAACTAAAGAACGGCAATATCATATTCAGTAAACAAATATTATCTATATATGAAAAAGATCATTTTTACAGAAAAGGCTCCTGCACCAATTGGACCTTACAATCAGGCTGTATTATCAGGAAATACTCTTTATGCTTCTGGTCAGATTGCAATTAATCCAGCGTCGGGAGAAATCATTACTGATAACATTGACAATGAAACAACTCAGGTAATGCAAAACATTGCAGCAATTTTAGAGGCTGCCAACATGACTTTTGAGAATGTCGTTAAAGCCACTATCTTTATCATGGACATGAATAACTTTGCCGCAATAAACGCTATTTATGGCTCTTATTTTGACGAAAAAACAGCTCCGGCACGCGAGACAGTTCAGGTAGCGTGTTTGCCTAAAAATGTGAATGTTGAAATTTCTATAATTGCAGTGCAATAGCATCTAATAATAATTGTGCCGTTGCTTCATTTGTACCCAACGGCACATTATGTACATCACAAACCCTAAGCAACATATTGATATCGACTTCATGTGCGTGGCTTGCAAGTGGATCTTTAAAAAAGAAAACAATTTTAATTTTCCCTTCGGCAACCCTCGAAGCAATCTGAGCATCTCCACCCATCGAACAAGGAAGCATTTTGGTTATCTTAAAACCTGAATTTTCTGCATTCCGTCCTAATATTCCTGTCGCTATAAGCTTCACTCTTTCTTTTTGCAAAACGGCCCGGTTTTTAATCAAAAACTGGAGCATATCTGCTTTTTTATTATCATGAGCAATAATTGCGATATCAATAATCTTTTTCATGAAATTATACTAAAATTAGTACCAAATTTACATAAAAAAAGATAATTCTCACATTAAAACAATCAAAATGAGGCATTTACAAATAAAATATCAATAAATTAATTAAAGCCATTAATTTTGAATATTTCATAAAAAAAAACCGCTACATATCATTGTAACGGTTTTCTATAGTGTCAAATATGAATTTCTATAATTGCAAAGCAATGGCATTTAACAATAATTGCGCTGAAGCTTCATTTGTTGCTAATGGTACATTATGCACATCACAAACCCTGATTAACATATTAATATCAACTTCGTGCGCATGACTTGCAAGAGGGTCTTTAAAGAAAAAAACCATTTGTGTTTTTCCTTCAGCTACCCTTGCTGCAATTTGCGCATCACCACCAAGAGGACCGGAAAGCATTTTTCTCACCTTAAAACCAGCGTTTACTGCTTTACTACCTGTTGTTCCAGTGGCAATTAATTTAATGTTTTCCTGAAGCAGTAGAGTTTTGTTTTTATTCAAAAACTGAACCATATCTGCCTTTTTTCCATCATGAGCTATAATAGCAATTTCCATATTTTAATTTTATTTATTGATTAGCCACGTGATAAGCAATTAATCCATCAATAGGTCTTCTTAAAACGTTTCCTAATTGAAGTTCATACTTATTAAATGTCTCTTGTAATTCATCTTTTAAATAAAAAGCAATAGAACCCACAAAATGTACCGGAACTTCTTTACAGTTATCAAATTGCTTAATGTAATTTTTTACAAAAGATTTCATTCCTTTAAAGATGATTTTTCTACAAAACTCCGTGTCTTTATGTTTGATAAGGAATTTTGCAAATGTCGCCAGATAAGCATTTGGATTTGGCTCTTTGTATAATTTATTTTTGATAAAATCAGGATCAACATCGTATTCTTTTTCGAATTCAACCGCCAGTTCCTTAGGCATTTTATTAAAATAATACTTTCTGATTAATTCTTTTCCAAAAACATTCCCACTACAGTCATCCATAACGATATATCCTAATGACTGAACTTTTTGATGCAATATTTTTCCATCAAAAAAACTACAATTAGAACCTGTTCCCAGGATTGATACAATTGCTTCCTGACCTTTTGGGGTTGTCGCATAAACAGCTGCATAAGTATCTTCCTGAACATCAACAATGGCATTAGAAAAGTACTCCTGGAAGATTCGTTTCAACTCTTCTTTCATTCTGTCAGTTCCACAACCTGCTCCGTAAAAGAACAAATGTGTCGCATTTTTTTTATTTTGTAAAATATCAAAACGATCGTTTAATCGTATCACGATTTCCGGTTCGTCAAGAATTTCAGGATTTAATCCTAAAGTTTGTGTGGTGAATAATACTTTTCCATTATCATCAATTGCAATCCAATCGGCTTTAGTAGATCCACTATCAACTATTAATTTCATTTTATTTAGTTTTTGGATTAGTTTTTCTTTAGCTAAATAAAAAGTGTGTTTTTTACATTAATTAAAGAAGTAACAAAATAAGAAAATCCCGTTACTTTAAGATAACGGGATTTTGCAAAAATATATAATATTATTTTAAACCTGCGATATGTACTGACAAATCAATTAATTTACTAGAGTATCCATACTCATTATCGTACCATGATACAAATTTGAAGAATGTTGAATTTAAACCAATTCCTGCAGTTGCATCAACGATAGAAGTTCTTTTATCAGAAATAAAATCCTGAGAAACAACTGCATCTTCAGTATATCCTAAGATACCTTTCATTGTAGTTTCAGATGCTGTTTTTAAAACAGCTAATATTTCTTCGTATGAAGTTTCTTTAGAAACTTTTACAGTTAAATCTACTACAGAAACGTCAGCAGTAGGAACACGGAAAGACATTCCTGTTAATTTTCCATTCAAAGAAGGAATTACTTTTCCAACCGCTTTTGCAGCTCCTGTAGAAGAAGGGATAATATTGATTGAAGCAGCACGTCCACCTCTCCAGTCTTTTCTGGAAGGTCCGTCAGCTGTCATTTGAGTTGAAGTTGTAGCGTGAACAGTTGTCATTAAAGCTTCTTCAATTCCAAAGTTATCGTGAATAACTTTAGCTAAAGGAGCTAAACAGTTTGTAGTACAAGAAGCATTAGAAACTACCAGGTCGGAAGCTTTTGCAGTTTCGTGATTTACTCCCATTACAAACATTGGAGCATCTGCAGACGGAGCAGAAATGATTACTTTTTTAGCACCACCTTTAATGTGCTCATTTGCAGTTTCGATAGTTGTGAAGATACCAGTACATTCTGCAACTACATCAACATCAACTTCGTTCCATTTTAAGTCAGCTGGATTTCTTTCTGCAGTGATACGGATATTTCTTCCGTTTACATAAAGTTTTCCTTCTTTTACTTCTACAGTTCCGTTGAAACGACCGTGAACTGAATCATATTTTAATAAGTAAGCTAAGTGATCTACATCTAATAAATCATTGATTGCTACTACTTCTACATTATCTCTATTGAAAGACTCTCTAAAAACGATTCTTCCGATACGTCCAAATCCGTTTATTCCTAATTTTACTTTTGACATTTTACTTAATTTTTGCTTTTGTTTTTATTACACTATTTTAAAGTCTAATTTCCTCACAATAAACTTCATTTCTTTTTTAAACTTTATCTTATGTTGACATGATGTCAGATACTCTCAACAATTCTCTATCGATTTCAGATTTTCCTTTAATTGCCTGTTCAAGTGGGGTCAATGCTACTTTATCGGCCTGCAAACCTACCATGTAGTTTGATTTTCCTTCGATTAATGACTCTACTGCTTTCACACCCAGACGGCTTGCTAAAACACGGTCAAAACAAGATGGCGAACCACCACGCTGCATGTGTCCTAAGACAGATACTCTTACGTCATACTCCGGTAAATTAGCTTCAACATAATCTTTTAATTCGAATACGTTTTTACCAATTTTATCACCTTCGGCAATAACTACGATACTTGATGATTTTCCCGATGCTTTGCTTTTTTGAAGAGAATCCAGCAATCGGTCTAAACCTAAGTCTTCTTCAGGAATAAGGATTTCTTCGGCACCGGCTCCAATTCCGGCATTAAGGGCGATATGACCTGCATCTCTACCCATAACCTCTACAAAAAACAATCGGTTATGTGAACTTGCAGTATCTCTGATTTTATCAATACAATCTACAACAGTATTTAATGCCGTATCATATCCTAAGGTATGGCTGGTTCCGTAAATATCGTTATCAATTGTACCCGGAATTCCCATTACAGGAAAATTATATTCTGAATTAAAAATCAATCCTCCGGTAAAACTTCCGTCTCCTCCAATAACTACAAGAGCATCAACTCCTGCTTTTAAAAGATTCTCGTGCGCTTTTTTTCTACCTTCCGGGGTTCTAAACTCAACTGAACGAGCTGATTTCAGGATCGTTCCACCTTTGTTTACAATATTATTTACGCTTCGGGGTCCCATTTCTTTGAAGTCTCCTTCAATCATTCCCTGATACCCTCTATAAATTCCGATACATTCTATATTATGATAAGCGCATGTTCGAACAACTGATCGTATTGCGGCATTCATTCCTGGTGAGTCTCCTCCCGATGTCAGAACACCAACTTTTTTTATTGTTTTTGGCATTATTTAAGTATTAAAGTGTAAAATTAGCAAACATTCACCACTTTTCAGGTTATGTTTATAATAAATTAATAAAATATGTTAAATTCAAACGTTTTCGTTAATAAGTTTTTCGATAGTAAAAAATTCATTTAAAATAATAAAAGCCACTTATTTTAATTAAATATTTAAAATTAACAATACATAAATGAAGTGTTATAAAATTTTATAGCTTTTAAGATTCCTCAAAAACGATCAAGCCTTTAAAATTAGCACAAAAAAAACCATTCGCCGCAACGAATGGTTTTTATAAGCATATTTTTAACAATTCACTAAAAATCATTATCCGGAATTACGCCTTCATTGTTTTGTGGTTGTGGTGTTTTTTTCTCTTCTTCTTTTTTATCTTCCTTCTTTTTATTCTTTTCAGCATCTTTTTTATTAGAAAACTTCACCAGACTTGGATCTAGATATGAATCCTGTAAATCATCTGAAGAACTCTTTATCACTCTTTCAAGTTTATGATTTTTAAACAGTTTACTGACCAACTCGCTAAAGGTATCAAAATCGACTTCATACGAAATACCAACACCCTGCGTATAACCAATTCCTTGTCCGATATAATTAATATCATTTTCTTTATTAAACAAACGAAGGTTCATTGATCCGTCTTCGTTTACTCTGTAAAGTATTTCAATATCACCAACAATAGCTGATTCATTTACCCCGCCAATTGGAACCCCCAATTTTCCGTTAATTGAAATCTTTTCATTAATCTGAGAGGATATATTAGCCACAAACTGACCATCAGCTTCCTGCCCAATTCGTTTATCTGCCGATATGAAGTTCAAATCTATATTAATAAGATCATTATCTGATTTGATAATCCCACCTAGTAAACTGGCTGCAGTTTCAGCAAAAGTACCTGATAAATCACTTTGGTTAAATCCATCCGGACTCATAAACGAACCTGTAGATAACAGATACAAAGCTTGTGTCTGGCGAACATCTTTATCATCTAATTTATACTGTATCTCTGATTTTAAAACATTACTTACAGATGGAAACTGAATATCGAAATTAGGTTCCGGGCTCGTTAAATCTCCCCTTAGTCCAATTACAACTTCTACCGGTACTTTTTTATTAAATGATGAATTATCCAATAACACAGCAGGATTTGCAGATGTTCTGTAAACCGCTTCCAGATTTAACTGCGCTTTCATGGGGTTACCTTCCCAAATGATAGACCCTCCTTTTTTTACTGCGAATTTTTTATCAATTAAACCACCATATTTAAAATTATAGGTTCCTTCATACGCCTGAAAATCTCCCCACATATTAAATTTCCCCAGTGTATTAATTTTAAACAATAACGATCCGTATCCTTTTCCTTTCATTCCATGTCCGGAATTTCGATCCAATATTACCTCTACTTCGGCATCCGGAGTAATATCAAAATCAAATTCTAATTCAAGACCATTATAGTTTCTCGTTTTTTCGACAATTCCATTTGCTAAATTGTATTTTTCTTTTGGCGTTACAAAATGAATCCAGCTGCTCTCCCCTACACTTTGTGCATTATTAATAGGGATTTTAACTTCTGTTCCTTTTTCAGATTTCGCATCTACTTTTATAAATAAACTTTGCGTTGGTCCTTTAATACTTGCAGTTCCATTAATAAAAGCAGTACCAAAATAGGCAGCATCTTCACTATCTTTTGTATCAAGTGCCAGCAGGCGTTTAGAGGTTATAGTCAAATCTAACTTCCAGTCTCCAAAATTATGATGCTCAATACTTCCGTTCAGTAAACCTTTTGTTCCGTATTTTGTATCTGTAAGCTGGTTATTTCTAAACAAAAACTTTTCATCTGTTAAATCAATTACGGTACGATCGCTCAATTCGTAATCTGTATTAAGGTACGGAATGGTCATTCCGGCCTTCTCAACATATAATCGCCCGTTGATTTCGGGCTTTTTAAGATTCCCAACCACAGCAGCGTTTCCAGAAACGGAGCCTCGAATGTTAGACAGAACATCTCCTCCTACCGTACCTAAAATAGCCAGATTAAATCCTTCCAGCTTTAAATTCAGGTCTAAAAATGTTTCTTTATTTTCAATGGCAAAAGTACCATTTGCCCTAAACGATTCTGTAAATCCATTTTGAATAGAGGAGTTGATCGTAAACTTTTTAAAGCTTTCATCACCGGAAATATCAAAATTAAGCGTTCCTAAATCGATCTTATTTAAATTAAGATGATCAATAACAATGGATGCCGTAGGCTGATAGACGTTTTTATTCTGCTTATAATTAATCTGCCCATTCAAATTACCATTAAAAACAAATTTGGAATTTAAGGGGGTGATTTTGTTTATGTCAACATCTTCAAAATTGAGGACGAGATCTTTATAATCGTTTCCTTTAATTACTCCGTTTAAATCAATTTTTTGATTCTCATGGGATAAAACAATGTTGTTAATGCTGAAATTTTTAAAGTATTGGTCAAAAACAATCTGATTATCTTTTTCTGCATCTTCGTTCAAATACCACAAATAGTCCTTAAACTTCATTTCAGACTTTTTGATCCCCACAATGTTATTCTTATTTTTATCAATGGTATGATACAAATCCAGATTATAATAATCTTCGCCTTTTTCCCCTCCTTTAAACTCTGAACGTACAAACAGGGTGTCTTTTGAAGTAACGTTAATTAAATTAAAATCGCGTATTTTATAGTAAGGCGTTTTAATACTGTCCAACTCTACGTAAGCATTGTACAGTGCATTCTTATTATCAATATTAATTCTGATATTATCAAAGGTATTTTTTGCCGCTGTAATTTTTTGAGATTTGAATCTGAATTTAAATTCCTGCAAATCAGAATCAATTTTTCCGCGAACAACAGTACTGGAATCAATGTTAATCTCCGGATACAACATTTCAACTACTTTATCATATACATGAAAATTGAAACGTAAAAACTGTCCTTTTTTAACTTTATAAGGTTTATAATTTGTATAAAGACTTCCAACCGAATTCATTACCAGTTTGTCTAACTGGGCAAATTGAAATTTTCCCACAATTTCCCCATTGACAACATCGTTCGAACTAATTGTTATGGTACGTAATTTATCCGCATCAAAATTCGAATTAACAGTTAATTCGTCAAAATTATAAGTCGATTTAGGGTTTTGATACACTGCATCTCTTATCGTAACAGTTCCCTGAAGGTTTTCTATCGAATTTCCTGAAACTTCGACAACAGCATCTCCTCTAAATTGCGAGATCGAATCGTTTACAAATTTCAGTTTTCGCAAATCGGCATTTTCTACATTAATATGAAAATCGTAGCGGCTTTCGCGTTTACTCAAATCAACCAAACCATCAAAAGTTAAATTCAAATTGGGATCGTTTACAGAAATCTGTCCTTTATAATAAGGCAACTTAAAATTCCCGTTTACAACAATATTATTATAGGTATATTTATTATAGTCTAATTTTGCAATATCACCTTTTATAATGGTATTTAAATATTTCTCTGTAAAACCAACTCCTTCAACATCTAAGTTTAAAGTTGTTCTGCCCAGGTCTTTTCGTTTCAATAAGGCACCAATATTAAAATTATCCAAAACTATATTTCCTGAATAGGATGCTTTGTCAATAAAATCAATATTATTCATGTGCAAATCGGCCTGACCATTTCCTAAGTCAGTAATCATTTTAAAATCAGTTTCTAATGCTGTTGTTGAAACTTTGGCTTTACCTACAATATTAAATTTACCAATTCGCTGAAGTTCTTTAGGAAGCTTTTTACCTAAAATATTCGGTAATAAAACCACCAAATTATCATAGCTTGACACCAGCTTATCAAATTTTCCATCCATTGAAAATTTCTGGGTTTTACTGCCCAGTAAATTTTTAAAATTAATCGTTCCAAAAATTTTAGAACCATTTGTGTCACTCAGTTTAAGATGTTTTAAATTAAGGTTATTCAGCGTTCCGTTTATTTTGGTCTTAATTTTAAAATGCTGGTTTTTACCTAATCCATCGTAAAAATATCGAATATCATTTGAAGCAATTGAAGCAGAGTCCAGTGCAACATCAAATTTTACTTTATCTGTAAAATGAAGAAAATCTTCTACGCTGTAATTTAAGACCGCTTTTCCGTAAATAGAAGACCTTTTTGTTTTGATCGCTAAATTTTCGACCTTTATTTGCTTTTTAGTATAACTGAATTTTCCGGCAAAATTTGAAACATACAATCCGCGATGATCTAAAAATGAAAACCGGTGAATTATTGTATTTACCTCCGGGCCATATAATTTAAAATCACTTATATAAGCGTTAAGTTTTTTAAAATCCAGAAAACGCGGGGTATTTTTATTTTCGTCAACCACCGAAAAAGCGCCCTGCGAAATATAAGCGTTTCTGGCTGTTAATAAAAAGTGTTTGTTTGATTTGGGTGTTTTTTTGCCTGTTTCAAACAATTTGATAAATTTATTGATATTGTTTTCGTCTTCGTTTTTATACGTTTTCAAATTAAAGATCAGACCCGTTAGCCGGATATCCCCAAAAAGCAAATCGCCATCCAGTAATCTTTTAACACTTAAAATATCGGTCGTAATAATATCAGAATAGATCAGGGTTTTCTTGTGATGATCTAAAATCAAAACCTTCTTAAGTTTTACACCACCAAATATGTTAATAGCCACTTTGTCTACACTTATATTGGTTTTAAAATCGGTATTTAAAGTTTCTGTGATGTACTTTGCGATTTTTGTCTGAACGACAGGCAAAGCCAGTATGATTGCGAGTGCTAACAAAAGTAAAATTAACCCAATGAGGGTTCTGGATATTATTTTCTTTACTTTTTTGATAGCTGCTTTTATTTTAGTTTTCTTTTAAATTTATTTTGAACAGGCAAAGAACGACTGTTTTTGATAAAAATTCTTTAATTTTGGCTTCTCCTTATACTAAAAAGAAAATCAAATATTTGATTTGTCAAATATAATCCAAAATTCGTGCCTTTATATGCAAAATTCAGAGGTTTTTATTCTTGCCATCGAAAGTTCATGCGATGATACTGCTGCCGCGGTTTTACATAACGACAAAGTACTCTCAAATGTTGTGGCCAATCAGTTAATTCACAATCAATATGGTGGTGTTGTTCCGGAATTAGCTTCGAGAGCACATCAGCAAAATATTGTACCGGTAATTGATGCGGCGCTACGTAAAGCAAATGTACAAAAAGATCAATTAACTGCTATTGCTTTTACACAAGGTCCCGGTTTAATGGGCTCTTTGCTGGTAGGAAGTTCCTTTAGCAAATCGTTGTCACTCGCATTAAAAATTCCGTTAATTGCTGTAAATCACATGCATGCCCATATTTTGGCTCATTTTATAGACGAAGAAGGTTTTGAAAAACCTGAATTTCCTTTTTTAGCTTTAACTATTAGCGGCGGGCATACCCAGATCGTGAAAGTAAAGGGCTTTTTTGATATGGAAATTATAGGAGAAACTACAGATGACGCGGTTGGTGAAGCTTTTGACAAAAGTGCCAAAATCCTTGGATTGCCTTATCCGGGCGGACCATTGATTGACAAATATGCACAATTAGGAAACCCGAAAGCATTTGCTTTTACCAAACCAAAAGTTCCGGGATTAGACTTTAGTTTCTCCGGATTAAAAACGGCAATTCTATATTTTATTCAAAAGAAAAAACTGGAGAACCCAAATTTTATCGAAGAAAACCTGAATGACATTTGTGCTTCTATTCAATATACGATTATCGAGATTTTGATGGATAAACTAAAATTAGCCGTTAAGGAAACCGGAATAAACCAAATCGCTATTGGCGGAGGAGTTTCTGCAAATTCAGGTATTAGAACCCGATTAAAGGAAACAGAAGCAAAATACGGCTGGAAAACTTTTATCCCAAAATTCGAATACACTACCGATAACGCTGCAATGATAGGAATTGTAGGATATCAAAAATATTTATCAAGTCGTTTCGAAACTTCAGCAGTAGTTTCGAAAGCGCGAATTCAATTTTAATTATGCAATTATTTTACAATCCTGATATTGATGAATCAACTGAAAGTTTTTCTTTTGATAAAGAAGAAAGCCGACATATCATAAAGGTTTTACGCAAAAAAGATTCCGATATTTTACATGTTACAAACGGTTTGGGTTTATTGTTCGAAACCGAAATAACATTGGCTTCTGACAACAAATGTATTGTCCAGGTGCTTTCTATAAAAAAAACTGATCAGCCAAAATTTCGTTTGCATTTAGCTGTTGCACCAACGAAAATGAACGATCGTTTTGAATGGTTTCTGGAAAAGGCCACCGAAATTGGAATTCAGGAAATCACACCTGTTATTTGTGATCGCTCTGAGCGAAAAGTGGTTAATTTGGAGCGTTTTGAAAAAATTATTCTTTCGGCAATGAAACAATCTAACGAAACATATTTGCCTAAATTAAACGAAGCGATTTCATTTAAGGAATTCATCAAACAAAAAAATGAAGGCCTGCAATTGATTGCGCATTGCGAAGAAACAGATAAAAAATCGTTGAAGGATGTTTTGAAACCAAATGAAAGTGTTACGATGCTTATTGGTCCTGAAGGTGATTTTTCTGAAAAAGAAATTGCATTGGCTTTAGAAAATAATTATGAGCCTGTTACTTTAGGAAATACGCGTTTACGAACTGAAACGGCTGCAATTGTAGCCTGTCACAGTGTTGTGTTTTTTAATGAAGATTCCAATTAATTGATGCTTAAATAGCTATGAAAAAAATATTTCTTTTGTTTTTACTGGTTTCTGTTTCTTCATTTTCACAAGAAATTGCTTTACTAAAATACAGCGGTGGCGGTGACTGGTATGCAAATCCAACATCATTGCCTAACTTAATTAAGTTTTGCAATGCGAATATCAATACCAGAATAAAAGCAAAACCTTCGACTGTTGAACCGGGCAATCCAGATTTACTTTCGTATCCTTTTGTACACATGACAGGACACGGAAATGTAGTTTTTAGTGATGCTGATGTGAGCAATCTCAGAAATTATTTAAATGGTGGCGGATTTTTGCACATTGATGATAATTATGGTATGGATCAGTATATTCGAAAAGAAATTAAAAAAATATTCCCAAATAACAATTTAGTTGAAATTCCGGCAAATCATCCCATATTTCAAAAACCATATCCTTTTCCTAACGGATTACCAAAAATTCACGAACATGACGGAACACGTGCGCAGGCATTTGGCATTTTTGTAGAAAATAAATTAGTATTGTTATATACTTATGAATGTGATTTAGGGGATGGCTGGGAAGATGCCGAAGTACATAACGATCCTCTCGCTGTTAGGGAAAAAGCCTTAAAAATGGGCGCAAACATTATCAATTATATTTTTACCAACTAAAATCTAAATAGTGCAGCTTACTCACGAAGAAAATCAATTTGAACGAAAAACATTTCCGATAACATTGGTTTGTGATCATATTTATTTCCAACAAAATATTGGCTCCTTATTTAGAATAAGTGAAGCTTTTGGTGTAGAAAACATTATCTTTTTAGGTAAAGATATCCCGTTAACACCCAGAAAAATCAATAAAACTTCCCGAAGTACACATCTTCACGTACCTCATACCATAATCGAAGAGACAACTGACTTAGTTGATTATTTAATTCAAAATAACTTTGAAATTATTGCTTTAGAAATTGCAAGCAATAGTAAACCACTAAAAGAAGTTATCATTCCTGAAAATCAAAAAATTGCACTTTTAATTGGAAGTGAAATTGATGGAATTTCAGATCCGCTTTTAAAAATTTCGAATCAAATTGTGCACATAAATATGTTCGGAAAGAACTCAAGTATGAATGTTGTACAAGCTGCCAGTATAGCTTTGTACGAATTTACATCATAATAATTTTTATCTAATTTTTGTAAGAACTAGACTATACAAGGGGTTTGCATTTTTCTCACAAAATATATATTGTAAATATTTTGCCACAATACAATTTTGTTATAAAATTGCGTTATGAATAACTAATTTAAAATTTTTATAACAAAAAACCCAAATTATTATGAAAAAAGTTCTTATTTCCGCATTTACAGCGCTAGTGCTGTTTTCTTGTCAAAATGACCAAACTGAATCATCAGATTCAAATGTTAGCGCTGTTGCCCGTCGCGGATGTGCAACTCAGGAAGTTTTAGAAGCTCAATTAAAAGCTGATCCTACATTAGCAATCAGAATGAATGAAATTGAAGCTTTTACAAACAAAGCTCTCCTTACAGGTAAACTTGTAAATGGCAAAGTTCAAATTCCAGTTGTGGTTAATGTTTTGTACAGAACCACTGCAGAAAACATTTCTGATGCACAAATTCAAACCCAAATCGATGTTCTAAACAAAGATTTCAATGCGTTAAACTCAGATTACAATAGTGTTCCTGCATTGTTTTCTGGTGTAAAAGCAAATGTTGGAATTTCGTTTGTTTTAGATCAGGTAATCAGAAAATCTACTACTAAAACTTCATGGGGTACTAATGATGCCATGAAAAAAACGGCTCAGGGTGGTTTAGCGCCAACTTCGCCAACAACCAAACTTAACTTATGGGCCTGCACAATTGGTGGCGGAATTTTAGGTTATGCACAATTCCCAGGAGGTGCTTCTGCTACTGACGGTGTTGTAATCGACTCTAAATATTTTGGTTTATCAGGTTCTGCAAATGCACCTTACAACTTAGGAAGAACAGCAACTCACGAAGTAGGACACTGGATGAATCTACGTCATATTTGGGGAGATGCTACTTGCGGAAGCGATTTAGTATCCGATACGCCTACTCATAATACAGCAAATTACGGAGTACCGGCTTATCCTCATTATAGCACTTGTTCAGGAACTCCTGTAGAAATGACTATGAACTATATGGATTATGTTGATGACAATGCAATGTATATGTTTTCTAACGGGCAAAAAAGCAGAATGGCTGCGATATTTGTTACCGGAGGTGCAAGAGCTGCTTTTGGAATCTAAAACAAAGCCAAATAATAAAAATGAAAAGCGAGATGATATCATCTCGCTTTTTTTGGTTTAGCCCTAAATTTTAAAAGCTTTTTCCTATATTTATCCTCTAAAATTTAATTATGATCACATCTAAAATTATATCTAACGGAATCTTAAGAGCTTTAACTACTATTTTAGTTGTTGCCGCCATTTTATACTTTTTATACGAAATACAAACTGTCATCGTTTACTTATGTATCTCTTTGCTATTGTGTTTAATTGCAAATCCGCTGGTACAATTTTTAAAAAACAAACTAAAATTCAGTAACTCACTGGCTGCCACAACGGCATTAGTCATTTTTATACTTTCACTGGTGGGTTTTATATTATTATTTGTGCCTTTAATTATTACACAGGCAAATAATCTCTCTTTGCTGGACACTCATAATCTGCAGCAACAATTTATTGAAACAGAACATAGTATAGAAACTTATTTTAATATCCAGCATTTAGATTTAAATAAAGTATTAAAAGATTCTAAGATTACATCTATTATCGATTTTAGTTATTTCACAGGTTTTCTAAACTCCATTTTAGGTTTTATGGCAAATATGGGAATGGGATTCGTTTCTGTATTCTTTATCACTTTTTTCTTTATTAAAGATCAGGAAGCTTTTAAAGTAAGCGCCCGAAAAATTCTTCCGGACACCAATGAGGATAAAATATTAAATTCAATTACAAAAATAAATCATTTTCTAACCCGCTATTTTATTGGTTTACTGCTTCAACTAACGGTAGTATTTATATTGTACTTAATCGTTTTAATGATTTTTGGAAATAAAAATGCTTTTGTTATTGCTTTTTTATGTGCCATTTTAAATGTGATTCCTTATATAGGACCAATAATTGGAACTATACTGGCTGGAATTTTAACGATGATCAGTATGATTGGCAGCGATTTTCAGACTGAAATTTTGCCAAGAACGATTTATGTCATTATAGGATTTTTATTGGTTCAGGCGATTGATAATAATATCAGCCAGCCTATAATTTCATCAAAAAGTGTAAATTCGCACCCGTTAGAAATATTCTTAATTACTTTAATTAGCGGAATTACGTTTGGAATTGTTGGAATGATCATTGCCATTCCTGTTTTTACAATGGTGAAAGTAATTTTAAAAGAATTTTTTCCTCAAAACAAAATTGTCTCTGTATTAACCGAAAGAATTTAACATTGAACGCTTCTATTTTAAGCCCCAATATCCAGGAATTTATAACTCAAAATAGCAGTGCCTCGATTACCAAATTAGCGCTTCAGAAAAATCCGTTTCCTGAAATCGACTGGATTTTAATCTTAAATCAGATTGAAGCCAAATCTAAAGCAAAAGATAAATTACCAACCTGGTACAAAACCGGAAGTATCCTTTATCCCAGCAAGATCTCTGTGGAACAAACTTCATCTGAAAAAACAGCTTCTTATAAAGCTTCTTTAATTTCAGGCGAGACTCTAATTGATCTTACGGGAGGTTTTGGAGTTGATGATTATTACTTTTCTAAAAAATTCAAAAGCATCGCCCATTGTGAAATAAATGAAGATTTATCGGCAATTGTGCAACATAATTTCGAACAATTACAGGTGAAAAATTGTGCGTTTTATCCAGATGATTCTACTCATGTTTTAAATCAGACAGATCAAAAATGGGATTGGATTTATATTGATCCTTCCCGTAGAAATGATGCCAAAGGCAAAGTTTTTATGCTGAAAGACTGTTTACCAAATGTTCCTGATTTATTAGGTTTTTATTTTGAAAAAGCCGATTCTATTTTAATAAAAACAGCTCCTTTATTAGATATTTCGGCTGGTTTATCTGAATTAAAATTTGTCAAAAATATTCATATCATTGCTCTTGAAAATGAGGTTAAAGAATTACTTTTTGAAATTCATAACCATTACGCAGGACAAATCACGATTAAAACTGCCAATATATTAAAAGATAAAACAGAAACTTTTGAATTTGTTTTAGGTGATGAAACGGTATTCCCATCATTTCATTTGCCTCAAAAGTACCTTTATGAGGCCAATTCTGCTATTATGAAATCTGGTGGTTTTGATGAAGTTAGTGTAATTTTCAATGTCAATAAATTGCATAAGCACTCGCATTTGTATACTTCAGAAGATTTAATTGATTTTCCGGGGCGACGTTTTGAAATCGAAAAAGTGATTCCCTACAGTAAAAATGATATGAAAAATGAACTTGCCGGTCAACAGGCCAATATCACAACAAGGAACTTTCCGGACACGGTAGAAAACATTCGGAAAAAGTGGAAAATAAAAAATGGGGGGAATTTATATTGTTTTTTTACAACTGATAAAAATGATACCAAAATAGTTTTAATTTGCAGAAAAATAACTTAAAAATGAAACCACTAATTACACTAACTCTTTTTTTATTAACCTTTACCGCTTTTGCACAAAAACCATGTGAATACAGTACAAATGTCAATGATTCTATAGGTACTTATAAAGTGACCAATGAATACATGGTCAGCGAAAAATATTTTGGAGGAACTTTTAATTATATCTTCTTCTCGCTGGCACAAACAGATGGTTTGCCTACCTTAAATTTACAATTGATTCAAAAAAGTAAAGATTTTATGAAAGCCAGTTGCTTTGATAAAAACTCAAAAATATTTTTACAATTGGAAAATGGAAAAATAGTAACCTTAATGCACATTAATCAGGAAAGCTGCGGAACCCTTATACGTGATGATAAAGGTTTTGATAATCGTGTCAATACAGGAATTTTTATGTTTATGAAGGACAATTACGAAGAACTTAAAAAATCCCCTATTTCGATTATGAGAATAAAATACCTGACCAGTACGGAAGATTTTATTGTAAAAAGCGATTTAACTTCTGAATTAAACGGCAAGGTTTACCATCCAAATACTTACTTTATAGAAAACATCAGGTGTGTTGAATAATTAATTGCATTTCCATTTTTGATTGGAAACGTTATCTTTTAAACCTGCTTTTAAATTATAATGCCACCATTCAGAATCAAATGAATTAAAGCCATTGTTTATCATTATTTTCTTCAGGTACTTTCTATTTGATTTTACTTCATTAGAAAGCATCTTATAATTATGACTGGCCCTGATTCCAAAGAAATCAAAAGGAGTTCCCATGTCTACTTCTTTTCCATTTATATCAACCAGCGAAATATCAACGGCTCCTCCTCTATTGTGGATGGAGCCTTTTTTGGGGTCAGCCACATATTGAGGATTGGATACTATTTCCCACATTTTTTTCTGAATTGATAATGGCCGGTAACAGTCGTATAATTTGATTTTATATCCTTTTTTGTTGAAATCATTGTTAGCGGCAATCAAAGCTTTTACCGTTTTAAGACGCAATAAACATTCGGCACAATCATATACTTTGGCTTTCAAGAAATTATCTTCGGTAGCATATTTCATGTCGTAGATAAAATTATTGCTGTAATCCCGTAAGTTTACAAAAGTGGTATCGCTAATTTCCTGTGCTCCTTCGCTTGAATATGCTTCGTTCTGAGCATTAGAAGAAATGATCCAAAAAAGAGAAACCAGAAAAAACAACAGTTTATTGAGTCTTGACATAAGTATTGAAATTTAAAAAATGAAATTAGTCAAAAAATGGTCAAACTCCTACTTAATGTAGTATAAGTGCTGAAAGATTTAGTCTTTCAGGATCATTAATTTACTTTTTCATCGACAGAAAATCTTTCTTCAAAAGCTTCTAAAACCTCTGATTTGCTTTAAATCGTGACCGAAATTTAATATTTTTTCTTTACATTAGCTTACAAAGAGTACTATAAATCAATCACTTAATTCAAAAATTAGATACTATGAACAAAAGAACACAACATTTTTTTATAGTTATATTAAGTTTTTCTGTGTTGATTTCTTGTAAAAAGGAAACGATTAAAGATGTCCCTGCAACTGATTCAACTTCAGTAAAGATCGACGCATTACAATCAGATTCTACTATAATTAATCCCTTAGATACTTTACAAAATTTGGTCGATAAAAGTGTAATCGGAACCCATTTATTAACCAAAAGCAGTCTTGCCCCGAGATTAAAAACGTTATTGGGTAAAGATTACGATGAAATGGTTAAAAACTGGAATACAGAAACCCCTTTTACAAAAGAAGGTGATGTTTTGCATGCCAGCGGCTGCAAACAATACGATTGCACCAATTATTCCTATGATTTATATATTGACTCAAAAGCAAATAAAATCAATGTATATAAATTTAGTGCGTCCAAGCTGGATGTTTTTACCGAAGATAATTTTAGAATTGAACTGAAGGATTCGTTATTACAGGAATTAAACACCAAAAAAATCAATGCCAATATTCCTAAAGCCAAATAATTATGGATTGGTATTTTAAACAAATCAATTAAATTTTCAAACGACAGAATAGTTAAGAGTATTAGCACTTTTACAACCGCTAAAATGAATAAACTAAATATTAAAAACACAATAAACACCCCATTAAATAAAACAAAAAAGCGATTATAAATTCATACAATCGCTTTTTTCAACATTTTTTTTAACCTGACAAAAGAAAAATTTTACTGCATGGAAACAATTATAAATTCACTTCTTCTGTTTAACTGATGTTCTTCTTCTGTACAAGTTACATGATCTGAACATTTATTTACCAATTGGCTTTCGCCATATCCTTTGCCCGAAATTCGGTTTGTTTCAATTCCTCTTTTTACAAACCATTCGATGGTTGCTTTTGCTCTTTTATTAGACAAAACCATATTGTATTTTTCGGTTTGTCTGCTATCAGTATGGGAACGAACCTCTATTTTCATTTTCGGATATTGTTTCATGACAGCCAGCACTTTCTCTAATTCAAAAGCTGCTTCTTTACGAATAAACGACTGGTCTAAATCAAAATAGATAATCGGAATGTTTAACGTTTTTGCCAAATCTGTTCCAACAGCAATTTCTTTAATTTGCTTTTCAAGCTTAACATTTAGTTCTGATTTGTTATCTTCAGGCTGAATTGTAACCGGACTTTCGCTCGTTTCATAATCTTGTTTGACTGCTCTTATATGATAGGTTTTATTGCATTTTACATCAAAACTGTACGTTCCGTCTGCAAGTGAATTTACTTCGGAAACTTGTTGAAACTTATCGTCAAGCAAAATCACTTTTGCACCGGTTAAAGCTTCACTGGTCTGAGAATCGGCTATAACTCCCGATAATTTTTTTTCACAATCCAGTTTTCTGGTTTCTGTGAATTTATAAATATCATCATTCCCTTTTCCACCGTCTTTATTAGACGAGAAAAAACCTTTTCTTGTATTGCTGTCAATTATAAAAGCAAAATCATCAAACTTGGTATTGACCGGTTCTCCGATATTTTGTACGGGACCAAAACCGGAATCGTCTTTAATTTTTGCCACAAATACATCTAAACCTCCCAATCCCGGACGTCCGTCGCTGGCAAAATAAAGTTCATTTTCTGCTGATATAAAAGGGAATGTTTCTCGTCCTTCGGTATTAATTGCAGAACCCAGATTCTCCGGTTTTCCAAATGTACCATCGGCATTAATTGCGACACTGTACAAATCTGATTGTCCAAAACTTCCTGGCATGTCTGAAGCAAAATACAATTTCTTTTCATCAATACTTAGCGCCGGATGAGCAATACTATACTGATCGCTATTAAAAGGTAATGCTACAACATTTGTCCATTTATCCTTTACAAAATCTGCTTTGTACAATTTTAATAATGTAATCCTCTTATTGTCTTTTCCTTTTTTTCCGCGCAGAAAGTTGTTTCTTGTAAAATACATGGTCTTCCCGTCCCGGGTAAAAACAGGCGTAGATTCATTGAATTTAGAGTTAATCTTTTTCTCTAACCGAATTGGTTCTTCTAAACTTCCATCTGATTTTAATACTGAAGCATATAAATTGGTAAAGGATTTATTTGTCCATTTAAACGTTTTTCTTGCTGCATTTCCGGTATCACGTGCTGAAGCAAATACTAATTTGTTGTTTAAAATAGTGCTTCCGTAATCTGATTGGGTAGAATTAATACCTGCATTCGTTATTTCGAATCTTCCGGAATTGGCCTTAATCTGCTCCAGATAGTTTTTATTGTTTTCGAATAAAACCCCTCTTGTATCTGTTTTTACTTTTTCATTAAAAGCTTCAAGCATTTTATCTGATTTCGCATAATCACCAATAGATTTAAGTGCTAGTGCATACCTGTAATAATATTCAGATTCCTGCTGATTGTTTAAAGAGAATAGGGCATCGTACCATTTTACGGCCTTTGTCAATTCTGCATTAAAATAATAAGCATTACCCAATCTCTGAAACATTTTTTCATCCTTATAGCCGCTTTCGGCTACTTTTTCATAAATCGAAATGGCATCTATGTAAGCATATTGATTGTATTCTTTCTCGGCTTTGTTTAAAACTGTCTTTTGAGCCATTCCATTAAAAAAGACAGAAGACAAAAAAGCAGTATAAAGTAATTTTTTAATTTTCATCATTAGAAAAATCTTGGTGAAGTTATTCTGCTATAGTTTTTCAAGAATTCAAAACGCAGGAAGATCTCATGCGACCCTGAATTATAATTGACCAATTTGGTTGTTTCACGATCGTAGGCATACCCCAGATAAAGGCCGTCCGTTATCTGAAATCCGGCCAATGCGCTTACAGAAGCACTCCATCTGTAAGCAAGACCAAGCACAAATTTGTCGTTAAACATAAAGTTTGCTGATGCATCGACCTGCAATGGTGAGCCTTCTACCATTTTGGTTAAGATTGCCGGTTTGAATTTTACTCTTTCATATCGGTCTAAATCGAATACATAACCCGCAATAAAATAATAATTAATACGGTCTTTGTATATCGAAACTTCATTATCGTCATAACGATTGGTCTGAATGAAATTAGGGATCGATAAACCTACATACGCCTTGTCTGTATGCCAGTAAACACCTGCTCCTACATTGGGCGAAAATTTATTTTTAAAATCCTGAAATTGCGGATCTCCCTGATCTTCGGGTGTTAATTTTGTTGGATCCAGTTTGAATAAATTGGCTGATCCTTTAATACCAAAAGATAATTTAGCCGTTGCAGATGTTGGTATAGAGTACGAAAAATCAGCCGACAGGTTGTTCTCGTTTGTGGGACCAATTTTATCATTTACTAACGAAACTCCAAGTCCTACATTTTTACTTACCGGTGTGTTCAATGAAAAGCTGCTGGTTTCGGGTGCGCCATCTAATCCGACCCATTGTGTACGATACAATCCAAAAACACTCATAACGCCTCTTGAGCCGGCATAAGCTGGATTTATACTAATGGTGTTATACATGTATTGTGTAAACTGCGCATCTTGCTGAGCAAAACCTGCAACCGAACAAAACAATAAAACTAAAACTAATTTTCTCATTTATTTTATTTTTAAATAATGGCTTAGCGGTTCACTAAGCCATTTAATTGGTATAGATATTACTTGGTTAGGTATAGATAGCCTGCTTCCTGATGTGCGTTCGACTGTTTATCTTTATATCTGATGATATAGTAGTAAGTTCCTTCAGGTAATCCGTCTGATTCTTTAATTGTAACACGACCTTCTGAAATACCTCTAAAAGCAATATCGTTATTATTATAATGATCTCTTTCGAATACTAAAACTCCCCAACGGTTGTAAATCTGTACGGTATTATCCGGATAACATTCTAAACCTTGTACATAGAATCTTTCGTTTTTACCATCTCCATTTGAAGAAACAGCATTAAAGATTTTAATAACACAACCACTTAATTCTAAAATAGTTGGTTTATCTCCGTTAAGATCACCGGAATCTGATTTATCTGAAACCGATATTCCACTCTTTGTCGCTCCTGATACTGTTGCCTGATTACTGATGCTTCCGGTATTTACATCTGCCTGAGATAAGGAGTAAGTTCCGCTAATTGAATAGCTATCACTTTGACCTGCAGCTAAACTAATTGGACCTCCGTTCATCACAATTCCCGGCAAAGGATCAGCAACTACTATATTTTGAAGATCAACATTCCCCGTATTGGTTATCGTAAAACTATATGTTAAGGTTTCACCGGCTTCTGCGTAACCATTTGCATTATGATCGTTCAGTGCAACTGTTTTTACAATAGCAATTGCAGGGACTTCAACAAAAATCTTAACCGTTGCAGTAGTACAGTTAGAAGAATTTGCTACTTCACATATCTGGTATGTTAAGGTATGACTTCCTCCTTTTGTACCTGGCGCTACATCGATAGTACCATCAGCATTCAGTGTAATTCCTTTTGGTAAGTCTAAGCCTTTTAGAATAACATCAGCAGGCTTAACAGGAACACCGTTTAATTTATCATTGGCTAAAACATTAATAACTTCTAATGAACCATTAAGTCCATCTGCAAGTGTTACATCATCTTCATTTCCTGCCTTAATTCCAAATGTTGGCATTGCATTACAACCAGATGTCACAGATGGATAATTTACCACGATCGATTTAGTAGGATTTAATGTAAACTGCATGGTTACAGCAGGTTTTGTTAATTCAAAACCATCGTTTCCTTGTATCCATTGTCCGTTTACCAATACCCATCCCGGCCAATCTGTTGGGTTATTATTTCCATCAACAGTTGCTCCCGGCCATAATACATTTCCGCTTAATGGCATATTGGCTTGAGTGGCTACAATGTTGTTCGCACTGTCTATCCAGTTGATTGTTAACAATCCTGCCGGAGTAAAATTATCTGCTACAACATTATAAGAGACATAAGGTGTATTATTAGAGCAATAACTACTTGCAGTTATGGTCATGGTTGGCGCTACAACCGTAACAGAAACTGTAGCAGAACTACAATTTGATGCATTGGCTTTCTCGCAAATTTCGTATGTCAGTGAATATGTTCCTGCTGGTGCACTTGGTGCTAATTCTATTGTACCATCAGGTTTTAATATTAATACTCCTTTTGGATCTGGTACTAATACACCTAAATTAACATCTGAAATTACTAACGGATTATTATTTAATGTATCGTTTTCCAATATGTTTACCACTTTGACAATCTTATCAACTCCTACAACTGAAGTGATTGGATCTGGTACTGCATTCAATATTGTTTTTTCTACTTCAATTGTTATTACTGCCGGAATTGCACTAGCTCCATTATTGTCTGTTGCTGTAAAAGTAAATGTATCATTTCCTGAAAACGCTCCACTTGGATCATAAGTTAGGGCTGCTGCCTGAGCTGGTGTCAAGACCTGGTTTACCGTTACTGCAACTCCGCCTAAAGCTAAAGTTCCGTGAGCTGGTAAACTTAAAACAGTATAACTTACAATAGTTCCATCAGTATCAGTCGCTGTTAAAGGATTGATCACAGTTACTCCTGCTCTTGATGGGATACTTGCATTAGTATTATCATCGTGAGCAACTGGCGTATTATTGCCAACCAGAATGGTAAATGCTCCAACTCCTGATACAGCATTTAAATTATCTTTTGCTGTAAAAGTAAAAGTATCATTTCCAGTGAATGCTCCGTTTGGCGCATAGGTAAGACTTCCTGCTTCTGCCGGGGTCAACACCTGACCTGCTGTTACCGCAACTCCGCCTAAAGCTAAAGTTCCGTGAGAAGGTAAACTCACAACAGTATAACTCACAATTGTTCCGTCTGTATCGCTTCCGCTTAAAGCGCTGATTGCTTTTGCCGGATCTGTCGATACAATTGCTGTTGCATTGGTAACATTATTGGCTGTTGGCGGGTTATTGCCAACTGGTATATTAAATGTTGCACTTGTTGATGATGCTGCATTATTATCGGTAGCCGTAAAGGTAAAACTATCGTTTCCTGTAAATGTCCCACTTGGCGCATAGGTAAGGTTTCCTGCTTGTATTGGTGTTAATACCTGACCTGCTGTTACCGCAACTCCGCCTAAGGCTAAAGTTCCGTGAGCCGGTAAAGTAGAAACCGTATAACTTACTACTGTTCCGTCAGTATCGGTAGCTGTTAAAGCTTTGATAGCCGTAGCTCCCGCTGTAGATGCTATAACTGAATTTGTATTTTCATCCTGAGCAACCGGCGCGTTATTCCCTACCG
>NZ_JBIPCR010000026.1:0-74651 GCF_044007335.1 Flavobacterium sp. FlaQc-48 | reverse complement strand
CAAAAATACTTAAAGCACCACGCGAACCCGCATAAGCCGGATTGATGTTGATCGCGTTGTACATGTATTGCGTAAACTGTGCATCCTGCTGCCCATAACCCGCAAGCGTGACAAACATTATGACGAAGAAAAATAATTTTGTTCTCATATTTGAATCGTATTATTTTAAATAGTTATTACTTAACACTCTAAGTTTTATTTTTTTTACCACAGAGAATCAAACCGTTCAAACATCTTTGATTTATAATGATCCTATTTCTTTCAAAATGTTACTATTACCATTGTCATGTTTTAAAGTCTACAAGACTTACATTAAAATATTGCAGGAATAAGGACTAAACTTTTAAGTAGTTTAATTCCATTTTGATTTCGTTTAGATCACAACTAATTACTATTATGCTATGATCGCCTTTCAAAAAACGGAAAGGGATTAATTTTTAAAAATTATTTAGCAACTCAGATCACTAATTAAAATATTGGGCTTTTAGCTGATATATTCTAACAAACTATCGTGGGGCATACATTGTTTGTTAAAATTATTTTGGAGTTAAATCAAGAGAAAAACAAGTGTATAATTTCAATAACATCATATGATGTGTATATAAAATACTATAGACTTAAATAATTAAATTTCTAAAAAATCAATGAACGAATTCTTTATGATTTTATTTAAGATTAGTAAATATACTGAAATACAACATATTACAAAAGAAAAAATTAAAAAACATACTATATAACCTACACGCCTTACAAAAACAGAGAACTTTTTATGACATTACACACTTCATTTAATTTTAAAATAGGGACAAAAAAAATGAGAGGATACAAATCCTCTCATCTTCACTAAAAACTATTAAAACATTAAAAAAACAAGATACAGGTCATTCCAAAAAACAATTAAAAATGGTCTTTTAATTATAATGGGTAAATATCTAAAAATCAAAATCATATATTTGCCGCTAAACGTTTTTTTTATCCTACTTTAAGACATATTTGCATTAGCTTAATTTTAGAAGGCAGGAGTTCTTTCATTAAGATCAGTTTTAAAATACAACTACCGTTTCTTTTAAATTTACCTGAGCATACCTTCCTAAACGCTATGTCCTTTTCTTGACTTTATGATCACCAATCCATTTGCTAAATTTTAAATATCTTTGATATTACCTCAGCTAATAAACAATCAATACATGCAGCATCAGGAATTTGCCCCACCCGAAGAACTAAAAGATACCATAAAATGCTTTTGGTACGACAAAAGAGAATCCGGAGAACTACAAGCGAGTTTTGAAGTAGTACCTGATGGATATGCAGAAATTATTTTCTATTTCGGAAGTCTTTACAGCATTTCTGACAATGGTGAATTAGAACGATTGCCATCTCCTTTTATGATGGGATTACTCCATAAGCCTGTTCGGTTTTATACTAAAAACTGTTTAGAAATTATTGGTGTAAGATGTTTTCCGTGGACTGTTTTCGATTTGCTAAAATTACCTTCCGGTAAAGACGGGGTTCGCATATTTGAACATCCTGTCGCACAACTTCAGCTTACTTTGAATATATTAATTTCTGAAGGTAAAACAGATCAGGTTGTAGATCAGTTAAAACAGTATTTTCTAAAAGAAAGATCCCAAATCCCAATAGACAGTATACTTTTTAAAGCAGGAGTTGCTATGGGTAAAGCAAATGGCAATCTCCCTGTAAGTCAGGTTGCTGAGGCTGCGCATGCAACCGTTCGAACATTAGAAAGAAAATTTAAGCAATCATCCGGTTATAGCGTCAAAGATGTTTCCGGCTTAATGCGTTTTGAGCAGGTTCGGAATCAGCTGTGGGCAGATCCAAACACCAATATTGCCGGTTTAGCGCAGGAGCTGGGTTATAGTGATCAATCTCATCTTAGCAGAGAATTTAAACGATACAGCGGCACTACTCCCAGTGTATTTGCACGAGAATCTAAAAAAGGAAAACTTACGCTGGAGAACAATTTTGTCGCATTTGTACAATCGTAGTACCGTAACAATTGAGAATTTTGTATTTCCTGTAAAACAAAACTCATGTTACTAAAAAATAAAAAAATAGCCATCATTGGTGCGGGCCCTGTTGGCTTGACAATGGCAAGATTACTACAACAAAAAGGAATCGATGTAACCGTTTACGAACGGGACAAAGATGCACTCACCCGAATTTCCGGAGGTACACTCGACCTTCACAAAGGTTCCGGACAGGATGCAATGGAAAAAGCCGGACTGCTCAAAAACTACTACAAAATGGCGATACCTATGGGAAGAACCATAGCCAACGAACAGGGCAAAATACTATTCTCTAAAAAACCCACAACCGAAGAGCAATACAACAATCCCGAAATCAACAGAAATGATCTAAGACAATTATTATTAAACAGCTTAACAAATGATACTGTTATATGGGACAGTAAATTTACACAACTCGAAACTCTAAACGGCAAGTGGATTTTGCATTTTGAAAATAACGTAACGGCGACAGCAGATGTTGTTATTGGGGCCAATGGCGGAATGTCCAGCGTGAGGAAATATATCACAGATTCTGAAATTGAATATACAGGAACCCTAATTATACAAGGCGAAGTATTTCAACCCGAAATTGTATGTCCAGAATTCCTTCAACTTTGCAATGATAGCATTTTAATGACTGCAAGTAATGGAAACTTAGTGGTTGCAAACCCCAAAAACGGCAATCTTCTAAGCTATAATGTAATGTTTAAAACACCTGAAAAATCTACAAGTGGTGAATTCAACTTTGAGCAAAAAGACACTATTGCAAACTTTCTACTAAATAGATTATGGCTTTGGGATGAAAAATACAAAGCATTAATTCGTGCCACATCATCATTTGTTGTATGGCCCACCAGAAAAATATCACTGAAAAAGCCCTGGAAAAACGATCGCCCATTACCTGTAACGCTTATTGGAGATGCCGCACATATAATGCCTCCTTTTGCAGGCCAGGGCGTAAATACAGGTTTGAAAGATGCATTTATTTTATCTGAAAACCTCACAAACGGAAAATATAAAACTATAGAAGATGCGATTAATAATTATGAACAACAAATGTTTGCTTATGCAACAGCTGCGCAATATGAAACGAGTAAAAATGAAATAGACATGCGACATCCTGACTTTTCTTTTCAAAAATTTTATACCTAAAATACTGCTTCATTTTTATCATATTTCATATTAGAAATACTATATAAAACTGCCCAAATTCAAAACGTTTGTGCAGTTTTTCAAATGATCTTACAGGATAACATAAAAACTATTGCTGTCCATTCTCTAGTTTCTCAAATGCATTTTCGGTTAAATCGATCGCATATTGAATAAAAGCACTACATTTTAGTTCAAGAAGTCTATTATTTTCAATACCATCATAACGAACCTCTCTTTGCTTTGAAATTTTGGGATTTTCAGTCATAAATTGATAAAGAGCTTTTTCTTTTTCATCCTTAAAATCAAAAGGAAGTTCCACTTCTTTTATGTACTTCAATAAAGAAAATAAATAGTTTATCGAAAATTTAGCAGAATGATACCCCAAAAACAAATAAATAAGGCCAATAGCAATTTGTTCAATAGTTTTACAAAAAAGCACTTTTTTTATAATCGCCGAATCATCATTGAAACAGTTTTGAGCGAGACTAAACAATTGCTTCGCTATGAGGATACGATTTTCTACATATTTTTTTGAAAAGTTAAAATCCAGCTCTGCTTCAAGATTGGTAACATAAACAAGATATAAAGGATTGTTATAAACCAAAAGGCCGTTAACTATAATATGATCGAAGAAATATTTTTGGTTTTGATTTTTTTTACGCACATAGTTCGAGCTGTGATTTAGTACTGTTACCTTATATTTCCCTTCAAATCTGGTTCTTATCAAATTCTGCATTGATGATATTGCATTTGCCTGAGACTCCAAATTTACAACCAATAAATAAAAATGATATTCGGGAAGGTTTTTAGAGTAGTTGCTATTTTTTGCATGGGACACTTGGGTATGAATTGTAGCATAGCCAAAACAATAAATTGTTCGTATACTGAAAGCCTCCGTCAGTGCAGTACTAATTTTAGCCAATGCATTCTCAATAATGTAATTGGACCGGATTTTATCATTAAAAATAGATTTTCCAATAAAATTTTGATGAGCCAGCTCTCTGGATTTTTCAACACATAACTTTGTATATTCCGTAAAAAGCCTGTTGATTTCCTTTTGCATTAACTCTACTTTTACTTTTGCTCTGGCAACAAATGCAGTGTCAATATCCTTCATAATTTGGTTTTGTAAAGTACAGGTGTAAGCAGCATTCAACAGGACCAGAATTTCTTTATCAGCCTCAATATCTATATTAATTATTTTTTTTAATGAGGGTGCAAAATCAATTAAATAGTCATAATGCATTAATAAGCAAGTCGAACTAATAAATTGAGGAGTCAGGAATTCTGAAGCACAGATATAAACATACCGTAAGGTTTGATGCAAAGCAAAAGCCGCTTCTATAGTTTTACTATTTCTCGAATACACAGAAATATTCCTAAAAGATACTACTGCTGCTTCAAAATCAATACAAAATCTTTTTTTCGCCTTTTTTATCAGTTGTTTTGAGATATTTTTATCGGGATAAAATAGTTTA
Organism: Flavobacterium sp. FlaQc-48; assembly: GCF_044007335.1. Taxonomy (NCBI): domain Bacteria; kingdom Pseudomonadati; phylum Bacteroidota; class Flavobacteriia; order Flavobacteriales; family Flavobacteriaceae; genus Flavobacterium; species Flavobacterium sp. FlaQc-48. Next base: position 69,994 of record NZ_JBIPCR010000026.1, on the reverse strand, counting down.
GAATCTGAATCAAAATAAACCAATTCTTTAAGGGTACAATGCTGAATAAAATAAGGTTTCTTTTTTCTAAAACCATAAGTTGCCCAATTTGAATTGATAAACTTAAAGATAAAATCAGGATATATCTCTATCCGTTTATGCAGCGTTTCAGCTAACATATCACCATCCTGACTACAATCCTCTTTCAGTATAAAAGTCACCACCACATTAGTAACATCATTAAACGATACATAAACGGCTCCTGCTTCAACAAAATAAAGCAGGTCATTAATTGCTTTTTCCAGTCGATCATAATGAGGAGTTCCGGGTGCTAATTGAAGTAGGTAATCCCTATTATTTATATACATGTGAAATCTGATTTTTTTTATCAATCCAATTTTATAATTATCTTAATTTTCCTGCTATTCCCGAATAGTCATAGCAGTTTTTGACCTGATTTTAATGATATTTCAGGTCATAAGTATATTTTTGTATTTTTTTTCGTACGTTTGCTTTTTGTTAGTTTTGTATCTTTTTATTTACAAATATAGCGAGTAAAAGTGATATTTCATCACAAAAATAGGAAATAATCTATAAAATTTTAAAATGATTACCGAAAGAATACTACAAATCATTGATTATAAAGGAATTAATAGAAGGAGATTTTATATTGAAACCGGGCTTTCTAATGGCTTCTTAGATAAAGTAAAAGACATTGGCGTATCCAAACTAGAGCATATCCTCACTATCTACCCTGATATTAATCCGGAATGGCTCCTGACAGGAAAAGGGTATATGACTGCCCCAAAAGCTTATTCTGAAGATGAGTCTACACTTCACTGGATTGAAGACCCGGGAGTTATCTACACCAAAAGAATCAAAAAACCGGTACCGTTATACGATGTACAAACGCCTGAAGGAATTATTTCTTTATTTGGAGCATCAGAACAGGAACCTATTGATTACATATCGGTACCTAATTTACAAAATTGTGACGGTGCCATTTATGTAAGCGGAGACAGCATGTATCCAATTTTAAAAAGCGGAGATACCATCTTGTTTAAGAAAATGAGCAATATAATCGACAATATTTTTTGGGGTGAAATGTATTTGGTTTCTTTCTCTACGGATGATCTTGAAGAATTCCTGATGATTAAATGGATTCAAAAATCCAAAAAGGGAGAAGACTGGATAAAACTGGTCAGCGAAAATACGCAACATGAGCCAAAAGATATTCAATTTAAGCATGTCAAAGGATTCGCATTAATTAAAACCAGCATTAGAACAATCTCTACTTATTAAGCACTAGAAACTAAGAACTTACAACATTGCAATCGAAATTGTGAATATCTATTTCAGGAATTTCCAATTTATTTTCGTGTAAAATCTATCTTTGGCATCCTTAAAAAATTATAAGAGATGAGCGCAACTTGGTACGAATGCAAAGTAAAATATAGAAAAACAGATGAAACGGGCGGACAAAAAGTTCTAACTGAACCTTATTTGGTTGATGCTTTATCTTATACAGAAGCCGAAAAAAGAATTAATGAAGAGATGGCTGCTTATATTAGTGAAGAATTTAAAATCACCAATATTAAAGTGGCCAATTATGCTGAAATTCATCCTTTTGAAAATGCAGACCGCTGGTTCAAATCAAAAGTTTCTTTGATGGCTTATGACGAAGAAAGCGGTAAAGAAAGAAAATCGAATATGTATTTGTTAGTACAGGCAAATGATGTCAGAGAAGCGTACGATAATACACTTCACGTGATGCAAAGCACAATGGGAGAATATTCGATCCCGGCAGTATCTGAATCTCCAATTATGGACGTTTTCCCTTACTTCAGTGGTGAAGAAGGTGAAATGGAACAATTAGAAAGATTCAATAAACTGAAAGCTTCTAAACCGGTAGAGGCAGAAAAAGTGGATCACATGGAATTTGAAACCGCATCAGAGGAATAATTTTTTAAGATTCCAAAAAGAGGAAATTCATTTACAAGATTGAATTTTTAATACCAATAGCTTCAGAGAAATCTGGAGCTTTTTGCTTTTCATACACTTCATTTATATTGCAACAATATAATATTACAGAAGAAATTTCCTAACTAAAATAAAGTGTCTTAAATTTGGAAATATTTTACAAAACGCTTTTTCAAATATATTTTCAAACTATTATAACTCATAAAAAAAGGAAATTATGCCGACCAATGTAATTTTATATTTGAATGCAAATGGAGAAAAAATTCCAATAAAAATAAAGCAAGAAAGGAATTTAGATGCTAAAATATATTGGTCCTTTACAGAAATATGCATTGCTAAAAATTTAGATGCTGACAACTTACACAATACTATACAAAATAATTTCTGTGGAAGTAATCACTATTTAGGAGATGAAGGTTTTGTATTCAACAATCAAGAATTAATTCTATCGGATATATTTCTTTCTGTTCCGGAAGAAAATTTCGATGGAAAACTATTGCTTCAGGAATGGCTTAAAGTTCCAAAGATTACAGGACTTCCCTTTTTATTGCAACCTCAAAACTTTTTCACTATCTCTTCTTCAGATTGCAGATACTTAAATCCCACATGCGGTCATTTATTATGCTTGTCAAAAGATGTTATTAATACCTATAATTGTTTGCGTATTTCTATTCATGACCGTTTAGATTTATTATTCCAAAACAATTCACACTGTGGATTTATATTATACAATCCTATTAAAAGCATTGTCAGATTTGACGGAAATTTTACAGATGCTGACCTGGATATCGATCTTTCTTTATTATATAATCATTTTTACACCTATTTTAAATATATTAGCTTATCTAATTGGGAACGTTTGGAAAATAAAGATGAAAAAATAAAAAAAATCCTGACAAATATCGTTTCAAAAACTCAAAAAATAGATTTTTCTATAGAACCAGCATATGCTTTAAATAGGCAATGTCAATTATTACTTGAGGATTATTACAAAGCCTAAACAGATAAAATTATATTCGTTGCGTATTTTATTTAACTGAAATAAAATCGTTTGCTTCTAAACCAAAATCTATATGACCAGAAAAACGATAATTCTAATTGGTTTTATTTTTCTAAAATTTGTTTTACAATATCTATTAATCAGTCATGAATACGATTTGCAACGCGACGAATACCTGCATCTCGATCAGGCACATCATTTGGCCTGGGGATATTTATCCGTTCCGCCCGTAACCTCCTGGATTTCTTACATTATATTTTTATTAGGCAATGCTGTTTTCTGGGTTAAGTTCTTCCCTGCCCTTTTTGGCGCTCTGACACTTGTAGTTGTCTGGAAAACTATCGAACTCTTAAAAGGTAATTTATATGCTTTAGTATTAGGAGCGACCTGCATTTTGTTTTCATCATTGTTGCGACTTAACACACTGTATCAGCCCAATTCTTTAGATGTGCTGTGCTGGACAGCCTTTTACTACGTCATCATTCAATATGTTACCACAGAAAAACCAAAATGGGCCTTTATTGGTGCTATTGTATTTTCATTGGGATTTCTTAATAAATACAATATTATTTTTCTCCTTATTGGCCTCTTGCCTGCTCTGTTGTTATCAAAGCAAAGACATATATTAACACAAAAAAAGCTTTATTTGGCCCTGATTTTAGGTTTAGCTCTTATCTTACCCAATCTTTTATGGCAATACAGGAATCAATTCCCCATTGTACACCACATGAAAGAATTGGCAGAAACACAACTGGTAAACGTTGACCGGATTGATTTTTTAAAAGAACAGTTATTATTTTTTATAGGCTCATTCTTGGTTATACTGGCAGCACTTTATGCCTTGTTATTTTATAAGTCTTTTGCTAAATACAAATTCTTTTTTGCCAACATCATTTTTACGCTTGCTGTATTTATTTATTTCAAAGCAAAAGCTTATTATGCTATTGGTTTATATCCTGTTTATATTGCTTTTGGCGCTGTTTTTCTTTCGCAAATTCTAAATACCGGTTGGAGACATTATTTAAAACCTGTCTTCATCATTATTCCGCTACTGTTTTTTATTCCCATGTACAACCTAGCTTTTCCAAATAAAAGTCCGGAATATATCGCAAAAAATCCGGAGAAATACAAAAAAATGGGAATGCTGCGCTGGGAAGACGGAAAGGATCATGATTTACCACAAGATTTTGCCGATATGCTGGGCTGGAAAGAACTCGCCCGAAAAACAGATTCTGTTTATGCTTTACTTCCAAATAAAAGAGAAACGCTTGTTCTTTGTGACAATTACGGACAAGCCGGAGCCATAAATTATTACACCAAAAAAGGAATAAAAGCTGTTTCATTCAATGCCGATTATGTCAATTGGTTCAATCTTGATGTGTACTATAAAAATCTCATCAGAATTAAAACTTATGAAGGCAAAAGTACTGAACTTCAGGAAACAGGTCCTTACTTTCAAACTTCAGCCATTGCTGGCGAAATAACGAATACTTATGCGCGGGAATACAAAACCACCATTTTTGTTTTTACAAATGCTAAAGTCAACATCAATAAAAAAATCGAAGCCGAAATCAAAGAAGAAAAAAATTATAATAAATAAAACATAATGATAGATTTTTGCGCTATTGAATATCTAAGAAGTGGAAATCCAACTCAAATTCAGGCTTTTGAAACCTTAACTCAAAATAGGGTATTATCGAATCTTGCGGAGTTTGAGCCTATTTTGGTTGGCACAATTCCGATCAATATTAATATTGAAAACAGCGACTTGGATATTATTTGTTATTGGAAAAACAAAACTGATTTTATTGAAAAGCTACACTTGCTTTTTGAAGGTGAAGTAGATTTCAGCAGTAGAGCAACACAAATTAACAAACAGGAATCGGTTATTGCAAACTTTAAAATCGATGGTTTTGAAATTGAGATTTTTGGACAAAATACTCCCACCAGAAATCAAAATGGGTACAAACACCTGATTAAAGAATATGAAATCCTACAAGCAAAAGGCGAAAGTTTTAGATTAGAAATCATCAAACTCAAACAAAACGGCTACAAAACCGAACCCGCTTTTGCTCATTTATTAGGCCTAAAAGGGGATCCTTATATCAAATTACTGGAATACAAAATATAGATCTCACATTTTAGACATTTTAAATCACTGTCAATTAACGATTTGCCAATAAAAACATAAGATTTAAAAATAATTGGCAAATTTCTTTGCATAACCGTATTTAGTGCTTATCTTTGCACCCGAAACATCGCGGGATAGAGCAGTAGGCAGCTCGTCGGGCTCATAACCCGAAGGTCACAGGTTCGAGTCCTGTTCCCGCTACTAAGACAAAGCTTCAGAGAAATCTGAAGCTTTTTTCGTTTTTGGACTACCTTGAAATAATGTTCACGAACAGGATGCTCTCGCCACCCGCGACAATTGCTTAAAACCGCTGTTAGTCAACGTTGTAGTGTGGCTAGTTTTTTGAAGTCAAACCTGAGGGAATCATTAAACTGTCTTTATCGTACATATTGATATAAATCTTTAGAGTATCTGTGATATCTTCCCAATATACTTTATAGATATCAAGTGAGCCCTTGAGTCCTTTTTCTACATTTGGAGTTTCAAAAAGGCAACAGCTTCCTTGTCTATAAAATCTGAGTGTTTGGCCATTTGGCCCTTTCAATGCACTCAAAAATCTTCGTTCATTTTTTGGCCCAGTCTTTTCGGACCTACCTCCCACCTTAATTGGATTTGATTCAGTAAAGCCATAACTCTTATCAGAACTTTGGACCGTTACATGAAAGTAGTCCGGTTCAACCGGTCCTTCTTTTTCTAAAAGTGCTTTTTCTAATTGTTTTTGTTTATTATTACAGGAAAGAAATAATAATAAAATCAAGCCAAGATATATTTTCATTAGTGTTTTTTTTATAATGCTGGCTAACGTTCTGGTACTACAGTCGGTTTGAGACTAAATTAAGCCCATATTGATGCATTACTCTTGATTTATAGTATTTTATAAAACGCATAAAGTCAAAAACTATCAAAACATTTCATAGAATCCCAATCCATTAACTTCAAACTTTAGATGGTATTTTTATCATATTTAATTCTTGCTATTTTTGATTCATAATATAACAATAACATAGTGTAACTAACAAATTCATTTTTTCTGTTCTTTGTTCTGAATAAACGATTCATAGTCATATGGATATGGCTCGAGATTATATAATTAATATTATAAGCAGAATCATGGCTTTTTTGTGTAATTACTTTTGCTATGCCTTTTATTGAAGACGATTTATTTTCAAGCAGAAGAAACAAATAATCATTCGCTGCACTATTAATAACAGAATCAATTTCTTTTTTAAATTGTATGTATTTTGGATTTATTTGTTTTTTTGCTGTGTTCCCCACTCCAAACTCCTGACCAAATGACGCTGTTAAATCTTCCATTAAATTTTTCTTTTCCTGAATTGATAGCCCAAAATCATCCATAAACTTATCAACAATTTTAAGTCCCCATAACCATTTTAAGTTTGAATTTTCATCTTCTTCAAGAACATCTAAGGCATTTATAATCATTAGACTGTCATAATAAAATAAACGTTCAGACTGTTCCATTATTGGAGCACCATATCGCTCAAGTTCCCGATCATAGGTATCCATTTGAACTTTCCAAATAAGCCCTTTCTCTTTTAACTCTTTTAATTCTTTGTTTACCAAATTCAGAATATGAATCAACTGATCCGGATTACTCATATGTATTCTCAATCTCAAATGAAAATCGGGATCAGAGTATCTGATAAAAAACCATTGATCAACATTATAAGAGGCAACTAGTTTTTCAAGTACTGATTTAAGATTATTTATTAAAATTAAGTCTGCAGTTTTAACCCCCAGATATATCTTATAATAAATCCATTCCTCCCCAATAATAAAACTTCTTTGTATATGTGTATTCATTTTTTATATTATTTTACATCCTTGTAAAAAGAAAAAATCATCTCGTTTACATATCTTTTGCCATCTTCATCAGAGCAAATAGCTGATTGGTTAAATAAAAACTCTTCAAGAATTATCCAGTGTTTATTTTTAATTTCAGAAAAAAGCATTTTCAGGGCTGCACTGTTTTTTAAATTTAAAAGAAGCTTATTGTCACCATCAACCAAATACATAAATTGATTTAAATTCTTTTCTTTGCACAATAGCTCAATTTCTTTGATTATATCCTTTTCATTTGAAAGTTTCATAATCTCCTTTAATTCTTTAGTTTCTATTTTCCATTTGGCTGTAGAAAGAATAATATCATCATAAGTAATTCTAGGTAAGAAAAGAAGTTCATTTAGCAGAACTCCCCAATCAAATCTTAAATAATTTCTATTTTCATTAAACTGCATGTCACATAGAAAACGGTACATTGGCAAACTACTGTTTGAATAATTATGAGCAGTTGTTAATCTTGGTAAAATTTCCTGACCATTTTTTTTTGATGTAAGAATGATTTTATTATTTCTAATCGAAATTAGAATATCATTTACTGATATTTGATTAGTATCTGACTTTAATGATTTTGACAAATAGGGAATCTCGTATTTTCTAAAAGAAGGACGTAATAAAATATTTCCAATACGATTCTCCGGCAAATGAACTATCTCTGCTATTATTTTATCTCTATTACTGTTTTCTTCAAAAGTGATAATTTCATTTATAAACTCATTAATCTGGGAATCTCCATGACAAAACCGACCTAATAAATTTCCTGCACTCGATGCGATACAGGCATCCATTAAAATTTGCATTTTACCATCTATAAAGACAATTTGTGATATTGTCGAAAAAGTCGTTGACAGATCATCCCAATTGCTTGTGAAGTTGCTAAATTCTTCGTCGTAAAGCTGAATTACTTTGCTTTTGTCCTGAACTGACTGAATTACCTTTTTTAATAAAATACTATCCAAATCAGACCATGAGACATTCTTGATTTTTACAGTCGGTTTGGTTTTATTCGTAAGAAAAACATCATCAATTAAAGAGTTACTATCTCCGTTGCTGGATTTGACCGGATATCCAATACCCACTTCTTCGTCTAAAACCAAAGATAACGGCATTTCCCTGCTTTCGTATCTTTCAAAAAATTTGGTTTTGAACTCTCCTAAACTTGAATTTTTACCATTTAAAGAAATCTTATTGAGAAACTGAAGTGCCTTTAAAATTTTTGGCTTGATCTCTGAATTTAAAACATTCTCTTTTGTATTAAGAATTAAATCTGTTTGAAAAATATGTTTTTCATTGAGTACAATATCCAGGGATTCTAAGACTTTTATTATCTCAATGTAAGGATCTGAACTATTTCCAATTTTCAAATCTATCTGAACAAGCTCATTTTTAATAGTCGTCAATTTATTTTTTAACTCTTCTACATTTTCAAGTTTATCCAGAACATGAAGTAATTGATCCATATTTTCATCTCCCGACACGGTTTGTTGTATCTCGCTTATTAAAATTTGATTTTCAATTATTTCATAGATAAATTCTAAAGCTTCTTCAGTACTAATGTCTTCGCCTCTAATTTTATTTACCAGATTTTCTATAGTAATTCCGCTTCGAGCTGCATTTAAAATAATTTCTAAATATTCAGAATTTTCTATCTCTACGATCTGGTGAATTAAAGATCCTTTACTATTGTAATGGCTCTCAATATACCTCAGTTGTCCTGATGCATTATATAAACTGGTATTTGGGAAATAAATTAATTGTTTTTTTATTTCTGGATCACTTTCAATTTTTTTAAACAGCAAACCGGTTAAATCCATATCAAGGCGGGTATGTCTGCTATTTTGCTTATCAAGGATAATAGAATCACTATTATCGTTAATTTCTCCAAGACTACTTCCTGCAAAAAGTCCAAATGGGGTAGATCTTGACGAAATTCTTGATAAATATTTTAAAAAAGAGTTTTGAATCTTCTCTTTTTCCCTCGTGCTGTTTATTTCATTTTTTGCTAATTTCTTAAGCTCTTTATATAAGATGGGGGAAGCTAAATAAATTGCTTCTGCTATAGCAGGATTTGAAAATTCAGCTAAAATTTCTTCCTCTGTGATATTTTCGTTTTTTGTTATTTTAAAGAAATAATCTACAGAAAGCAGTGGGGTTCTCAATATATATTTATTGAATATTTTATACATTTTTTTTAATTGTTATTATTTTCAATTATTCTAACCGCTTGCTTTATATACAATTCATAATCATATTTTTTTGCGCTTTCCTGAATTAAATGGTCAATATGCAAGCCGTTTCTTTGAACTTCTTTTCCATTAGGATAAAAAGCGCCCAAAGCAGTGAAGTTAACCTCTGTTGTATCAGGCATCATAAAGCTGACAATATTCATTACTGAGCCGGCAGTTTGTTCTCCTATCGTAATACAATTTGGAGCCTGTTGAATTGCCATGCCAATATATTCAGCTTTACTTTGGGTAAAATGATTAACTAATAATACAACCTTCCCTTTATAGTAATCCGGGTTTTCTTTTCCGGCTTTAAAGGGGTCCGATATTATTTTTAGGGGAGCACTGCCATTATATTCTCCTAAAGACGGACTGTTTTGTAACGGAAATAAAACTTTTACAAATTCTTTTTTTTGTGGATAAATAAACTCAGGGATATCTTTTTCTGTAATAAACTTAGGGTAATTTCTAAGATCCAGTATTAAGCCTTTTGTACTAGATATCTCTTTAAAAACAACACTTAACTCTTTACTTGTTATTTCACTAAGATTGATATACGCAATATTGGGTTTTATAAAATTCCATTTATCGGTTTGTTTTTTATTTAAAAAACTCGGTTCAGAGCTTTGATATTTATCATAGAGATGTACATATTTTTTTAATGCTGTTCCATCTTTTTTGAGAACTTCAATTTCGATAGTGTCATTTTTACTAAATAAAAGCCATCTCCCCCATTTCTTAAAAAAATTAATATTGGATACGGATAATAATGGCCCCAGTTTTTCCTGCTGTAGATCTAAAACAGTTTTATTGTTTATCTTAGTTACAACATCACCAAGTTCAATGTTATCCTTTACGCAGAGTTGTTTATTGATTAAGCCATCTACCACTAGGGAATCATTAACTCTTTTAACCGAAAACGCTGGTTTATACCTCAACAATGAATCATTAACTATCTGACTACAATAAAATGCGTGTGAATCATTGATTTTTGTTATCAATTTTGATTTAGCAATTTCAAATTCTAAAGCAGTTTTACTTTTTATAAAATCATCACTTAAAACATTCAGAACATTAATCCACTTTTCGTCTGTAAGGTATTTGTTGACATTCCAATACTGGATTACATTCCAAAAACTATAAAGTACCAATAATCGATGGCTTTTTTCTGAAGAATTAAATGTATTAACTCCCTTCTCATTTTTAAACGACACTATTTTAGAAAACTTATCACTTGCAGCATAATAGTCCCCAATAGTAGTATTATCTTTTATAGCTGAAAGTTCAGTAGTTAGACCTTCTCCAAAAACATCAGTATCGATCCAGGAATAATCTACGTTTTTAAGAAAAAGATTGGGATTGGATTTTGTTTTATTTTTTTTTGAGATATTCCCTTTAAAACGGGTAACAAAGCTTAATAACACATCATTCAGCTGCTCCTGAGTGGCTATATTCTCTATTGTTCCACACAATTTTATAAACTCTAAATCCCAATTATATTTACCTTTACTAATTTCAGGATGGTGATATTTTAATAATCCCCAGACTAATCCGGCTTGTTTGTATTTTTCTGACTGATTGATATTTATTTGTGAATTAGCAATTGTTGAAAAAAAAATGAAACACAAAATTAAATTGTTCTTCATTTTGAAGAAATATCTTTTTTGCATATTTAAAATTTTAATAATAAAGATTCCTGAGTTAAGGAATTTTTGAATAAAAAGTGTTTATAACTGCACAGCACTCCTGTTAATCCTTCTAACAAAGAAAAATTTTGCTCATTTTCAGTATCTTTTATTAAAAAGCTGTATCCTATTTTTTCTATTCTTATTTCAGAACTATACTTATGTTTTAACGTTTCTTCAATCCAATAATGAGCCGCTTCAGAGAATTCTTTTTCTCCGGTAATATCATAGATGTTTTCAAAAATCATTGAAATTCCACTTGTTCCATGACAAAATCCAGCATCAATAGTAAACCCCTCTGTTTCAAATTTGCGTTTTGCAACGTGCCTTAATTTACTCACAATAATAGTATAGAGTTCAGCATCATCAACCTGAACAGCCGTGATCAACATGGTATACAATGCTCCAAGATCTCCATAGCACCATGCTAATCTTGAATTTTCTTTTTTTAAAATATTTTGATCAAAATCTTCGGCCTTTATAAAAGTTGGGAAAAAAGTATTTATATCTTCATCGAAGATTTGTTCATTTTGAAGATAAAAATGAATATTTCCTTTTATTAGCTCCGTAACATTTTGGTCAGTTGCTTGTTTTGAAATTGCCTTTGATAAGAAAAACATGATTGATGCATTACCATGCGCAGTCCCCATATCAATTACAGTTGTATAGTTTCTGTATTTATCATATTTTTTCCAATAGACCTGATTTCCTTTTCTAAAACTAGTCTCTTTTAAATAAGTAATTATTCTATTCACCTGTTCAAAATTATTTCGCTCTAAAAAATAAATGCCTAAACCTACCAAACCATGTAGCATATCACAATTATCATGTGATATAAAAATGCCTATTTGCTCCTCTAAAACCTCATCTGTCTGAGTTAAGATTTCATCAATTTGTGTTCTGATTTCATTGTCATCATCATTGTCTTGTTCGAGTGTATTACTTTGGTTTAATTTCATTAAAAAGAAGCCATATCCTGCTATCCCATCACAGTAAGTAGACATTATTATACTGTTCTTGTCTATAATGTCAAAAGTTTTTAATAGATAATCTATAATTTTATCTTTACTTACTAAATCAGGATTACTTATATGGCAGTCCAACAGCACCATAAGAATGCCTGTTAATCCTGAAAATAAACCTAAATGATCCGCATTTCTTGAAGCATTCAAATTGTCCCAATCCTGTATAAAGATTAGAATTTCATTAAGCTCCTTTTCAACTCTTTTTTTTAATTCCATAAATTAGATAAAAAGGCCGAAATTAATCGACCTAGTTGTTGATTGTACTTTTTTTAAATGTCTCTGGGAACACGTGGTGGAACTACCGGATCTGCCCCAATAAATGGCGGAATTTCAATAGGTCCACAATCGCTATTCATTAAACAAGTAATTCCGGCTCCCTCAGATGCAGGAACACACGGTTTCTGACTGCAGCATGCAAATCCGGAACAACCTGAATATGACGTTGTACCTGCTCCTCCGTTGATAGACTGCATTTGACTATCTGTTAAGACAGTAATAACTTTTTTCTTTAAATTTAATTTTTTCATAATGATTTTTAAATTAGTTTTTTGTTATACTATAATCCTGGAAATGGTTTTAATCCTGTATCTCCACCTGGAAACGGAACTGGCTCTTCAACAAGTACCGGAGGATTACAAGCATCATTCATTAAACAGGTAACACCAGCTCCTTCGGATGCGGGAACGCATGGTTTTTGGCTACAACATGCAAATCCGGAACATCCTGAATAAGATGTCGTACCAGCTCCACCATTGATAGACTGCATTTCGCGATCTGTCAAAACAGTGATAACCTTTTTCTTTAAATTTAATTTTTTCATAATAATTTTAATATTAGGTTTTTTTGTAATTATAAAACATCTGACTAATCTTATTTATTCAATCTATAAATCACGTGCACTTGATTTATCTTGAATTTATTCGTTCGTAAGATATTTAGCCCAATATTATAAAAAAAAATAAACAGAACTATTCTTAATTTATAAGTAATTTATTATATTCACACCTATTTTTATAGAAAATATGAATAAAATTGGGATCAGAATTAAAAGAATAAGAATCGAAAAAGGTTTTTCTCAGGAAAACATGGCAACTGAACTGGGTTTAACTCAGCCATCCTATGCAAGATTAGAAAAGGAAGGTGCACAAATTAGTATTAATCGATTAATTAATATTGCTAAAATATTAAATACCTCTGTTTCTGATTTAATAGACGAAAGTATTTTAAAAGTAAAAGATGAAAAGCATTCTGAAAATCTTGAAATAAATAAAGAATATATAGAAACATTAAAAGATGAGATTCGATTTCTGCGAAAATTAATAGAAAGCAGAGAAGTATTAAAATGATCTGTTACATAAAGAATTTGATAAGTTTAGTCTAAAGATAGATTCAAGCAATACTTTGATAAACTATTTTGTCGATATTTCCGTTCGATATGAAATCAAACCTATAAAATATGCAATAAAAAAGACTGCTCAATTGAACAGTCTTTTTTGTTTTAATCAAACTAATAAGTTTAAGCCATAAACAAAGCTCCTTTATTGTAATTGTATAACACCAAATCATAAGGCACTAAAAGTGGCGCTACCTTTTCTGTAGCAGCATTGAATTTGATTCCGTTATGTTTTCTAAACAAATAAATCTCTTTTAGACAATTTGATAAACTTTGATGAATTGAGGTTGTAAATAGTGGCAATGGCTTATCTCCTGCCAATAAATCAATTTGATAATTCGAACTGCTTTTAGACAAATTGTTCCCTATAATTCTTATTGTAAATGTTGTCGATTTTCCGTGTTGTTCACTCTGATACTGTACTACCATAATTTTATTATTAAAGGTTAGAATATTTTTATGATTTAATTTCACAATGCAAATTGATGAATTAAAGTTATGAAAAAAAAGCAAATTCTTAAAAAATACAATCTTAATTGTATATTATTTTTTTTATTGGGAAAAATGACAAAATCAGGACGTAAAAAAACCCTAATGAATTACGGTTTTTAAAGCATTCACTAAATATATTTAATTAACTTTTTCAATGATTGTAAAATTCATTCATAAGCACGGTTAATTTGGGGCAACACTTGTCGTTTCTTTTTCTGTCTTCTCCTCTAATAAAAAAGGAGCTCCTTTTTCATTCAGCATAGTCATATTTAATGAGTCCAGTAAGATTAAGTTTTTAGCAACACTTCCGCTAAATTTATTGTACGAAAGATTTAATTCTGACAAATGATGTAGTTGTTCTATCTCAGTTGGAATTTCACCTTCAAAATTATTACCAAACAAACTCAGGTTCTCCAATACATCAAAGTTTAGTATTTCTTTACTCAGAGTACCTGATAATTTATTGTTATTTAAAAGCAAAACACGCATAGTCCTAATCTTATACAGGGAATCAGGCAAATGCCCTTCAATTTCATTATTAAATAACGAAAGTACCTCAAGCTTACCTAATTTATCCATTTCTGATGGCAATTCGCCGGAGAATTTATTAGAAGAAAAATCTAAAAACCGAAGTTCTTTTAAATTATAAATAGCTTTAGGCAATTGGCCCTGTAACTTGTTTTTATGCAAATCCAGCTTCACTAAACGAGTCAAACTAAAAAAATCGGCCGGTAATTCTCCTTGCAGGTTATTATCTGCTAAATTGAGCGCAATGACTTTACCATTTTCAATCTGGACCCCGTACCAGGTTGCTATCGAAAGCGACAGATCCCATTTTATTTTCCATTGTGTTCCATTGGTCGCATGGTTTAATTGTATTAGCGCGTCTTTCTCCTGATCTGAAACAATATCTGCAAAAATATTAAGAGAAAAACCCAGTGCTAAAAAAAGAGTCAGGAGGCTTTTCATAAAATTTAGTAACTACGTTGTATCTGGCTAAAATTAGATAATTACTCCATATAATGCACGTTGTGTCGATAAAGTGTTGATAAATACCTGAAACGTATTATTTTTACTACTTTTTAAAACAAGAGAAACATTATTCTTTTTTGATTAATTTTGAGACAACTAATTATAAAAACCTAATATTATGCAAATTAACTATTTTACATTCCTCGTTGCTGCCATTGTAACTTTGGCGGTAGGCTTTGTCTGGTATCATCCAAAAGTTTTTGGAACAGTCTGGATGAAAGAAAATAATTTTACACAAGATGATCTTAGAAAAGGCAACATGCTCAAAATATTTGGGTTTACTTACCTTTTCTCTGTTATGATTGCAATGACCTTAATGTGGCTTACTATTCATCAATCCGGTGCAGTGGGCATGGTTGGCGGCCCTCCTTTAATTGCCAGCGCAAAACCCTCTTTTCATGCTTTTATGGCTGATTACGGAACCCATTACCGCACTTTTAAACATGGCGCACTTCATGGTTTTATGTCGGGTTTATTTTTTGCACTTCCAGTCATCGGCATTAACGGATTATTTGAAAGAAAGTCGTGGAAATATATTTTTGTTCATGCGGGTTTCTGGGCGCTTTCACTCACTTTAATGGGCGGCATCATCTGTGCATTTGCATAAATTATCACTATTAAACCCGTTTGAAATAGAAACGCAAACGGGTTTTTCTTAATAATAACTTAAAGGAACCAAGTTCTTGCAAATATTATCTAATTTTGAAAAAATTAGCTCACACTCTTGACTACAACATATTCTTTTCAAATTTACAACAGCGCATCATTACTACCTTTAGAATGGAACTCACTGGCTGTAAATAACATTTTTTTGACGCGTGAATACCTGGAAGTACTGGAGAATTCTTCTCCCGTAAATATGGTTTGTCATTTTATTGGAATTTTTAGCGAAGAAAAACTTGTCGGGATTGTTTTAACACAATTTTTATTTGCCGAAAAACTGGAATCTTTTGGCGAACGCGACCAGTGCTTAAAAACTTCTGTTCGTAATTTTGCGCTTAAAAACTTTGCTTCACACGTATTGTTTATTGGCAACAATATGCTTACGGGACAAAATGCCTTTGCTTTTGATGAAAATATAAAGGATTCAAAAGCCATCAAAACACTTCATAAAGCCATTAACCAGCTTAAAAAAGATTTGAAAGCGATGGGGAAAAAGGTTCACATTACCAGCATAAAAGATTTTACTGCAAAAGAAATTGAACCTTTGCAGGCTGAGTTCAAAAACAATTATACGTTCTCGACCCAACCCAATATGATTTTTGAAATCAATGAAAACTGGAAATCTGAACAGGATTATATTGATGCTTTATCAAAAAAATACCGGGATCAGTACAAGCGTGCCCGAAAAAAATCTGACGGAATCGAAAAACAAAAAATGTCTTTGTCTGATATTAAGCAGTACGAAGATGTTATTTATGATTTATATTTTCATGTGGCTAAAAATGCGCCGTTTAACACTTTTTTCCTGGCCAGAAATCATTTTAGTTTTTTTAAAGAAATCATGAAAGATGACTTTCTTTTTTATGGATATTTTTTAGATGAAAAACTAATTGGATTTAATACGCTGATTAAAAACGGAAATGTAATGGACACCTATTTTCTGGGTTACGACGAAACAATCCAACGCGAGAAAATGTTATACCTCAACATGTTGTACGACATGATTGCCTACTCGATCAATCAGGGTTTTACCGAAATTGTTTTTGCCAGAACTGCTCTTGAAATCAAAAGTTCTGTTGGAGCAAAACCTGTAAAAATGTACGGTTTAATTACCCACAGCAATGCTTTGATCAATCATAATATTGCCCGTTTCTTTAATTATCTGGAACCAAAAACAGATTGGCAGGAACGTAATCCATTTAAATAATAACTCTGACCAATAATTAAAATCAATATCGCTTCTCTGGAGCTATACCCTATTGTGATGTAATTTTTTATACATATTGCACCCTTCCGGGCTAATTCTAAAAGCAACTCCGTAAAAGTGCAATATGTTTAGAAATATAAAATTCATGTTTTCAGTCCCATCGGGGAGACATCGCAAAAACTTTGACTAATTTCATTTTCATTTTACGGAACAGCAATTTTCATCTGCTTATGCAAAATATGTATTTCTAAATTACTTTGGGCCCCGCAATATTCCCCGTCAATTTGAAAACTTACCGGATAATCGGTTGTAATATCGGCTTTATCTGTTGAAATAATTACAACGTCATCAGAATCGATTGGCATATTGCCCGTTATGATTTTTCCAATTAATAATAAATCCAGGTTTTTCAGGATCACCAGCTCAAACTTACCATCATTCATCAATCCATGCGGATTAATGACAACGCCGGTTCCGTACTTTTGAGAATTTGCAATTACAATCATTCGTGCGGTATGTTCGACCGTTTTATTATTGGCAGAAATCGTAGCGACAAAGGGTTCGTTAGATTCTTTTAAGGTGGTAAATGCCTGCAAAGCATAACCCCAGATTCCTCTTACGTCGCTTTGTTCGTAATTCTTAACCAAATCTGCATTGAGTCCTATATCACTTAAATGAATGCTTTTCTTGCCGTTGATGCAAATCATGTCCATTTCGATATAATGATTCAGAAAGGCTATTTTCAGGTTCTCTTCAATTGTTGCAGGCAAGTTCAGGTCGACAGATAAGCCATTTGCAGAACCTGCAGGCAAAACACCTATTATTACATCAAATTGTTCCACAGCTTCTGCAACCATTTTTATGGTTCCGTCTCCACCGGCAACAACAATACGTTCCGGCTTATGTTGATTATACAATGTTTGTATTGCTTTTTGATCGCTTTTACCTGTAGTTTCATAAACTTCCAAAGCAAAATGATTTGTGGTTGCAAACTCCTGTACAGCCTCAATTAAATCTGATTTATCCAGATCTCCTGAAATAGGGTTTACAACAAATATGATATTCTTTTTCAAAATTTTATTTTTAAAGTCAATTAAAATAATTAATTTACAGCATCCATCTATAAATATACGCAATTAATGAAACCAATTTTACAATTATATCGGGGTTATGCCAATGAAGAAGAATTAATTGTAATGGGACATGTTTTTAAAAGAACGTATGATTATGATTTTCAGAAGAAAAACTTTAAAAATGCGACTTCTATTATCAATCAGTTTAGAATAAAGACACTCGAAAATTTTGACATTTACTTAAAATGCGGCAATCAGGAGATTCACACCAAAACATTAGATGACGGTTATTTTAAGTTTTGTATTCCGCTTGAAAAAGAAACACACTTTGGATGGATGGAATACGAGGTAAGTATAAAAGACGAAAATGAAACCATTACTTCAAAAGGCAGTTTTATCAGGCCTCATAAAGGAAAACTTGGAATCATATCTGATATTGACGATACTTTTTTGATCTCGCACACTCAAAATTTCTTAAAAAAAATATACATTCTTTTATTTAAAAACGTCAATGACCGTAAGGTTTTTAAAGATGTTGTACCGCATTATCAGGCTTTGAGCTCTGCAGGGCGAAACAATAAAGAAGAAGAAAATGCCTTTTTTTACGTTTCAAGCAGCGAATGGAATCTGTACCGGTTTATTGTAAAGTTTACCAAAATCCATCATTTACCAAGGGCTGTTATTCTGCTCAAGGATATTAAAAGGGGCGTTACTGATTTTTTTATGAGCGGACGCGGAAATCATGACCATAAGTTTGATAAAATAAAACATGTTTTAGAGTTTTATCCTAATCTTAAATACGTTTTATTGGGCGATGATTCACAACATGATCCTATTTTATATGAACGAATCTGCAAAATATTTCCTGTAACGGTAAAAGCCGTTTATATCAGGCAAACCGGCAAACATCAAAAAGAAAGCACTAAAAAGATCTTAAAAAACATGGAAACCCTGGAAGTTTCTGTTTGTTACTATAAGGACAGTAGCGAAGCTATTATGCATTCAAAATCTATTGGTCTTATTCCATAAATTTTCGGGGAAAATGTCTCTAAAGTACCATTTTTGGCACGCAGATGATGCGGATCTTAAAGGAGGTTTTCGCATGTTCTTATTCTTATTTTTTTATTTCAAACGAATCGGGACTAAAACTATAGCCAACAGACGAAGTACATCGAACCAGAAGTTCCGTATAAACATAAATCCCGCTTATTTAATTTCTAAGTAAAGTCAAAAAACTAAACCTGAAACAAAAAAAAACTCAAAACCTTATTTTTTAGCCCGGATTGAAGAGGAAAGCCCGAAGCAAAAAAATGGCATTTCCTGTTGAAAAAAAGCGACTGAAAGAAGCTCTTTTTGCAACATTAGAAATGCCGTTTTTTTGTGAGGACTTGAAACGAAAAGCTGGATTAGCTCCTAAATCAAATATTAAGCATTAAAATTATCTATCTCTTCCTGAACGATTTCCCAGTCCAGAAGCAATTGATCCAGATCTTTTTTCTTTTTGTTGTATGCGGTGAAAAACGAAGCGTCTTCGATATGTTTGTCATAATTAGAAAGCAGCAATTTATCGTCGTGCTGAATGTCTTTTTCTAATTGTTTGATTTGACTTTCGACTTTACTCAAACGGTTTTGAAGTGCTTTTCCTTTTTTCTGATCTTCGTAGGATGTTTTATTACTTTCTTTTGGAGCGGCAGCTTTTGCAACATCTTTTTTCTCAACTTCACGCATGTTTTCAAGATTGCGCTGCTCTAAGAAATAATTGATATCCCCTAAATATTCTTTGATTTTTTGATCTTTGAATTCGTACACGATATTTGACATTCCCTGAAGAAAATCCCTGTCGTGAGAAACCAATAATAAAGTACCTCCAAATTTTTGAAGTGCAGCTTTAAGAACGTTCTTGGATTTAATATCTAAGTGGTTCGTAGGCTCATCCATCAACAAAACGTTAATAGGCTGTAATAGCAATTTACAAAGTGCCAAACGGTTACGCTCACCTCCTGAAAGTACTTTTACTTTTTTCTCGACATCATCGCCACGGAATAAAAATGAACCCAGCATATCACGAACTTTAGATCGGTTGGTGTCTGTTGCAGCATCTTCCATCGTTTGTAACAATGTGATTTCGCCATCAAGATATTCCGCTTGATTTTGAGCAAAATACCCCAATTGTACATTGTGACCTAATTTGATGTTTCCCTCGTATTCGAATTCGTTTACAATTGCTTTAATGAAAGTAGATTTTCCCTGGCCATTTTGCCCCACAAAAGCAATTTTGCTTCCGCGTTCTACCAATAAATCAATATCTTTTAAAATAACCTTATCTCCGTAAGCTTTTGTAACATGCTCAGCTTCGACTACTACTTTTCCCGGTTCTTTTGAAACAGGAAACGAAATATTCATTACTGAATTATCATCTTCATCAACTTCAATTCTTTCTACTTTATCTAATTTTTTAATCAACGATTGCGCCATTGAAGCTTTTGAGGCTTTTGCACGGAATTTCTCGATTAATTTTTCTGTTTCTTCAATTTTCTTAGCCTGATTCTTTTGAGTTGCCAATTGTTTTTCACGAATTTCATGACGAAGCTCTAAATATTGAGAATAAGGTTTATTGAAATCGTATGCTTTTCCTAATGAAATTTCGATTGTACGGTTGGTCACATTATCCAAAAACATTTTATCGTGTGATACAATCACAACTACTCCGGGATAATTACGCAGGAAACTCTCTAACCAGATGATACTCTCAATATCCAGGTGATTCGTGGGCTCATCCAGAAGCAATACATCATTTGACTGTAATAATAGTTTAGCCAATTCGATACGCATTCTCCAGCCTCCTGAAAAAGTTTCGGTTTGGTTATTGAAAACTTCTCTTTTAAAACCTAATCCTAAAAGAATTTTCTCTGTATCCCCAACATAATTATAACCTCCTAAAAGCTCAAAACGATGTGTATACTCAGATAAGTCTTCGATGATTTGGGTATATTCTTCACTTTCATAATCGGTTCTGGTCACCAACTGATGATTGATATCTGCCAGCTTTTTTTCTACAACTTTAATTTCAGTAAAGGCTTCATAAGCTTCTTCTAAAACTGTTCTTCCACGTTCAAAATCAATATCCTGACGTAAAAACCCCATTCGGATGTCTTTCTCCTGAGAAATAACTCCTGAATCAGGAGCAAAATCTCTTGCCAACATTTTAAGCATTGTCGATTTACCTGCTCCGTTTTTGCCCACAAGACCTACACGGTCGCCGGCGCCTAAACGAAAAGTAACTTCTTCAAATAAATATGTTCCCCCAAAAGAAACCGAAAGATTGTGTATATTAAGCATAATTTCTTGACTATTATTACAGGAAGTAAAGGTTTTAAGTACATTATTTACTTTACTTTTTGAAAGTGCAAAAGTATGATAATTAATTGAAGTTTTGGCGGTCGTTTTAAAAACAAATAGATACGGCGGTTTTTACTCCATAAATCCCTTTTTTGAGTTTCGATATTATTAATTCTGTCAACAATAATCATAAAAAAAACGGATGGAAAATCATTTCGATTCTCCACCCGTTTCTATTGTACTACAACTTTTGTTTTATTCTGCTTCTTTTGGTTCCGGTAATAAAACTGACCAAAGTACTGATATAACCAAAATTCCTCCAATAACGATCAATGAATAGATTGAATCGATATGATAAAATGGAGCAATAATCATTTTAACCCCAATAAATGAAAGGATAATAGCCAATCCGTATTGTAATTTGCTGAATAGGTGAATGAAATTATCCAACAAAAAGAATAAAGCTCTTAAACCTAAGATGGCAAAAATATTAGAAGTATAAAGAATAAACGGATCATTTGAAATAGCAAAAATTGCCGGAATAGAATCTACTGCGAATAGTAAATCTGTAAACTCAATTACCGCTACAACTACTAAAAGTGGCGTTGCTAATTTTTTTCCGTTTTCGAATGTAAAGAATTTATCTCCATCGTATTTATCGCTAACACTGAAAAACTTTCTGATTAATCTTGCTCCTCTTGTATTGTTATAATCTTCGTCATCATCTTCGTCACCTGCAGACCATGATTTGATCCCTGCATAAACCAGGAATAATCCAAAAGCAGTCATGATCAAATTAATATCATATTTGAAACCTTCTATTCCGGCAAGACTTAACAGTTTGTTCAGGTAAGTCAATTCAATTAAGAATGCTCCTGAGAATATAAAAATAGCTCTTAAAACTAAGGCTCCAATAATTCCCCAAAATAAAACTTTATGCTTGTTTTGATTGGCTACATCAAAGAATTTAAAAACTAATATGAATACGAAAAGGTTATCTACAGAAAGTGCTTTCTCAATCCAGTATGCAGACTGGAACTCATAAAATTTGGCAGCCCCTGCAAAGTGATAGATCAAACCACTAAAGATCATTGCTAAACTTATCCAGACTAATGACCAGGTCACTGCTTCTTTATTGGTCACGACATGACTTTTCTTGTTGAAAATTCCCAAATCTAATAATAACATGATCACTACAGCGACCGCAAATACTATTATTAATCCTGGATGTTCTGAAAAAATAGGGTGTTGATTCATTTTTAAATATTAATTAGGTTAAATTTTAAATTATTTATTGGCCATTGTAACCACTATAACTCTGCCTCCTTCTTCTTTCGAAAGCAATATTTTTTTACCATCTGTAAGCTCCAGCATTGTCCCGACAGGAATTTCTTTGTCTTCGGTAACATCTTTTAATGAGGTTAGTTTTTGATTGACAAACACCCACTTATCATTGTAAAATGTAAAATAACCAACCGGCACTTTTTGTTCTGCCGTAAGCTTTTCATTTCTGGCAATATTACGATTAACGTGCCATTGAAACAAGTATTGATCATTATAAACCATCAATCTGTGATTTTCAGGTTTCCAGACGGTTTCCTGAAACTGATAATACAGGTCTAAAACCGGAAGTGTACCTTTGTGCGCCGTATTGCAAAACGGGCATCTTGGTGTATTGGTGTTATCAAAAACATACCATTTTTGTTCGCAGGAAACATTATGGCATTTTTGCATTAAATCGGTTGTTTTGAGCAATGCAATCTCCCATTCTTCGGCATTTGGTCTTTGCATCGGATTGTGTAACCCATCTATGAAAACTTTATCGAACAGGGTTTTTAAATAAGGCCCGGTAATCGTGTAGGGTAACTTTGTAATATCTGCCCAGGGTAAATCCCATTTCGAAACCTGATTGAGTTTGGGTCTGTTTGTTGGATCTGCCGGATGTTCGATAAACATGGCTTTTTCACCCATAGATAACAAATCATCTTTTTCAGTATCAAGATCGTGTACCTTTCCTCCTTTTAACGGATGCCTGTGCAGTAAAAACATATAAATTAAAACCGGTAAAGCGTGCAGATCGGTTAATCTGCTTGGCAACTTTCTATTCGGGTCTGTTTTGTTCAGGTGTTTGGTCGAAAGAACTTCCGGAGCGATAAACTCCGCTGTTCCTATTACTTCGGCCGGAAATAAACCCGGAACCACTAACCCGTCCAAGTCGATCATACAGGCTGATTTACTGACCGGATCTATTAGAACATTATTGTACGACAAATCAGAATGCGCCAATCCCATGGCATGCATCTTTTTTACACCTCGGGTTAAATTAACACAAACCTGAAAATAACTCAGCCAATCGCCCAATTCTGATTTGGCAACACGAAGCGGAAAATGTGGGTTTCTAAATTTTGAACCTGCAAACCATTTTCCGTTCTTTTCTTTTCCCTGAATTAAATCACTGGTTTCGTATCCTTTTTTAAAGAAAAATTTAGCATCATAAATCGGGACGATGATTCCCGTTAACCCTTTATGCTCGATAACATCTGTTGGCCATCGGTACACTTCGTTCAGATAATAATCCCCC
This sequence comes from Flavobacterium sp. FlaQc-48, assembly GCF_044007335.1. Classification (NCBI taxonomy): domain Bacteria; kingdom Pseudomonadati; phylum Bacteroidota; class Flavobacteriia; order Flavobacteriales; family Flavobacteriaceae; genus Flavobacterium; species Flavobacterium sp. FlaQc-48. Next base: position 46,329 of record NZ_JBIPCR010000026.1, on the reverse strand, counting down.
GCATCTCCATTTTGAATCTGGGTTAAATATTTATTGGTGATTCTTTGTAACCTTTCTTTTTGATTGAAATCTAATTTATCCCTAAAAATAGCTACAACATATTTTCTGTCCGGACTAAAATAAACATCCTTTACACCACCGCGCATAGGCTCGCCATTATCAACAAATTGATAGGACTTTGCGGTGTCATTAATTGATTTTACTGTAATCGTACTCATACTTAATAAATTATAGCAAGGGTTCTGTCATCGTGATTTCCCGGACTCCAAAAATCCATCCAGTTCGAAAGCTGCTGTGCAATTTCAGTATTTTCTTTATCAAAATCAACTTTAATTCCATCATCATTTTTCCCTTTTAAATCTTCGAGAAATTCATTCCATTTTTCTATTTTTTCCAAATTGGCTTCAACGACAAATTTAGGATCATAAATTCCGTCTGTCATCAGCATTAAATAAGAGAAATCATCAACCAGTTTAAAACCAAATCGTGTTGAAAATTTATCACTTTGAAAAATTTCCGGCATGGTAATAAAACGTGTTCCGCCGCCAAAATCACCAACATCAAGCCAGTTCATTAATTTGATTTCGGTGAGCTCTTTATTTAATAGTCCAATGGGACAATCGCCGATTCCGAACGTTAAAATGGCATAACCAAAATCATATTTCTTAACCAAAGCAAAAATTAAAGTCGCATGAAAATTTTTTAGCTCTGTTTCGCTCTTTATCGCAAATTCTTCTATTTTCTGGTGTGCAAAATGTGCTGCTTTAGAAAGGTTTTGATATACAAAGTGACTTATTTTTTTTGATGTTTCATCGGTTACTTTTTGGTGATGTTCTGCTAAAACCTGATCAAATTCCTTTAAAATTTCAGCATTTAAATTTTCTTCAAAATATTGAACAACAGAATTACAGGCTAAATCTGAACCTTTTCTCGATAATTTTGCAGAACCTGCACCATCTGAAACAGCTAAAACACTCCATCCAATTTGTTTTAGATTTTTAAATGCAAAATCATCTTCTCTAAAAGAGCCTGCGTTGGCATGACTTCTTCCCCTTTTAGAAGCTATTACAATATTTTTATCCAGGAACTTATCTAAAACGGCAACGTTATCCGGTTTCCAGAAAGGATCACTTTTGTCACTTTCCAGGTTCTTCCACAACGATTTTGGATCTGGATTTATAATGAGTGTTAGTATTTTTTCATTTAAAACTGAATCTTCGGGTTCGCCTTCAATTCTAAATAATATTCTTATTTTTAAATCTCCGCTTATTTCAGGGATTCCAATTAATTCATCATTCTGATTAAATTCAAGACCTGTATTTTCTAAACCTTTAATTTCAAAGGAGATAATATCATTCCAGCCCAAAGTATTGAAATCAATCTTTGCCTGATATTTTTTATTTACTGTGCCGTTTGGTATTGAGACCGTTTGTGTCAAAATATCGTCAATTCTGTTTTTCAATATCCAATTCTGCATAATCATTTTTTGGTTTTCCTGAATTATTTTTACTGCATTAACATTTTTCTCACTGGATGCAAATGCAGCAAACAGAGCGGCTTTATCCGAAGAAATATCAATTTTCTTTTGGGATAAAAAAGACTGAATATATCTTTTGGTTTCCTCCATGAAATTATCCTTGCGTTCTGTTTACATCAAATCCTCCTTCACCACTACAACCGTAACTTCCCTGATTGTTACACCACGGACAGGTACTTATATCTTCATCGCCAATACAATGTATTTTACCGCAAACACAAACTGCAAAAGCAATCTGATTGCCACAACACGGACAAGTTGGCCCACCGATAAGTTCATCTGTATTTACTTTGTTATTGAAGTTTCCTGAATCTGCCAGCTCAAAATAAGCATTATCAACCTGATAGGCACCTACTAATTTGTAATTTTTAGACGATAATTCAATTCCGGCATAAATAGATTCCGCAATGGTTTTGCGGTATTTCATTAAATACGGTCTTTTTGTATTCTGACATTTTCCGTTTAAAACCACAAAATTGTCGTCGACATATTGACGATTTGGGGTTTCCTTGGTTAAATCTATTTTTGAAAGTGTTTCCCCATCTAATTTCGCCAGTTCAAAACCACTCGAATTATTTTCGACACTTATGCTGCTTGTTTTTATGGAATCTGTTACCCATTTAAAAAACTCTTTGTACGATTGTACATTGGTATTTTTAAAGTGAAGTACATTCTCTGTAAGTTCGCCTAATAATTTTGTATCGGTTTCGCTCCCAAAAGAGACCGCAATTAAATTGGCTGTTCTTTGCCAGTTTTGTTTCCATTCGTTTATGGCTGCCTGACTGTCATCTGTAGGTACTCCGTCTGTAAATAAGAATACGATAGGTTTCCAGTCGCCTTTTACCTCGTAAGTGGTTTTAACAATATTAGTTCTTAATTCATACATTAAATGTCCTAAACCTTTGCTTAAAGAAGTACCGCTGCCAATTGGAAATTTTGGCGGATAAAAACTCACGATTTCCTGCAAAGGCACTAATGTTTTAGGCTGACCGGCAAATACTATAATGGAAACAAAAACAGTTTCCAGAGCATGCGGATCTGTTTTTAATGCCTGAATAATGGTAGCCAGTCCTTCTTCAACCTGCTGAATAGGTTCTCCAACCATTGATTCCGAAATATCGATTAGAAAGTATATGGGTAATCTTCTCATTTTAAAGGAAATTTAATAACATTAAAAAAATAATTAAAAGTACAATCTGCGTCATATCAACCGCTAAACCTACACCAACCTGAAAGGGTTTTATCATTGTTTTCAGGAAATTGAATACGGGCGAAAAAATACTATTGAAAAAATCAAAAATATTCCGGTATTGAGGATTTAACTTGTCTTTGTATGGTAATAATTTCGAATACAAAAACAGACCAACAATTAAAATCTGAATAAAAATTTTTATAAGATGCATTATGAAACTGCTTTTATTAATTCGTTTGCAATTTCTTTAAATACTTGTTTCTCTTTAGCATTTTTAGTGGCGTAACCATATACAGAGACTCCATTATTTACTTCCATAAAATTAATAGAGAATGACGTTCCGTAGCATTTGTTTCTTCCGTTAAATGGAATATCATGCATTATTTTAATGTAGGCACAATTTTTACGCACTATCACATCCTTAATATCAAAATCTTTCTTAAGATAGTTTTGTTTTAAAGTCTGTTCTACATTTTTTATTAGGAAGTTATCTATTCCGGTTGTTTCATAACATATCGTCAGATTATCAATACTCATACCTTCTAATTTTTGCTCTGTAGTAAGTTCCATTGCCGCAAACTCACCTTCTTTTCCTTCGTAATAGGCTTCATCTGCTGCTTTGGCTACTTTAATCAGTATCTCTGAAAATGTAATTATATTATCAAGCATTTTTTATAGATTATATTACAACTGTTATTTCGCTGGGCGGAGGCGGCAACATCACACTTTCTCCTGTTCCCTGGCTTTTATTTCCTTGTTCGATCGTTTCAGAAACCCATTTAAAAAATTGTTTCAATGTGGAGCTATCAGCTGATGCTAAATGCACAACATTGTCGGTCAATTCTTTTAAAATATCATCATTTGCCATGTGTCCTGCTGCACAACCTACAACAGCGCCAAAACTCAGGTCTCGTATCTCTCTGGTTTTCTCTCTGTAAAACTGAATATCAGAAGGTTTTCCATCTGTAAAAACAAAAAGTAAAGGTTTCCAGTCTCCTTTTTGAGTTGCGGAACCTTTTATAACATCTTTCTTAACTTTTTGAATCACAAAATCCAAACCGGCTCCGGTATTTGTTGGGCCACTTTGCGGACAGGTAATTTCAGGAAGCTGAAAGTGAACCAATTCTGTTAAAGGCACTATTTCTTTTACTTCACGATCATAGGTTATAATACTAATCCAAAGGGAATCCAGCGCCTGAGCATCTGAACGCAAGGTATTAATCATTCCGCTTAAAGCATTATTCAAGGCCTGGATTGGCTCTCCATACATGGAACCTGATGTATCTAATAAAAAATAAACGGGTAGTCTTCTCATAACTTTAAAAATGATTTTAATAAATGGAATTACTGAACTTTAAAAATTAGTTTTAGAAATTCACAGGCATACCTGATTGGTACAGCTTTTCTAAAAAAGATGCAATACAAAAAAATTTATTGAATTAAAATGGTATTATAAACTCCGCCCAGCTGAAATTTAAACGACTATGTTTAGTTCAGATGGCGGCGGAGGTAATTCTTTTAAATTTGTAAATTCTTTACCAAAGTCTTCTACTTTTGTTGATGTTACTCCAATAGAAGCTGTTACCCATTGAAAAAACTTTCCAATACTGGAACTATCGGCGGTATCAAGACTTACTACATTATCTGTTATTCTTTTTAAAATAGCGGTGTCTGCTCCACCACCTGCAGCACAGGCAACTGTAAAAGCTACTTTTGCTTTTTTAAATTCATTAAGACCACTTTCCCAATTATCTGTCGGAATTCCGTCAGTCATAATAAAAACCAATGGTTTCCAGTCTCCTTTTTGCTCTGTTGTTGTTTTGGCAACTTCAGTTTCTATCTTTTGGGCTACTAGTTTCAATGCATCTCCAAGAGCGGTTACTCCGGTTGCTTTAAGATCGACCATTTGAAAAGAAGCCAAATCGGTTAACGGAATAATTTGCTGCGCTGTCGTATCGAAGGTAATGATGCTTAAAAAGGCTGTTTCAATGGCTTGCGGATTTTGTCTTAACGAACTAATCATCATTTGAACGCCATTTTTCACAGCTTCGATAGGCTCACCGGTCATTGATCCGGATGTGTCTAATACTAAATATACAGGCAGTCTTCTCATGGTTATACTTTATTTATACAGGAATATTGTAAGTTGGTGTTTCAGTAGTATTGTTATCCTGATTAGAACTTTCAATACCATTGATATTATATGTATTTGTATTGGCCTCAGGATCATGTTGCGTTAAATGGCTCATAACAGCCTGAGTCAAATCTTTACCACCCACTACGTGATGATAGGCTGAACCTATGGTGTAAATAGGTCCCCACGGAAATCCCCACCAGCCAACAATTAAATTAAGAAACACATAACCATAAGAATACTTAAATGTATTTTCATCTGGTCTGATAAAATAAATATCTGAGCTTCTCTTTAAGGTCATTAATACGAATGAAACAGTGTATGGAAACACCACAAATTTACCTCCCTGATAAACCAGGTCCCGCACCTGCGAAACTCTTAGCCCTTCTATATTCCTGATTTCCATTACAGGTAAGACTGCACTATTTTATGAATAGTCTGTCCTAAGAATGTATCATCTGTTGGGTCACCAATTGCACTGAATTTCCATTCTCCATTGCGTTTGTATAGTTTTCCCATAATGATGGAACGTTTGTTTACGTATTGTGCATCTGCAGATACATTGTACGAAGCAAATTCTGAAACTACTCTTGTCGGAGTCCCTTCATACATTCTGATTTTGGCATAAGGAATTTGAGAGAAATCTTCTTTTCCTGCATTATTTAAAAAGAAAAATATCTGAGTCACTTTGGCATCCACTTTAGAAAGGTCGACAGTAATAATTTCATTATCCAGACCATCATCTCCACCTGTATCACCCGCAAGGTCATCACCAGTGTGTTTTAAAGCACCGTCAACACTCAATAATTTACCTTTTGGCAAACCAAATTGTTGTAACACTTCTACTCTGTATAAAGGAGAATATAGATGATCACAAAGTTTATTCTGATCATCAATTAATATACAACTTAAATCTAAGTCAATATCAATTACATTTTTTGATAATCCTAAAAATCCTTTTTTTTCAATTGCTCCCCAGTTTACACCAACGCAGAAATTAGTTAATGTTTCACCGCTTGATTTTCTTAAATCAATTTTTTGTCCTTTGGTTAAGTTAATTGCCATGGTTAGTTACTAATGTTTATAATTAATTAAATTTATTTAAATAATCCTGTAAGCCGCCTTTCATTCCGATACCAACAGCCTCAAATTTCCATTCGTTATTTCTTTTGTAAATTCTTCCAAACTCAACTGCTGTTTCAATAGAAAAATCTTCATCAAGTTCGTATTTCACTAATTCAGTATTGGTTTGATCAAGAATTCTGATGTATGAATTTCTGATTTGTCCAAAGTTCTGTCTTCTTGTATCAGCATGATGAATCGTTACAACAAATGAGATTTCACTAACGTCCGGAGATATGGTAGACAAATCAATTTGAATCTTTTCATCATCTCCATCTCCTGCACCTGTTAAATTATCTCCTGTATGAATTACGGATCCATCAGGCGATTTTAGATTATTGTAGTAAACAAAATGGTTATCATTTGGAATTTTTCCATTAGCCCCAACTAAAAAAACCGAAGCATCTAAATCAAATCCTTCTCCTGTACTACTTGAATTACTGTCCCAACCCAGTCCTACAGTAAATTTTGGTGCATCAATACTTTGTCTTTGACCTTTTTCTAAATTAATTGCCATTTTATTTATCTTTTACTTTATATTAATATTTAACATTGTTTTTAAAATATTCGTTTGCTCGTCGACATTTTGTAAATCTTCTAAAAAGTCGACCGACGATATTTTATTTAAATAATCTTTTAATACCTCTTGTACACTTTCCTGAAGAGACGTTTTAATAGTGCTTAACTCTAATTCCAGCAAAGTATTTTTCTCCTGCAATTGCGCTATAATTTCTTCTTTTGCAGAATTATTTTTTGAAAAGTCTACTTCTTTTTCCATGTCTTTTTCGATGAAAGAAAAAGATTTTTCGTTTCCAACAAAAATGAACTTATCGTTAGAATCTCTAAATTCGTAAACTTCAATGATTTCATTATTACAGACTAAACCACATAAAAATTTAATCTTAAAATTGAGTATGTTAAGTCGGCCTAAAAGCTTTTTTTCAAACTTAGCATACTTGTTTTCATAATTTTTTTTATCGCCCGAGGTTAGCTTTTCATATTGATCAATACTAATCTCCCTGTAATATTCTGATTTAATTCCATCAGAGAAGGCTATGATATCGTGCCAGTCAAAAAAACTATTATTATCTGATGCAAAAATCTGATACAGTTGTTCAATTTTCTTTGCCATCTTTTGGGCATGGTCCCTTGTTTGTTCAGAGAATTTTTCTTCTCCAATTTCAAACTTCAGTTTCGATATGATATCACTATTGATATATATTTCATCTGAAACGAGATTGTACTGCTGTTCTTTAGACTTTTTAATCTTTTGAAACAAATCAATCAGACTATTTGTAAACTGAATATGGAACAATTCCAGTTTATTAATGTCTAATGTCTGGTTCTTCTGAAAAAGAGAATGAATTACTTTTGTTCTTACCAAAACGCCAACAAAGTCCTTGTGGTTAAAAAAATTGGACAACAATTTTAAAACCACAAGTTTTCTGTTACTATCTTTTATTATTTGAACGTACCTTTCCTCTTCCTCTTGCATTCAATTTATTCCTTCCTTATTCTATTAGCTTACCACTCCTTTTCTTAATTCTGTTTCAAGGCTTTGCAATCCGGCATCCAGCTGTCTTCTTGTTTCTGCTCCCTGATCGTGAATTTGTTTTACTTCGGTTAAAGTATCTATTAATGATTTTGTAGTCATTTTTAAAGTTTCTAAAGACACTACCGTTTTTTCATTTTCTTTAGCTACCTCAATACTGTTTTGTTTTAACATTTCAGCATTTTTCTGCAAGATCGTATTGGTTGTTTCGGATACCCTTCTTTGAACTTCAATATTTTGTTTTTGTCTTTGAAGTGCTACTGCAAGAGTCAATTGGTTTTTCCAGACTGGCATTGTAGTCGTCAGGATAGACTGTGCTTTTTCAGCAATAGAAGTGTTGTTGTTTTGTACCACACGAATCTGCGCTAAAGACTGCAGTAAAATAAAACGGACAATTTTCATATCGGCCAGACGCTTGTCCAGACGATTGATAAAATTTCTTTTATCTGAAATTTGATAATCCTGATACTGTGTTGGGTTTCCTTCCATTACGGCCAGTTCTTCTCCCAATTCCTTAAAGCGAATCTGACCTGCAATAATATGTTTTTCCATTTCTTTAATAAGACCAACATTACCGTCAAACATCGTTTGAAGTGCACTGTTATCTTTTGCAGAATTGATCATTCCGGCCTTAACTTTATTACTGATTTTATCAATATTAACCGTAATTTTATCGTATTGCTGGAATAATTTTTTTACATCTATTACTAATTTATTCAGCAAGGGAACTTTAGACAAAAATCTTTTAAAGGGGCCCTGATCAAGCTGATCAACATCTACATAATTCAATTCTGTCAACAAATCGTTAATCAAAGTCCCAACTTCCCCAGAGTTGTAAGTTCTGACGTTGGTTAAAAAAGTATCACTTTGTTTTGCGATAGAATTCTGAATTTCAGCTCCGTAGTTTAGGATCGAATTCGCATCATTTTCGTTTAACTGATTTGAAATCGATTTAAAACTATTTACTTCCGCTTCTGAGATTGAAGTTAAATTCACATTCCCATCTTTGTCAATCAAAGCGGTATTTTCCTGAGTAACTAATTGATTTTCTTCCATTTTAGTTTATAGATGATTTTGTTGAATTGTAACGATAGTCTGCTCTAACTTTTTATCATTGGTTGGAACTCCAACTGCACTAAATTTCCATTCGTCATTTCTTTTATAAAACACTCCTAAAACCATAGAAACATTTCCGGCAAAAGTTGCATCGTTTGCAATATCAAAACGTGCAAATTCCTGGCTAACTCTTGTAGGTGTTCCTTCGTAAATACGGATAGAAGCAAAAGGGATATCTTTAAAATCCTGTCCTCTGAAACTGTTTATAAAAAATGCAACATGGTTTGCTGCCGGCGTTAATTGCGAAAAATCTAAAGTAATCACTTCATTGTCTAAACCGTCATCTCCATTTAAATCTCCTGTTAAATCATCTCCGCTATGTTTAATAGCACGATCATTTGATATTAATTTTCTGAAATTTACAGAATCAATATGATTTTTTTTATCATCATAAATGGCACAACTTGCATCTAAATCTACCGCTTCTTTTTTGGTCCCAAAAAGTCCTTTTTTCTGAATTGCACCCCAGTTTACACCAACACAAATGTTTTGTAGTTTAGTACCGTTACTTTTTTCAAGATTTATACGTTGTCCTTTTTCTAAATTAATTGCCATGTTTTTAGTTGTATTTATTTAAATAATCTTCTAATCCGCCTTTCATTCCAACGCCCATTGCTTCAAATTTCCATTGACCGTCTTTATTGTAAATTCTTCCAAATTCAACTGCAGTTTCAATAGAGAAATCTTCTTCCAGTTCGTATTTAACCATTTCAGTATTATTGCTGTCATCTACAATTCGGATAAATGAGTTTCTGACTTGTCCAAAATTTTGTTTTCTGGTTACAGCATCATGAATTGTTACTACAATACAAATTTCTTTTACAGCAGGGTTTATTTTAGTCAGGTCAATTTTTACCTGTTCATCGTCTCCGTCTCCGTCTCCGGTTAAGTTATCCCCTGTATGAATAACGGCATCGTCCGGAGATTTAAGGTTATTGTAAAAAACAAAATGAGCATCAGATATAATCTTTCTGTTGTCCCCTAATATAAAAACCGAAGCATCAAGGTCAAAACCTGATCCTGTACTGCTATTGTTGGTATCCCATCCTAAACCAATGGTAAATTTTGGTGCGTTTATATTTTCGCGTTGTCCTTTTTGTAAGTTGATAGCCATAGTTTTAATCTATTTTTATTACATTAATATTTGTTTTATATTCTAAAATCTGGTGATAATTGTTGCTTATCGCCAAATGAAATAATTCATCACTTTTTTTAGAAGAAATATTACTCACTAAAAAACCAAACTCCTCTTCGTTCAAACTTAAAATGAATTTTACTATTCTGGTATTGTATTGAAAATGTTCACTATTGATCACCGAAATGATGTCTTTAACATTTTTAATATCAAAATAATTATAATGGTTTTCAATTTTAGGATGAATGTCCTTATTAGCGAGTTCAGCGAAGTAAACAAAAATAAAATCTCCCTTTACATGATACTGATTCAATATCTTATTTACCGTATGTTCATGACTGCCCGTTATTTTAATGTCATCTACAAAAATGCAGAGTTTATCGTTAATAAAATTGCGATCGATATAATACGTATCATTTGATATAAGATTCACTCTTTCGTTAAAATCTAAATTCCCATAATCGGTAACATAAGTCTGATTTCTGTAGATCTTGGACTCGATACTGGCTTTTTTACCGTTTTTAAACAAAAAGCTGTTTAGTTCTTTTTTGAAATAATAGCATAAAAAATTTGAAGCCGTTGGTATTGACAAATACGGACTTGGTAAAATAACAATCTCTTCATCAGAAAGAAGTAAATCCCTAAACTGATCTACAAATCCGGCAAATAAATCTTTGGCAAATTTTTCAGCATAGAATTTATCCCCAAACTTAAACCGGCTGTATTCTTTCTCCTCAAACGGACAATTATCTTTTTCAAGAATTTTATGTAAGCTATAACTTTTATTCACTTTTAAATTTTTAATAGGTGCGCTTCAAATCCAAAATTGACTGCGCCATTATAATCTGCAATACTGTTATCACCAATATGCAGCACTTCATTTTTCAACACTTTTTTAGATTCATTCAGCTGATCAAAAACCAACTGAAAAATTTCTTTATTTGGTTTTGAGAACCCTGCTTCATCAGAATAAATCTGAAAAGAAATAGAATCTGTCAACTCATAATAAGACAGCAGTTTTCTTAAACTTTTTCCTTTTATGAACCCTGTATTACTCAATATATTAATTGACTTTCCCTGTTCTACTATCTCTTCAAACTGAAGCTTAATCTCCGGAAAAATCAATTCTGGCTTATAATTAAAAAACAAGGCTTCTGTCTGATCATAAAACTCAGCCAATCTCTCTACTCCGTTTGAACTTAAATCTACTTCGAGAGCGCCTAAAATTAGGTAATAAATTTCATACGTACTTAAATTTAACCCTGTTTTTTCGTTAATGTTATTGCACAAAACGTCATAATACCGCACTACCTCGGTTACTTTTTCGATTGGTGCATTTATTTCAAAGAAATCTTTAAATAATAAATTTCTCTTTTGTTTAAACTCAGGATTAGATCGTATTAACGTCAACCATAAATCAAAGGAAAGATGGTGATATTTGTTGTAATTTAATTTCAAAATATGCTTTTAAATATCGAAACATAGTGTTCCTAATGTGTATAATGATACGGCTTTTACTTCGCTGTATTACTTTATTATTTCTCCGGAATAATATTTTTCAAGAAAGAATCCTAAATCTGCTTTATACCCAATCCCTGAAGCTTCAAATCGCCATTGATCATTACGTTTATACAACCTTCCGAATTCAACTCCAGTCTCCACTGAAAAATCTTCATCTAATTCATATTTAGCAATTTCCTGACCATTAGCATCATCCACAATTCTAATATAGGAATTTCTAACCTGACCAAAATTTTGTCTTCTTCTTTCAAAATCTTCAATAGTGACCACAAAAAGAATTTCCTGTACATTGGTATCAATCTTACTTAGGTCTACTTTTATTGCTTCGTCATCGTCACCGTCACTATTTCCCCCTGTCGGATCATCACCGGTATGCTCTAATGCACCATCAGGAGATGTTAAATTATTATAAAAAACAAAGTATTTTTCGCCTAGAAGTTTACGGTCACCATTTATCATTATAGCAGAAGCATCCAGATCAAATTCGTGCCCTGTTCCTTCATTAGGATCCCAGCCCAGGCCTACAGAAATTCTGGACAATCCAATATCAATTTTTTGTCCTTTTTGTAAATTTATTGCCATTATTATAAATCTTATTAAATTTTAAATTATACAATGATACAAAAAAGCATACTAAGTAAAAATGAGGGTTTCCGTAAAAGCAGAAATATTTATTAACAAATTGATGATTTCAGGCAAAAAAACTACCAGAACACTAAAAACTCTATCACTTTTTTCGAATAAGAGTTACAACAAATAAGTATCTTTGCATCTCATCTGCTTTGTAAGATTTATAATTAACAATTCCATCAATATAAGAAAAGGGATTGTTACCTGAAAAAAGAAAAAAATCTTCGATATCACATCAAATAATACTTATACGAATGTTCAACCAAGGATCAAAACTAAACAGCATTTTAACAGGAAGTTGTCCGAGATGCCAAAAAGAAAGCATGTACTCAGACCGAAATCCTCTTCACTTGACTAAGGTGCTAAAAATGAACGAAAATTGCAGCCACTGCGGATTAAGATATCAAATTGAACCTTCATTCTTTTATGGTGCAATGTATGTCAGTTATGGATTAAATGTAGCGGTTGGAATCGCGGCATTTATCATTTCTTTTGTCTTTTTGGGAGCAAGTATAGAAGAATCTTTTATAGCGATAGTGGTAACCTTAATTCTACTGTTTCCATTTGTTTTGCGACTTTCCAGAAATTTATATATTAATATGTTTGTCTCTTATGATCCTAAGGCCGGTCAAAAGTAAGGGTCTTTAAATATTTTTTATGAAATCGCTGAATATTAACTTCAGGACTTAGCGGAATTTCATTTTCTACAAGATCAAACAGCGCTTGCGCCATTGCAGGCCCAAGCATTACACCCCGCGTACCTAAACCGTTAAGAATATGAAGTGATTTGCGTTCATGATGTGTCCCTATTAAAGGCCTTCTGTCTTTAACCGTTGGCCGGACTCCCGCAAAATGCTTTACGATTTCAAAATCACAGGTTATAATCTCTTTTATACGCTCGAGAAGTTCTTGTTTTCCTTCTTCAGTTGGCAGATCTGTTTTATCCTGCCAATTGTAAGTGGCTCCTACTTTAAAAAGATTATTACCCAGAGGCAATATAAAAACACTGGTATTAACAATAACATCCATATCAAGATCGGGAGCTTTTATGATAAACAATTCTCCCTTTGTACCATCTAATGGTAAATAGTTGAAAAACGGATTTTTGTGCAAACCGAAACCTTCTGCAAAAATAACATGGCGCGCTTTGATGTTTTTATACTGAATTCCAAAATCAAAAAACTCAATTAAACAACTGTCAAAAAACTCTTCTAACAATAAATTATTATCTGTCAAATATTGCTTGTAACGATCTAACAACAAAGCAGTATCAACATAACCGGTATGCAAAACTTCACCATAATCGTATGGGGAATCTATACTATTGTATTTTTTAGAAATTATTTTTGTGGATAAAAACGGAGCCAAATTTTTCTTGTCTGAAGCAGCAAACCAATTATTCTGCTCTTCTATCGAAAAGAACTTCCTTAAAATAGGGAGTTTAAAATTAAATTTTGTCTGTAGTTTAGCTTCAACCTGATCATAGAACTCATTCATCAGGATTAATTGCTCTTGCGCATCCCAAACTTCACTAAATCTCTTTAAAATCACCGGATTATACAGGCCTCCTGCTATTCTTGATGAATTTTGAGACTGGTTATCTACCAGTAAAATAGATTTATTGTTTTGAAGTGCAATTTCAGCAAATGAAATCCCTGCTAGTCCAGATCCGACAATTAAGTAATCAAGCATTGTAATAATAGATAAAATAAAAAAACTCTTACTACAAAGGTAGTAAGAGTTTTTGTTATAATGTAATACAGTCCCCTAGTAGTTCCACATATCTTCTTCGAAATTACGAATCTTCTCTTTTACTCTTTCGGATTCTAACAATTGGCTTTGAGCATTATCTTTCATATAATCTTTAATCTCACGATCACCGTACATATTTTCTTCCTTGTAAATTATGGCATTAAAATGCCTAGAATTTAAAATCTGATCAAATGAAATAGGCATTGCCGAATTACTATCATTAAAAGCTTTTGCTTCATTTAAAACGTCACGGGCATTCGGAAAGAAAACCCAGAACAATTCAATAAAATCTTTTTCATCGCTATTCATCGTGTACACATCCGGAGTTACAGGACAAATTCCAAGGAGCCGATATTTCAATTCACTTTGACGTTTATCAAAATACCAATATCCTTTAATTTTATACTGAGAAACATCAGCAGCAGTAAGATCTTGTTTCAAAATGTATTCTGCCGGTACTGTTCTTGTTGGTCCAACCGTTTGATCTACATACGAGACAACTTTCTTTTTACCCGTACCTGTAACTACCTTTTTCTTTACAACACGTGTTTTGTAATCATCAGGATATTGATTAATAAGTTCTCTGCCGGCATCTGTAGTATCAATCCGGGATAATCCACCCTGAATATCTTTCAGTGATTTCTTAGTATTAAAATAACTATCAGCATAGACCTCGGTTATTTTACCCTGTTTTATTGCTTTGGTTAAAACATCATACAGCGAGCGCCTGTCACGTCCAATATTGGCCGTATCAACCGGATAATACAACGGAAAATTAATCTTTTCATTCAAATCAATAATCTCCCAGGTAGTTTTTCCCATCAGCACATCACGATCATCTACATAGCCATACGACAAAGGCTTATCATTATCAGAAATTTCCCTCCCGGCTGACTTTTTACCAATTTGTTCAGCCGTTTTTGCATTAAGTAAATTAGGCTGTGCATAACACATAAAACCTCCTGCAATAAAAACAATAACTACTAAAAAACTTCTCACTTGCACCATAACCTTATCATTTTAAATGTCATAAGGTAAATTTACGCATAAAATTATTATTTTTCTTACATTCGATTATCAAAATAAATTAAAGAACAATTTTAAATGATATTCACAACTTAAAAACAGGGTATTAATTAATTGCAAAATCATATATAAAAGAAAAAGCTCTTACTACACAAGGCAGTAAGAGCTTTTCTTATAATGTAATTCAGATACTTAGTAGTTCCACATATCTTGTTCGAAGTTACGAATCTTCTCTTTTACTCTTTCAGATTCCAACAATTGGTTTTGTGCATTATCTTTCATGTAATCTTTGATCTCACGATCTCCGTACAAGTTTTCTTCTTTATAAAGAACAGCGTTAAAACGTCTTGAATTTAATATCTGATCGAATGAAATTGGAAGCGCAGAATTACTGTCGTTAAACGCTTTTGCTTCATGTAATGCTTCTCTCGCATTAGGGAAGAAAACCCAGAATAACTCAATATAATCTTTCTCGTCACTATTCATTGTATAAACATCCGGAGTTACAGGACAAATTCCAAGCAAACGATATTTCAGTTCACTCTGACGTTTGTCAAAATACCAGTATCCTTTAATTTTATATTGTGTAACATCTGCCGAAGTTAAATCTTGTTTCAGAATATATTCTGCAGGTACCGTTCTTGTTGGACCAACAGTTTCCTCAACATAAGAAACAACTTTCTTTTTACCTGTACCGGTCACTACTTTTTTCTTCACAACACGTGATTTATAGTCATCCGGGTATTGGTTGATTAATTCTCTACCGGCATCCGTTGTATCAATACGAGATAATGCACCTTGAATATCTTTCAAAGATTTTTTAGTATTGAAATAACTGTCGCTGTAAACTTCAGTTATTTTGCCGCTTTTAACAGCTTTCGTCAATACGTCATAAAGTGAACGTCTATCAGAACCAATATTAGCCGTATCTACCGGAAAATATAACGGAAAGTTGATTTTTTCATTTAAATCAATGATTTCCCAAGTAGTTTTCCCCATCAAGATATCTCTATCATCTACGTAACCATAAGCTAAAGGCTTATCGTTATCGGAGATAAGTTGCGCAGGAGTTTTAAGTCCTATCTGAGCAGGTGTTTTCGCGTTTAGCAAATTAGATTGCGCATAAGAAGAAAAACCTCCAGCGATAGAAACAATAGCTATTAAAAAATTTCTTACTTTCATCATGATATCATTATAAGATATTGAATGTAGTTTTACCTACTTTATTTATTGTATTTCATAAATTACCGGAGCAGTTCTTGGCAATAAATAACTACCAGCTCCAACAAGTTTAGTTTTAATTTCAGAAATAGTAACCTGATCTCCTTTTCCAGCTCTTGAAAGAATTGATTTACATTGAGCATTCAATTTATTTCCAGAAACTACCACTGTAGGTTGTCCTGCAATTTTTAAATTAAATCCAACAACATCTAAACCAACTTCAAAATCAAAGTCAAGTAATTTAGCGCCAATAGTAGCAATTTCTAAGTTAGATTTAGGTCCTTTTACAACACCCATTTCTCCTCTAATTGTTCCTGTTGGACCAGGAATACCTTTAATTCTGAAAACTTTTTTATCAGATACTGCTTTACCATCAGGTAATTTAGCCGTAACATTTATTGACACTTCAGTTCCTGAACCCGGGCTCATTTGGTATTTTCCGCTTCCTGTTTTTGTTAATCCTGGTGCAGACGCAACAACATCTTTATCAGATACTCCTGCAAATGAAATTGTTAACGGGTTAACAACACCTCTATAAACCACATTCATTTTATCAGCAGAAATAGTAGCTGAGTTTGGTCTTGGTACTACAACATATTTTCCTTCAAATTTAAGTGGAATAGTTTTACCATCTTCTAAGAATGTAAACTGTCCATTAATATTTTGCTCTCCAATACCACCAGCTGTCATCGAGATGATCGCTTGTCCGTTAGCATCAATTTTTCCAGGTCCGGTGAATGATGTAGGTTTTGTATTTTCGTCATAACGACCTAAAACCACTTTACCAGTTACAGGATCACCCTGAAAATATGCGTTTTTATCTAAAACTACAATTGCTTTATAGTTGCTGTAAGACGCAGCAGCAACAGCCGCTTTTCCTAAAGCACGGCTATAAACATCAGATTCTACTTTTTGAACGTCATTTTGCCAAGCAGAAAGCTTTGCAGCTGAAGCGATAGCAGGAAATCCTTTAAAGTGATAAGCTAAGTATTTTTCTTTTATACCTTCTTTGTTTTTTACATCAGAAACATCAAATTTTTTCTCAACTTCAGAAATAATATCAGCATATTTTTTATCTGTACCTAAAGCAGCTTTAATATCTGATTTGTATTTTTCAATTTTAGAAATGATCTGATTACCTTTTGCAGTGTAACCATCTCCTGTAAACCAATCATCAATATTATCACCTCTGTCCATAGACTCGTAAGGTAATTTTCCAGTTTCTTTATCAATTTCGAAACCTTTTACTGCTTGTGTTTTTAAACCTCCAATGTAAGTATAAAAATCTTTTGTAATTGCTTCAACTTTGTGAGCAGTTACTGCTGCCTGAGCAAATTCTCCTTTTGCCTCAGCTGCTTTTTGATCTAAAGATGTTAATAAATCTGCATTTGTTGTAACTGAAGAAGTATTAGCTGCTTCAAATTTTTCATTCATCAAACCAAAAGCCGAAATAACTTCTTTTGATACGTTCATTGCCAACATTGCGATGAAAACCAGATACATCAGGTTAATCATCTTCTGTCTAGGGGTTAATTTTCCTCCTGCCATTTTTTCTAATTAGTTCTTATTAATAAATTTAATATAATAGTTAAAAACTAATTATCCTTTGTTACTCATTGCAGAAAGCATACCACCGTAAACGCTGTTTAAAGAAGCGATATTAGCAGTCATTGATTGCATTTGTTCTTTTAATTTAGAAGCATTTTCAGCGATTTCACTGTTTGCCTGTGCATTTCTTGAAGCACTTTCTAATTGAACTTTGTATAAACTGTTCAATGATTCCATTTGCGCAGCAGCAAGAGACATTTCTTCAGCATATTTCTTTTGTCCTGCAATAGAATCTACTGTTGGAGAAATTGCTTTTGCAGCTCCTTCGAAGTTTTTGATAGAGTTTCCTAAACTTGACATCAATTCTCCGTCAATTTTAGCTTCTTTCAACATAACATCTAATTTTTGAGACAACAATCCTTGGGCGTCAGATGGAGTTTCAACTTTGTCAGTTTTTTTTCTAGCCTGACCATTAGCTAATTCAGGGTAAACAAGAGTCCAGTCTAATTCGTCTTCAACTGGTTCGAAAGCAGAAAGAGCAAAGATTAATGCCTCAGTTACCAATCCTAATGATAACATCAAAGTTCCTGTTAATGGTCCAATCTCAAAGTGAGTAATTTTGAATAAAGCTCCAATAATTACTACTGCCGCTCCCATACCATAAGCGAAATTCATTGCTTTTTTACTTAATAATGCCATAATACTTTTTTTTAGGTTTTAATTTTAAATAGATTTGATTTGGTTATTGAATTGAATTTAATTATTTACTTTTCTTTTTACCGCTTCCGGTTGTTTGGGTTCCCATGTAATCCTGTACAGTTCTGAAACCAATATAACTCCTTGCAGAATCTGCATATTCGTGGTCACGTGTACTTACTTGTAAGAAGTAGGCAACATCTTTCCATGATCCTCCACGAACTACTTTTCTTTGATTGTTTCCGTCAATTACGTTAGGGTTCATAGTAGAAACGTACTCATAAGCATTTGGATTGTAAGCTGAATCTGTCCACTCTGAAACGTTTCCTGCCATATTGTATAATCCGTAACCATTTACTTCGTAAGACTTAGCTTCTACTGTATACAAAGCTTCATCAGCAGCGTAATCTCCTCTGCTTGGTTTAAAGTTTGCTAAGAAACAACCTCTGTCACTTTTAGTGTAAGGACCTCCCCAAGGGTAAGTAGCAGATTCCAGACCTCCTCTTGCAGCATACTCCCATTCTGCCTCAGTTGGCAATCTGAATGCATTTACTAAATCACGTCCTTTTTTCTTAGATTTAATGTAGCTGTTTTTGTTCAAGGTTCTCCAGGCACAGAATGCTTTAGCTTGTTTCCATGTTACTCCTACTACAGGATAATCTCCATAAGCTTTATGCCAGAAATAATCATTGTGCATTGGCTCATTATATGAATAAGCGAAATCTTTGATCCAAACGGTTGTATCAGGATAAACGCTAACTTGTTCTGTTTTAACGAAGTCTTTTCTTTTTCCAACTTTAGCTTTTGCAGCAGCCTGAATATCCATCCAAGAATAACGGAATTTCAATTTATTTACATCAATTGTTCTTAAACCATTGTATGATTCTTCAATTGGCAAATACATAGAATCCATTACTTCAGCGTAATACTCATCCGGATAAGCTTTAGTATCTTTAATTAACTTCACTTTTTTGTTTAACTTTCTTCCAGCATAAGGATCGTCTTTTGTTCCTACACTATAATAGTTATCATACATATATTTATCATAAGCCGTCATTTTGTCCGGCTCTGAATCATTAAATGCATAATCTGAAATACTACCGCCCTTTTTACCTTTATCACCAGTCGATTTTTGTCCGGTTTCATCAGCTAAAATTGCAAGACGTACTCTCATTGTAGAATCTTTTACCCATTCTACGAACTGACGATATTCGCTGTTAGTAATCTCAGTTTCATCCATGTAAAATGAACGAACTGTTACTGTTTTAGTCGGAGCATCTTCTACATTAGCTAAATCAGCATCTGATTTACCCATAATAAAAGACCCACCTGGAACCAATGTCATTCCATAAGGCTTTTCAGGATGCCATTTACCTCCTGTAACACCAACCAACTCACCTTTGTCTCCTGACTTACCACAGCCAATTACTAGTGTTAACATTGCTGCAAATGCAATAAACTTCTTCATATAAATTTGGGATTATCTATTCATTATTATACGTCCGTAAACGTATTTATTATTTATCTAAAAAACAATACTAGTTGCGAAATTTATTTTACCGTTCAAAAATAATGTTAAATAAAATAAAAAAAAAATATTTCATCGATAAACTAACACAAAAAATCGACGTAAAACGTTAAATTTTATACTATATATTTATTTTCCTACTAATTTTTATTAACAATTTTTTAGAAATTTTAAAAAATTATGATTTTCGCTAAAATTTTGCGCTATAAAGCATTTTTTCGCTGTGCTTTCCACCATCGTTCTGGCAATTCCTGGTTACAAGCGCTCAAATATTCGTCGTAAGAACACGGTAATAACGTGTTTCTTTTTAATTTATTGTGACCATTAGATTCAAACGGAATTTCGATCCACCAACGATCTGTTTTGTCACTTTTATAAAAAACAAGTTCTTCCTCTTCGAGCGGAACAATATATTTTAAATACGTTGCTCTGCTACCAAATGGATATTCTTTAGAACGATAATGATATCCTTCTATAAAATACCAGATCATTTGGGCAATAATTACCGCCTCAGGTGCCGTACTATGATGATTAAAAATTCCAAAACAAGAAACTTTATCACTAATTCCTGCATATCTGGCTAACGAACAAATCTCTTTTCCATTGAAACCATTTGGCTCAAAAGACACCATATTACCTGATTCTGATGATTTTACCGAATTTAAATCAATACTAACCAAATCAGCATCCCTAAAAACAGGTTCTGCCAATGCAATATTGTTTGAGATTTCACCTAAACGATAGGCATCAAAAAATAATTTCTCGATCAGATCAATCTCTTCCTGTGAATTATAATAGGTCTGATACCCTACATTACAATAGTTAAAAAGATTATTAGGTTCATCTATAATAATTTTAGTCAGATAAGAATTAGCCGAAACTGTTTCATTCTCTTTCCCAAAATCAAACTTATTATCTACTGCAACCATGTTTACCATTTGCTCTAAATCATCATAAGCACGATACAAAGCATAGGTCAAATCCTGCGAACCTCCCAGGACTATAGGAATTACTTTATTCTTAATTAATGCAGACGTTACCTTTTTTAATGCAAAGTAAGTATCCTCTACAGAATCACCTGGCAGAATATTTCCCAGGTCAGCAATAGAAGCATCCCAGTTTCCGGGAAACATACTATACAATCTCTTGCGAACTGCATTTAAATTAACCTCGTTAATCACATTGCTGTTACGACGATCTTCTAAAACGCCAACGATCGCAATTGTAATTTTACTAATATCAGGAAACTGATCTTGTGTATGCAAAACAATCTTGCTACCCAATTCTTGTGAAGACAACGAATCAATGAATTTTAAAATCCCTTCATTAACTGGTTCTAAAAAATCAAACTCCATTTTTTATTTCTTTTTAGCAGCTGTTTTTTTAGCCGGAGCTTTCTTTGTGGTTGCAGCTTTTTTTGCTGGTGCCTTTTTTGCCGGTGTCTTTTTAGCAATCATTTCCTGAACTTCTGCTAATGTTAATTTTGTAGCATCAACATCTTTACTTAATTCAATTTTAATTTTACCTTTTGTAATAACCGAGCGGCCCCAACGAGCCTTTTCAACCAAAATCCCTTCGTCTTCCCAATTGTGAAGTACTTTATCTATATTTTTTTGTAACTTATCTTCAATTAGTTCTTCTACTTCCTGTTGTGATAAATTATCGAAATTGTATTTTTTACTTACATTGATAAAAATACCGTTCCATTTGATGAACGGACCAAAACGCCCTACACCTTTTTGAACCCCTTCGCCTTTGTAAACTGCTATTGGCGCATCTGCAATGGCTTTTTCGTCAATTAACTCCTGCGCTCTTTCTTTAGACAAACTTAGAGGATCTTCTCCTTTTGGCAATGAAATAAACACACTTCCGTGACGAACATAAGGACCGTAACGACCATTACTAACTTCAACTTCTTCTCCTTTATATTCCCCTAAGTTTTTAGGCAATAAAAACAAGTTCAATGCTTCTTCCAGCGTAATGTTTCCGATATTCTGATCAGACATTAAACTGGCAAACTTTTTATCTTCATCGTCTGCTTCTCCAATTTGAGCCATTGGACCAAATTTTCCTAAACGAACTGAAACCTGTCTTCCGTCAGCATCTTTTCCTAAGATTCTTTCTCCGCTTTCGCGCTCTGCATTTGCTTCAACCTCTTTTACATTTGGGTGAAATTTATTGTAAAACTCCTGCATCATGATCGCCCAGTCGATATTTCCTTCGGCAATTTCATCAAAATCCTGCTCTACTTTTGCAGTAAAGTTATAATCTAAAATATTTCCGAAATTCTTTACTAAGAAATCCGTAACGATTGTCCCGATATCTGTTGGAACTAATTTCCCTTTATCTGAACCTGTATTTTCTTTAAGCAGCTTTTCCCCTACTTTACTATTTTGTAATGTAAGTTGGGTATAATTACGTTCCTGTCCTTCAAGAGTTCCTTTTTCAACATAATTTCTGTTGATGATAGTCGAAATAGTTGGTGCATAAGTAGACGGACGTCCAATTCCTAATTCTTCTAATTTTTTTACCAGCGAAGCTTCTGTATATCTTGCCGGAGGTCTTGAGTATCTTTCGGTTGCTGTAATATAATTATTGGCCAGTTTTTCGTTTACTTTCAAGGCAGGCAACATTCCTTCCTGTTCTTCCTCATCATCATCGTGACCTTCTAAATATACTTTTAAGAAACCTTCAAAAAGTAAAACTTCTCCTGAAGCTGTAAAAATTTCATCGTGATTATGCGCTTCGATTTTTACATTTGTTCTTTCTAATTGTGCATCACTCATTTGAGATGCCAATGTTCTTTTCCAGATCAAATCATACAAACGAGCCTGGTCACGATCGATATTTACCGTGTGACGTGACATATCAGTCGGACGAATTGCTTCGTGCGCTTCTTGTGCTCCTTTGCTTTTATTGGCAAAAGTTCGGGGCTTTGAAAATTCTTTTCCGTATGATTTTATGATTTCAGCTTCAGCGGCATCCATTGCATCTTTAGAAAGGTTTACACTATCGGTTCTCATATAGGTAATAAGTCCCGCTTCGTATAAACGTTGTGCAAGTTGCATGGTGATTCCAACTGGCAAATACAATTTTCTGGCTGCTTCTTGTTGTAAAGTAGAAGTTGTAAAAGGCGCTGTTGGTGATTTTTTGGTAGGCTTAGTTTCTAAATCGGCTACCTTATATTGTGATCCGATGTTTTTATTTAAAAAATCTTCGGCTTCTTTTTTAGTATTGAAGTTTTTTGGCAATTTGGCTTTGAAAGCTTTTCCTGCTTCATTTACAAATTCTGCTACAATTGAATAACTTGCAACTGCATTAAAGTTTTGAATTTCGCGTTCTCTCTCTACGATCAAACGAACTGAAACTGATTGTACACGACCTGCAGACAAACCTCCTTTAATTTTTCTCCATAAAACCGGAGACAGTTCATACCCTACCAAACGGTCTAAAACACGACGTGCCTGTTGTGCGTTTACTAAATTATAATCAATTTCTCTCGGGTTGTCGATTGCTTTAAGAATCGCAGACTTTGTAATTTCGTGAAAAACAATTCGTTTCGTTTTTTTAACATCTAGTTTTAGTTCTTCCGCCAGGTGCCATGAAATAGCCTCCCCCTCGCGGTCCTCATCACTTGCTAACCAAACCATTTCGGCATTCTTAGATAGTGTTTTCAATTTGCTGACCAAAGCTTTTTTATCCGGAGAAACTTCATATTTAGGTTTAAAACCATTCTCTACATCTACTCCTATTTCCTTTGATGGTAAGTCAGCTATATGTCCGTAGCTAGACTCTACCTGAAAATCACTTCCCAGAAATTTCTCTATCGTTTTCGCCTTTGCAGGTGACTCCACTATTACTAAATTCTTTGCCATTGCTCTATTTTTCTGCAACAAAAGTATCTATTTTTTTTAAATATCAACCTCGTGAATGCATTTTTGAGTTATTTTAATATTATGTTTCCTAAAATTACAGATTTATCTGTATTCGCACTTATTATATATATAGGTATAATTTTAAAAGGTTTATAACCGAGAAATGTTCTTTTTAAAACCCTAAATCCCTGGCCCGGATTACTTCACTATATTTCATTTTAAGCGGAGTTCAGTGAATTTCATTTAAAGTAAAAAGCCCGGAGTAAAAATGCAAAAGTTTCTTGTTTTAAAAAAGCAACCAAGGGAAGCTCTTTTTAAAACATTAGGACCTTTGCGGTTTTTATGAGGACTTGTAACGGAAAGCCGGAAATCGCTCCTTATTATTTTTATTGCAGATTTTAGAGTTAAGATTTTAGATTTTCATAGCAGCTCTTAAAAAAAACTTGTCTTCAGCTACATTTCAACAATCTAAAATCTAAATCTAAACTCTAAAATTTCTTTTCTGCCATCTTGTCATCTTTATACCTTTTACGTTATCTTTGCACTTTGAAATTATACAATGGAAAAGATTATTGAAGAAAGCAAGCAGGGTGAAAGTCTTGTTTTAGAAAATAAACCTGAGAATACTAAAAAACTTTTTATAGAAAGTTACGGTTGTGCGATGAATTTTTCGGATAGTGAAATCGTAGCTTCCATTTTATCCATAAACGGATACAATACGACACAAACTCTTGAAGATGCCGATTTGGTTTTGGTAAACACCTGCTCGATCCGGGATAAGGCGGAACAAACTATTCGCAA
The DNA here is from genome assembly GCF_044007335.1 of Flavobacterium sp. FlaQc-48. NCBI lineage: Bacteria > Pseudomonadati > Bacteroidota > Flavobacteriia > Flavobacteriales > Flavobacteriaceae > Flavobacterium > Flavobacterium sp. FlaQc-48. The sequence goes on along the minus strand of NZ_JBIPCR010000026.1, from coordinate 21,943 downwards.
ACGTCTGGAAAAATATAATGCTGTAAAACGTATTAATCCAAAAATGAAGGTGGGCGTCTTGGGCTGCATGGCCGAGCGTTTAAAAAGTCAGTTTTTAGAAGAAGAAAAGATAGTAGATCTTGTTGTTGGGCCTGATGCTTACAAAGATTTACCTAATTTACTGGCAGAAGTTGAAGAAGGTCGTGATGCCATCAATGTTATTTTATCGAAAGAGGAAACATACGGAGATATTTCACCTGTTCGTTTGATGAGTAACGGAATTACAGCATTAGTTTCGATCACTCGTGGTTGTGACAATATGTGTACGTTTTGCGTTGTCCCATTTACACGTGGCCGCGAGCGTAGCCGTGAACCTCAAAGCATAATGTCTGAAATTCAGGATTTATGGGACAAAGGTTTTAAGGAAATTACACTTTTAGGTCAAAATGTTGACAGCTATCTTTGGTACGGAGGCGGCTTGAAAAAAGATTTCGTAAATGCCTCAGAAATGCAAAAAGCAACTGCCGTTGATTTTGATCAGTTGCTTGAAATGGTTGCAATTGGATTTCCTAAAATGCGTATTCGGTTTTCGACTTCTAATCCTCAGGATATGCACGAAAGTGTATTGCATGTTATTGCGAAACATCCAAATATTTGTAAACACATTCACTTACCGGTTCAATCGGGAAGTAACAGAATCCTAAAAGAAATGAATCGTTTGCATACCCGTGAAGAATATATGACTCTGATTGACAAAATCAGAACAATTATTCCGGATGCTTCGATTTCACAGGATATGATTGCCGGTTTCCCAACAGAAACAGAACAAGATCATCTGGATACAATGAGCTTAATGGAATACGTAAAATACAATTTTGGTTATATGTATTCGTATTCTGAACGCCCGGGAACTTTGGCCGGAAGAAAAATGGAAGATGATGTTCCGGAAGAAACCAAAGCCCGAAGATTACAGGAAATTGTCGATTTGCAACAAAAACATGCCTGGTACAGAAGCGAGGAATTCGTGGGTCAAACGGTTGAAGTTTTAGTCGAAAAAGTTTCAAAAAAATCAACTGAGGAATTTTCAGGAAGAAACTCCCAAAGCATCACGGTAGTTTTTCCAAAAGAGAATTATAACATTGGAGATTTCGTAAACGTAAAAATCGAAAGCTGTACTTCAGGAACACTAAAAGGAAAAGCAGTTGGGCTGAGTAGCATGAATTAAATTGTTTCAGGTTTCAAGTTTCAGGTTATTTGTGTAACTTGAAACATTAAACTTAAAACAAAAATATAAGCACGAGGTTAAAAGTTAAATTTCAGTTTTTAATGAGAAGCTGAAACAAACAAAAACTTGAAACAAAAATTTACATGGAAACAGTTCAAGCAATAAAACAGCGATTTGAGATTATTGGAAATGATCCAAAATTAAATCGCGCCATTGAAAAAGCCATTCAGGTTGCTCCTACTGATATATCAGTAATGGTAACCGGGGAAAGTGGTGTTGGTAAAGAAAACATTCCAAGAATAATCCATTCGCTTTCTCACAGAAAGCATGGTAAATATATTGCTGTAAACTGTGGAGCAATTCCGGAAGGAACTATTGACAGTGAACTTTTTGGTCACGAAAAAGGTGCTTTTACAGGTGCTACAAGCACACGTGAAGGATATTTTGAAGTAGCAGACGGCGGAACTATTTTTCTGGATGAAGTTGGTGAATTACCCCTAACAACACAGGTTCGTTTGCTTCGTGTACTTGAAAATGGCGAATTTATAAAAGTAGGTTCGTCTCAGGTTCAAAAAACCAATGTTCGAATTGTAGCGGCTACAAACGTAAACTTATTCAACGCTATTGAAAAAGGAAAATTCCGTGAAGATTTGTATTATCGTTTAACTACTGTCGAAATTACTTTACCCCCTTTACGCGAAAGAAACGAAGACATTCATTTATTATTCCGGAAATTTGTTGCCGATTTTGCGCATAAATATAAAATGCCTCCGTTAAAGTTAGATGATGATGCCGTACAGCTTTTGCAAAAATTCAGATGGAACGGAAACATTCGTCAGTTGCGAAATGTAGCAGAACAAATTTCGGTTTTAGAAACCAATCGCGACATTACGCTTGCTACTTTACAATCATATTTACCAACTGAAGGGACTAATTTACCTTCGGTAATTAGTGATAAGAAAAAAGAAAGCGACTTTAGCACTGAAAGAGACATTTTGTACAAAGTTCTTTTTGATATGAAAAGTGATTTGAATGATTTAAAAAAACTCACTTTAGAATTGATGAAAAACGGAACAAAAGTACAAGACATCAATCCCAATTTGATTCAGAAAATATACGGCTCACAGGAAAACGACAGTGAAATAGATTTTGAAGAAGAACCAGGAACAGCTGTGATGACTCCGGCAACGCGCGAAGACAATTATCAGATGCAGGACGATAATTATTTGTTTGCCGAAACGATTGAAGAGGAAGAAGTATTACGTTTAGAACAAAAAGAAATCGAAATGATCAAAAAATCATTAGAAAAAAATAAAGGAAAACGAAAAGCAGCAGCTGATGAACTGGGTATTTCGGAACGAACTTTATACCGAAAAATTAAACAATTTGACCTATAATTAAGAAATTCCAAAAAAAACAGATTCCAAATTGCTTCGCCAGCGACCGGTCCAAATAGTTATATTTGAAAAAAAATGGAATTTTATTACTACAATGATTTTATGAAAAAAATATATTCTTTATTAGCCTTAATGAGCCTCTTTTTACTAAGCGGCTGCGGAGTTTACAACTTTACAGGAAGAGCAGGGCAAATCGACGCCAAAACTTTTCAGGTTAATTTTTTCCAGAATAATGCCGACCTGATCGAGCCGGGAATCGACAGACAATTTACATTGGCTTTGCAGGATTTAATTCAAAATCAAACCAATTTGAATTTAGTAAGCAATAGCGGGGATTTGGTTTATGAAGGAGAAATTATCGATTACAGAATAACCCCAATGACCGCAACTGCTGTAACAACAGGCAGTGAAGCGGGGGCAGCTCAAAACCGTTTGACGATTCGTATAAATGTTCGATTCACTAACAAAAAGAAGGAAACAGATGATTTCGAAAAATCTTTCGAATTTTATTATGATTTCGCCGGAAACTCGTTACCAACACCTGCCATCTTAAGTACTGCGATTCAGACTATTTTTGAGCGAATTACACAGGATATATTTAATGAGTCCTTAGCCAAGTGGTAAAATAGTGCTGATTTGTTTACTAATCACAGACAATGGGTTTTATAAACGATTAAAAAGAACAGACAAAGATTTAAAACAAGAATAAAAAATGAATGTTACTGATTATACCTACTTAATGAACAAACCCGATGCGATCAGAGAAAAGCAGGCGGACGCATTAGGAAGTGTTTTGAATGAATTTCCGTATTTTCAAAGTGCCAGAGCATTACGATTAAAAGGACTATACAATCAAAATAGCTTTAAGTATAATTATGCCTTAAAAGTTACAGCTGCCCATACCACTGATCGTGCAGTTTTATTTGATTTTATCACTTCAGAGGCTTTTACCTCTATTCAGAGTGAGTATTACGATCAAAAGTTAAAAGATCTTTTAGAAATTAAAGTTTTTGACAGTGAGATCGTTTCATTTGAAGAAATCAGGAAAACAGGCGAAATTAAAATCGACCCAATCGAGCAGTCTATTCTGAATTCGATAAGAGAAGCGACAAGTACAACTTTTGAAGAACCTGTAAAAATAGCAGAGCAACCAATTGAGTTAATCGATGAACAATCCTTTTTAGATTCTTTTAAAGAAGTGACAACTGTAACTTTTGAAGAGCCTGCAAAAATTGAAGAGCCTAAAATTGAGCCCATTACAGTAGAATCTATTTTAGATTCGTTTAAAGAAGTGGCAACAGTAACTTTTGAAGAACCTGTAAAAACAGACGAACCTAAAATTGAGCCAATTACAGAGCAATCTATTTTAGATACTTTTAAAGAAGTAACACCAACAACTTTTGAAGAACCAGCAAAAACAGAGGACAACTTAATTGTTGAACAAACCATCTTAGACTCGATCAAAGAAGCTTCAACAGTTACTTTTGAAGAACCTTCAAAAATTGAGGAGCCAAAAACTGAACCTATTGCAGAACAACAACCTATTAAAGAAACTATGCCTACCTTTTTTGAAGAAATAGTCGAGGATGAAATTCCGGAAGTACAAGTTGATCCTATAGAAGAATCTGTATTAATTTCTATTAAAGAAGCTACAACAGTAGTTTTTGAAGAACAAAAAGCCAAAGAAGAAGCAAAAACGGAAGAAGAACCAAAAGAAATGGAGGTTCCGGAAACAGTAAAAACTGCCGAAGAAAATCTCGAAATAGGAAAACCATTGGATTTTTCTGTCAATGAAAAACATTCTTTTCAGGAATGGCTGCAACTATCCAGAACTGAACCTATTGACCGAACTGATGACGTTTCGAATGATAACGTCATGCCAACAGTAGCTGAAGCTGAAAAAATAGAGGAAGAGAAAAAGAAAAAGGCAGAAATAATCGATAAATTTATCGAAACAAACCCAAAAATTTCACCTATAAAACAGACTGCAATTACCCCTGCAGTACAATTTGACCTAAATAAAGAAGATAATTCTTATTTAATGACAGAGACTTTGGCCAGAGTATATTTGGAACAAAAAAAATATACAAAAGCAATACAAGCATATGAAATATTAATTTTGAAATATCCAGAAAAAATTAGTTTCTTTGCAGACCGCATTTCGGATATAAAGATTTTACAACAAAATAACAATAATAATTAAGCAATGAGCACATTTTCAATTTTTTTAGTTTTAATCACAATAGTTTGTTTTCTATTGATCGTAGTAATCATGGTTCAAAACCCTAAAGGAGGCGGATTATCGTCTACAATTAGTGGAACTCAAATGTTAGGCGGAGTACAAAAAACGACAGACTTTTTAGACAAAAGTACCTGGACATTGGCTACTATTTTGATTGCTTTAATTTTACTTTCAAGCTTAAGCTTTACAGGATCATTAAACGATACAGGATCTAAAATTATTGAAAAAACTGAAGCGCCTGCAACTACGCCAGCTGCTCCAGTGCAACAAACACCTGCTCCGGCAGCTCCTGCAGCAAAATAATAAATTTAAAATAAAATTAAAATGCCAGCCTGTCAAAGCTGGCATTTTTTTTAAGAAATAATGTCAGTTTTAAGAGCATGGCACAATTTCTGAAAGTTAACAGAGCATAAAAAAACGTATAACTATAATAATATAAAATCATGGCCTTAAACATTAAACCGCTTTCAGATCGCGTACTTATCGAGCCTGTTGCAGCTGAAACTAAAACTGCCTCAGGGATTTTTATTCCGGATACTGCCAAAGAAAAACCACAAAAAGGAACTGTCGTTGCAGTAGGAAACGGATCTAAAGATCACACTATGACCGTAAAAGTTGGTGATACTGTTCTTTATGGTAAATATGCCGGAACAGAATTAAAACTGGAGGGAACTGATTATTTGATCATGCGTGAGGATGATATCCTTGCAATTATCTAAAAAACAAGTATTAAGTTCTGAGTACTAAGAATTAAGACTGCGGTAACTTGAAACAAACAAAACTTTAAACAAAATTTAAAAAAATGGCAAAAGATATAAAATTTGATATTGAAGCACGTGACGGATTAAAACGTGGTGTTGACGCATTAGCAAATGCTGTAAAAGTAACTCTTGGACCAAAAGGTCGTAACGTAATTATCGGAAAATCATTTGGTGGACCAACCGTTACTAAAGATGGTGTTTCTGTTGCAAAAGAAATCGAATTAAAAGACCCATTAGAAAATATGGGCGCGCAAATGGTTAAGGAAGTTGCTTCTAAAACTAATGATCTGGCGGGTGACGGAACTACAACTGCTACAGTTTTAGCTCAGGCTATCGTTAAAGAAGGTTTAAAAAACGTTGCTGCAGGAGCAAATCCAATGGATTTGAAACGTGGTATCGATAAAGCTGTTGAAGCTATCGTAGCTGACCTTGCAAAACAAGCTAAAGTAGTTGGAAGTGATTCTGATAAAATCAAACAAATTGCTTCTATCTCTGCAAATAATGACGAAGTGATTGGTGAACTAATCGCTACTGCTTTTGCAAAAGTGGGAAAAGAAGGTGTTATTACTGTTGAAGAAGCTAAAGGAACTGACACTTTCGTGGATGTTGTTGAAGGTATGCAGTTTGACAGAGGATATCTTTCTCCATACTTCGTAACAAACCCTGAGAAAATGGAAGTTGAATTAGACTCTCCATACATCTTATTATACGACAAAAAAGTATCTTCTTTAAAAGAATTACTTCCGGTTTTAGAGCCAGTTGCTCAATCAGGAAAACCATTATTGATTATTGCTGAAGATGTTGACGGAGAAGCTCTTTCAACTCTTGTAGTAAACAAATTGAGAGGTGCCCTTAAAATTGCTGCTGTAAAAGCTCCTGGTTTTGGAGACAGAAGAAAAGCAATGCTAGAAGACATCGCAATCTTAACTGGCGGAACGGTAATTTCTGAAGAAAGAGGATATACTTTAGAAAATACAACTATCGAAATGTTGGGAACTGCAAAAAGAGTTTCTATCGATAAAGACAACACTACTATTGTAAGTGGTGCCGGTGAAGCTGACATTATCAAAAACAGAGTAAACCAAATTAAAGCTCAGATGGAGACTACTACATCTGATTATGATAAAGAAAAATTGCAAGAACGTTTGGCTAAATTAGCTGGTGGTGTTGCTGTTCTTTATGTTGGTGCTGCTTCTGAAGTTGAAATGAAAGAGAAAAAAGACAGAGTAGATGATGCTTTACATGCAACTCGTGCTGCTGTTGAAGAAGGAATCGTTGCTGGTGGTGGTGTAGCATTATTAAGAGCAAAAGCTGCATTAGCGGATCTTAAAGCTGACAACGCTGACGAAGCAACCGGAATTCAGATTGTATCCCGCGCTGTTGAATCTCCATTAAGAACTATTGTTGAAAATGCAGGCCTTGAAGGTTCTGTAGTAGTAGCAAAAGTAGGTGAAGGTTCTGGTGATTTTGGATACAATGCCAAAACTGATGAATATGTAGACATGCTTAAAGCAGGAATTATCGATCCTAAAAAAGTAACTCGTGTAGCATTAGAAAATGCTGCCTCTGTTGCCGGAATGATCCTTACTACAGAATGTGCATTAATTGATATTAAAGAAGAAAGCGCTGGCGGAATGCCAATGGGTGGCGGTATGCCGGGAATGATGTAATCGTTCTTTACTTCTTACTTATAAACGCCAGATCTGATCTGGCGTTTTTTTTTTGCCGCAGATTTTCAAAGATTAAAAAGTTTTTTTTTCTCCACGACACAAGCGATAATGAACGGACAAAGTAATTTCACGCATTTTTACGAATTATTTTTTTAAGCCTTATCCATAAAATTAGCACTAATCTGTAGTAGCTTTTAGCTTTTAACGAGCCAAAGTTTTTCTTTAGTTTAACATTCTCTTTTTAATTAAAAAATCGTTTATCAGTAAATTTGCAGTTCTATAAAATTGCAAAATGAGAAAATTCACAACTCACCTATTACTTTTTACATTCTTACTTCTTACCACCTTTTCATATTCTCAAACCAATAAAGATGCTTATGTCGTTTTAGTTTCTATGGATGGATTTCGCTGGGACTACCAGAAACAGTTTAATCTCCCAAATCTAAAACAAATTGCAAAAGAAGGTGTTCATGCCAAGTCAATGAAACCTTCCTATCCCAGTAAAACTTTCCCGAATCATTATGCTATTGTAACAGGGCTTTATCCGGATCATCACGGTATTATTAATAACGTCTTTTATGATGCACAACTAAACGAATCGTTTTCATTGTCATCGAACGCCAAAAATGATTCACGCTTTTATGGTGGAAATCCCATTTGGAATGTGGCCGAACAACAAGGCGTAAAAACAGCTTCTTTCTTTTGGCCGGGATCTGATATTGACAAAAGAAATCCTGGTATTTATAAAAATTACGACAATAAAATTCCGTACGGAGCCAGAATTGATACGGTTCTAAAATGGCTACAGCTTCCTGAGAAACAACGTCCGCATTTGATTACTTTATATTTTGATGAACCCGATCATACCGGACATAATTTTGGACCGCTTTCTCCCGAAAATAAAAAAATGGTCATTAAAATGGATTCGATTATGGGGCAATTATCCCGAAGATTAGATCAATTGGCCATTAGAAAACAGATCAATTTAATTATTGTTTCAGATCACGGAATGGCGGATATTAGCAACGATAAAAAAGTAGCGGTTCTGGATTACCTAAAACCGGAATGGTTGGGTTATAAAGATGTAATCAATCCTATTATGAGCCTTCAGGCAAAACCGGGTTATCAGGATTCTATTGCAAAAGCTTTAAAAAAAGTACCACATATTAAGTTCTGGAAATCCAGCGAAGTTCCTAAAAGATTGCATTACGGAACTAATCCGCGTGTGCATGATTTTGTTATTGAAGCCAAAAAGGGGTATAGTCTGGCAAAAGACAAAACTCAAAATATAAAAGGCGGAACGCACGGTTATGATAATAACGAGAAAGACATGCATGCTATTTTTTATGCAAAAGGCCCGGCTTTTAAAGTAAACAAAGAAGTAAAAACGTTTCAGAATGTTTCGGTTTATCCTTTAATTGCACATATTTTAAACCTTAAAATTGATGACGTAGACGGGAAGTTTAGAGAAGTAAAGAATATGCTGCTAAATTAGAGAATGCATTAATTAGATAATTTGTCAATTGCATTAATTGTAGACAACATAAATAGACTCCAGCTTTAACTGGAGTTATTCGATGAGGCAAAAAAAGGCTTTAGCCGAACTTTAAAGTTTGGCTAAAGCCTTTTTCATAGCTCATTTATTCCTCCAGTTAAAACTGGAGTCTATCCAACATTACATATATAGAATAAATTCAAATTTGACGTTTTTCATTATTTGACATCAAACATATTCTATTGTAAATAAACCATCTAGCGCATTAATATATTTCCTAACTTTAATACATCTTACAAAAAAAAGTCTTTATTGCTGCATTCAAAATTCTAAACAAATGAAAAAAACATTTACATTATTCATCATTCTTATTTTAGTTAGTTGCAAAAAAGAAGTTACAAATCCTGCCGATGCTATTTATTTTGACGGTGATATTATTACAATGGAAGGCGACAAACCCAATTATGCAGAAGCTGTTGCAATAAAAGATGGCAAAATCATTTTTGTTGGATCAAAGTCAGAAGCAGAGAAATTTCATGGCGATAAAACCCAACTAAATGATCTAAAAGGCAACACACTACTTCCTGGGTTTATAGATGCACATGGACATGTTTGGAATGCTGGTTTTCAGGCTGTATCTGCCAATTTACTTCCGGCACCAGATGGCACTGGCAATGATATCCCTACCCTTATTTCCTTACTAAAAGAATGGAATATTAAAAATCCAAAAGCAGTTGGTAAATACGGCTGGATTGTTGGTTTTGGTTATGACGATGCTCAATTGAAAGAAAAACTCCCTCCTACTGCTGATGATTTAGACAAAGTATCTACAACAGTTCCTGTATTAATTATTCATCAATCAGGGCATTTGGCCGTTATGAATCATAAAGCTTTAGAATTTGCAGGCTATACTTCAGCTTCAAAAGATCCCGCCGGCGGTGTGATTCGAAGAAAAGAAGGAACCACGGAACCCAATGGTGTTCTTGAAGAAATGGCCATGTTTATTCCGTTATTCAAAATAATGGGAACGTTGGATCAGACTGCGAATGTAAAAATTGCCGAAGCAGGAATTGCTGCTTACACCAAATTTGGATTTACAACAGCGCAGGAAGGCCGCGCCAGCAGTGATGCCTGTAACACTTGGAAAAAACTGGCTGATGAAGGTAAACTTACTATAGATGTTGCCGCTTATCCGGACATTCAAAGTCAAATGGCATACATGAAAGCAAATGGAGTTCAAAAAGAATATAAAAACCACTTTAGGATTGCCGGTGTAAAACTTTCCTTTGACGGATCTCCACAAGGCAAAACGGCCTGGTTAACTAAACCCTACAAAGTTCCGCCACCCGGAAAACCAAATACTTATGCAGGCTATCCCGCTTTTCCAAAAGAAAGTGACGCTATCGCTTTGGTAGATTCAGCTTATGCTAATAACTGGCAAATTTTAGCACATTGTAATGGGGATGCTGCTATTGATGAATATATAAAAGCAGTGCGAAATGCCACTAATTTATACGGAGCAAAAGACCGAAGATCTGTTGCTATTCATGCCCAAACAGCACGTTTTGATCAGCTTGATTCTATGAAAGTTCTAAAAATTATACCTTCCTTTTTCGGAATGCATACTTATTATTGGGGTGATTGGCACAGAGACGAAACTTTAGGAAAAGAACGAGCTTATCGCATTTCGCCAGCTGCAACGGCATTAAAAAAGGGAATGATTTTCACAGAACATCATGATGCACCTGTGGCTTTACCTAACAGTATAATGATATTATATTCGACCGTAAACAGAATCAGCAGATCCGGTGATGTTATTGGTCCCCAAGAAAGAATAAGTCCTTATGATGCTTTGCGATCTATAACGAGCTGGGCGGCTTATCAATATTTTGAAGAGAAAACAAAAGGCTCTATCAAAACAGGAAAGCTAGCCGATTTTGTTATTTTGGATAAAAATCCGTTAAAAGGCGATCCGAAAAAAATAATTGATATTCAGGTTTTGGAAACTATTAAAGAGGGAAAATCAGTTTATAAAAAAAATTAGGAATGGGATCATTAGAGAATGTGCCAATTAGAAAATTAGATAATTTGTCCATTGAATTAAATTGTAGATAACATCAATAACCTCCATCTTTAGCTGGAGTCTATTCAAAAAAATTTCATTTTTAAGACACCGTAATTAATTATCTAATTGGCACATTTTCTAATTATCGAATTAAAACCCTGTCGAAACAGAAACCGTTTTCCAGTTCTTTAAATCCTCCTGAACAGTTTCTATTTTTAGGTTTGCCATATCATATGCATCTTGTCCTAAGAATAAATGCAAAGGAGGATTTTCTTCGTGGCTAATTTTTATTAAAGCTTCTGCTAATTTTTCAGGATCTCCCGGTTGATTTTGGTTGATATCGTCTTTGTGCGCACTTTCAGATTGTCTTACCTCTTTATAATCTGCAATTGGATTTTGAGGCAATAATAACGAACTGTCTTTTAAGAAATCAGTTCTAAAATAACCCGGATATACAATAGTGGCATTGATCCCGAATGGTTTTACTTCTGCTGCCAATGATTCTGTTAAACCTGCAACTGCAAATTTTGTCGAACAGTAAATTCCCCAACCCGGAAAATTACCCGAATAACCCCCAACAGATGAAATATTAAAGATTTGTCCCGATAGATTGGCACGCATATACGGAACCGTATTTCTAATTACGTTCAACAATCCGAAAACATTTACCTCATAGTTTTTTCTGGCTTCGGCATCTGTTAATTCTTCTAATGCACCTAATAATCCGTAACCTGCATTGTTTACTAAAACATCAATTGTTTTAAAATGACTTACGGCTACTTCAATTGCATTTTTTACACTTCTTTCATCAACTAAATCCATTTCCAGCGGAAGAAAGTTTTCTGATGGATTTCCAAGTACTTTAATCAAGACGTCTTCACTTCTTGATGTTGCAGCTACTTTGTAACCTTCATTCAATAATTTTTTAGCCAATTCTAATCCAAGTCCTTTTGAAGCACCTGTAATAAACCAAACTTTGTTATTTTCCATGATTTTAAATTTTTACGTTTTAATTACAGGACAAAGGTATTGGCGAAGTGCTTCTAAAAAATTAAAGGAATCAAACAAGAAGTTACAAAAATCAAATAATTTCAGTCACGCGATAGGTTTTAGGTGAAACCTGAGTGTTTTTCTTGAAAAAATTAATAAAATGAGACAATTCTTCAAAGCCAAGACAAAACGCAATTTCATTAATATTCCAATTGGTTTGTTTCAGCAGTATCATCGCTTCCTGAACAATCCTTTCGGATATAATCTGCGAAGTGGTTTTTCCGGTCGTTTCTTTTAGAGCTTTATTGAGATGATTCACATGAACATTTAACTGATTCGCAAATTCTGAAGGGGATCGAAAGTTAATTTGCTGCGAAATAGATTCAATAGGAAACTGTCGTTCCAGCAATTCCATAAATAAAGAAGACACTCTTATTGTAGCATTCGATTTACTGTATAATGAAGCAGTTACCGTTTGAGTTTTCAGCGCGAGATGTATAATTTCAAAAACCAGATTTCGAAGCACATCATATTTAAAGGCATAATCTGAGTTGATTTCATCAAACATTTTGAGATACACCTTTTTTAAAGACTCTGCTAATTCTGTTGAGACCGGAACAATCGGATTTCCTCCGGGCTGAAACAAAGGATATTCTTTTAAATTCCCAAACTGACTAAAAAAAGCATCGGTAAAAATGCAGAAAAATCCGGTTTGATTTTCATCAATATGTTCCCAACTGTACGGAATTTGAGGATTGGCAAAAAACAAAGCCTGATCTTCAATCGATACAACTTTATCAGCATAATGTACTTTGTTCTTCCCTACGATCAGACTTATTTTGTAAAAGTCCTTTCGGGTATAAGGCAATGGATTACAAGTGCTTCCGATATAGTCATCGAGTTTAAAAACATTAAAATGTCCGATTTCTTTTTTAAGGTTCTCAGGCATTCCTTTTATTTTCACCGTATAAAAATCTTCGAGGGTTTCTTTCAGTTTCATGTGGCAAAGTTACAAAAATCAATCTTTCTAATTAAATAATCTGGCAATGAGAAAATGTGATAATGATAAGGCGATACAGAAAACAGGAAAGAATCTTTGATTTGGTATTAATCAATTTTCTAATTAACTAACCACTTTATATGTAGGATCTTCAATCACATTTACTTTAATTACGGCTTCGGCATTTTTAAGTAATGTAATACAATCCGGACTTAAGTGTTCCAGTTCGATTACTTTATTGATCTCACTGTATTTCCTGGTCAGATTATTCAACGCTTCAATTGCCGACATATCTGCAACACGGCTTTCTTTAAAATCGATAATCACATGTTCGGGATCGTTTGCAATATCAAACTTTTCTGTAAAAGCAGCAATTGAACCAAAAAACAACGGTCCGTAAATGTAGTAATGTTTTACTCCTGCTTCATCGATAAAATGTCTTGCGCGAATGTGTTTGGCACTTTCCCAGGCAAAGACCAAAGCCGAAATGATTACGCCAATCAAAACCGCCAAGGCCAGATTGTGCAGCACAATAGTAACCACAGCAACTAAAATACCCACAAAAATATCATGTTTGGGCATTTTATTGATGATCCTGAAACTTGCCCATTCAAAAGTGGTAATGGCAACCATCATCATTACGCCAACTAAAGCCGCCATGGGCAATTTACCAATTACGGGGGCTCCAAAAAGAATGATGATCAAAATCGTCAAAGAAGCAATAATTCCCGAAAGTCGGGCCCTTGATCCCGCCGACAGGTTCACTAAAGTTTGGGCAATCATTGGGCAACCCCCCATTCCGAAAAAGAAACCGTTTAAGATATTCGAACTTCCCTGAGCGATACATTCACGATTGCTGTTTCCGCGTGTTCCTGTAATCTCATCAACCAGATTCAGCGTAAGCAAACCTTCGGTTAAGCCAACCGCGGCAACTATTACAGAATACGGAAATATCACTTTAAAAGTCTCTGCAGAAATTGGAATATCAGGGATGTGAAACGGAGGAAATCCGCCCTGAACAGATGCGATATCTTCTACCGTTTTGGTTTCGATATTAAAAATCAGTACAATCGCAAACACCACCATTATAGCGACCAATGAAGCCGGAACTGCTTTTGTGATCTTTGGAAAAAGCAACACAATACTAATCGTAAGTGCAACCAAACCTAGCATAATATACAATGGCGTTCCCTGTAACCAGGTCGTTTCGCCATTTACAATGGTTTTAAACTGTTCTAACTGCGACATAAAAATAACAACCGCCAGACCGTTTACAAAACCAAACATAACGGGTTGCGGCACTAACCGAATAAATTTACCAAGTTTAAAAAGCCCGATACAAATTTGTATTACTCCACCAAGTGCAACGGCAGCAAAAACGTATTCGATTCCGTGCGACTTCATCAGGGCGATCAAAACAATAACCGTTGCTCCTGCCCCGCCGGAAATCATTCCGGGCCTTCCGCCAAAAATTGCCGTAACCAAACCTGCTATAAAAGCGGCGTACAAACCTACCAAAGGTGGAAATCCGGCCAAAATAGCAAACGACAACGATTCGGGAATCATGGTCATCGCAACAGTAAAACCGGCTAAAATTTCATTTTTGTAATTGACTTTTTGGGTAAAATCGAAGAGTTGGAAAGCTTTTTTCATAAGTGGCAAAGGTAGAAAATAATGACTAAAAAGAGCATTAACCTTTTTCAAATCTGAGAAAGCTTTATTAAAAAACAAGCCTGTAAACCATTAATCTAAAACAGGTTTTTAAACAGCAAAACCAAAAGCGTAAGGATAAAATTTATCATAATAAGATTTTATTTTGAGAAGCAATATTCGCACAAAATTATTTATAAAACAGTATATAAACCTGCGTATTTATACCTGTTTTAAAAAATTAACACTGTTCAACCTGAATACCGTATTAATCGAGTATATTACAGGTATAGCCCAGACATTTTACATATTCAATAATCTGATTCGATTGTAAATCAGCACCTTCGACACGCAGGATTTTATCACAATCTTCTAAATCAAAATTAACTTTATACGTTGGGAACTCTCTTTGAATGATGGCGATAATATAATTTGTATCCGTTTCTTTCTGAACGTTTGTTTTAAAAACTTCAACCATGATTTTTAATTTTATTACAATTCTTTTAAATCAGTACTATTTATTCCTTAAAACGGATTATACGAAATTCCAATTCTAAAATAGCCCTGAGCATCTTCCTTTTGATCATAAATGTAGTTAGACGTTCGTTCCCCCCTTTCTGTTACACGCGTACTCAAAACATTATTAACACCGGCTTTAAACAACCCGATTATTTTTGGTGCAAAACGATATTCATAGGTAATTCCGGATTTTAATTCTAACTGATTCAATTCGTAAACCCCTTTTAGCCGGGCATTGTTTAAGTTGAGATAAAAATTCTCCGGATTCAGTTCGGTTCCTAAGCCTATGCGTCCGTTTTCCAGCAATTCTCTTCTAAACAAAAGGCGTTGCGGCAAAATAAAATCAATATCCCATTTAGAGTTTTCGAACTTATGGTTGTATGTAAAAAGTGGTGTAATTGGGATAATCGAAGAAGGATCCAGCATCGCCAGGGCACCAATAGTAATCGTGGTACTGGCCGTTCTTTTTAGTACAATACTTGCGGTTACAAAACCTTTAACACGTTGCACATTGTCCTGATTTCCGTCAACCGTTGCAGTAGCATTGTAAATAATAGGTTTATGAAAAAGAGTCGACATATAAGTAGCGCTTAAAGCCGCTGCAAAAAAATGAATTTCTTCTTTTTCTCTCGTGTAAGGAACAGCCGAGTTTACGTTGTAAATATCTCCAAACTCATACGTTTCGTATTTATAACGAAGCGAACTCGTCAAAACAAAACGTTTCGATTGTGAAGCAAAAAAGGGCACATTGACAGAAGCTTTCAGTCGATTATGGCTTTCGATCCTGCCCCTCTCAAAACGATCTCCAAAAAGTTTCGAATCAAAATTGGCGGGTCCTAATTGTTCGTATTGTACATCTATAATTCGGGTTGTCGGAAACTTATCGGTTACCGCTTTTACAACGCTTTTTATTGGGGCCTCTTTTTCCTGAGCCATTGTTCGTACAGACGCACATATAATTAAAACATAGATGATTTTTGTTTTCATAAACCCGTATATTAAAATTTGTTTTTTTAGAAGATTAAAACCCGGAGCAAATGTAATGGGCAAGTCTTTATTATAATAGCACAATTATACCAATGGCGTATCATTTATACCAATGGCGTTCGTATAATTTATCCTTCACAACCTATTAAAAACTATAATATTACCCTAATTTTGCCGTTATGAAGATCCTTAAAATTTATCAGAACTTTTTTCTCCGGAACATCTTTGTAAACACCATCATTTATGGTATTATCCTGGCTTGTATTTATGATGAAGTCAGGCTTGACGGACGCAGCTGGAATTATATTCTGAGTAAAATTGCCATTGGGTATTTCCCGTGCATTATCTGGATTACCGTTTTTAATATGTGCATTATTAAGCCTTTTTTGTTCCGGAAAAAGCTTAAACTTTTTTTTGCACTTATGATCGTGTACTGGACGGGTTTTTATTTTTTTATGAACTGGTTTTTTCCAATGGCAGGGCTCGGAAACTTAAAAACGCTTCAGATATTATCGCTTATTATCAACGGAACTTTCTTTTATTTTATTCATATTGTCATCACGAAAAAAGTCTCTGAAACCAACAAAGAAATCATTAATTTCAAGTCAGAACTTTCGTTTTTGAAACAACAGCTTAATCCGCATTTTTTACTGAATGCAATGAATAATCTGTACGGAGAATCGTTGTCTGATCCCGATAAATTGCCGGACAGAATCCTGAATCTTTCAGACATGCTGCGCTACCAGATTGAAGCAACCAAAAAAGATTATGTTTTACTGGAAGAAGAAATTGCGTTTATTAAAAAATACATTGAATATTACACTTTCCAGAACGAACGTCTTGAGGTAACGCAACATTTTGAAGGCGATTTTGATAATATCGATATTCCGCCTTTGTTCTTTTTGCCTTTGGTAGAAAATGCCGTTAAATTCTCGGCCGAAACTGCTGCGCCTTTTATTATTGTAGATGTAAAAGTAAAATGCAACCAACTGACTTTTACTTTAAAGAACAATTATTTAGAATCGGGTTCGCGGCTTTCGAGCACAGGAATTGGGATCGAAAACCTAAAAAGACGTCTTGAAGTCTACGGTTTACGACATGAACTCGACTGCAAAAAAGAAAAGAATACCTTTATCGTAAAATTAAAAATATGGCAATTACCTACCGCTGTCTTATCATAGACGATGAATCGCCGGCACATAAAGCTTTGGCCTCGCACATCTCTAAATTTGACGATCTGGAACATTCCGGAAGTGCTTTTAGCGGTATGGAAGCTGTAAAAATGCTCAACGAAAACACCTACGACATTATTTTTCTGGATATTAATATGCCCGTAATTTCGGGTGTCGAATTGATGGAACTACAACCCAAAAGGCCGCTTACGATTGTCACCACAGCTTATTCTGATTTTGCGCTTTCGGCCTACCAAAACGATGCTATCGATTATTTACTCAAACCTATTTCGTTCGAAAAATTCTCGAAAGCCATCGAAAAAGCCAAGATTTATTTCTCTGGAAATAGTGTAAAAAAGGAAAGTTCAACAACCGAAAAAACATTCTCATATCGCGCCAACGGACAGGTTTTCGACACGCTTTTAAGCGATATTCTCTATATCGAAAGTCTGGGCAACTACATGAAACTGTACAGCAAAAAACTAAAATCGCCTATAATTATCTACGGTTCGCTCTCAAGCATTGCCACAGAAATTGACAACACCAATTTCATACAAATACATCGCTCTTATATTGTAAATATCCGCGAAATTACAGCGGTAACGTTTAAATCGCTTACCATGTCGAATACCGCAATTATTCCGGTGGGAAGAAAATATCAGATTTTACTAGATAATTTGATAATTAGATAATCTAAGAAAATTAGATAATTAGATTATTTGAAAAGCTCAACTTTTATGGTTGGGCTTTTTTTGTTTTGGGTTTTCAATAAACAAAAAAAGAGACTTTTCACAAAGTCTCTTTTTAAAATATATCGTCTACAAAAAATTATTCCTTTTTAAACAATTTCTCTAAATACTCCACTTTATCTTTCTCTGCCTGAACTAAACGTTCATAAAGTTCTACTACTTTGTCTAACGGATTGAAAGTACAATTATTATTTAATGTTCCTTCAGTACCAAAGTTACTGCTCGAAACTGTCTCATTAAAAGTATTGAAATAATTAATTACAGCATCATCACTATAATTTTTAATGGCTTCGGCAGAAACGCCTAATGCTTCGGCGATGGCTTTTAGTTTTTCTTCATCCACATTTTCAGTTCCTTCAATAATAGAAATAGATTGCTGACTTGTACCAATTGCAAATGCCAGTGCTTCTTGTTTCATTCCTCTAAGTTCTCTGATTCGGCTAATATTTCTGCCAATATGTTTTGGTTTTGTTGCTGTGCTCATAATTCAAAGATATTTAAAATTCTGTAAAATTTCCTGTTTTGGTAAAATACAAGTCGGCAATGGTGAGATACAATTTTCAATCTCCTGCGTACTTGTGGTGTATGAAACAAAAATACAATTTTTCGGACAAGTATAAATTAAAAAGTCAAATTATGAAAAGTGCAAACTTCGTTTATTTGATTTTTTTTATACGTTTTCGATAATCTTAAATCTCTTAAACAATTTTAGCTATTTTTAACCATTCAAATCAAACCCCAAAACATAAACCAATCTTTAATGGCTAAAATAAAGTTAACCTTATTAATTCTTGCCTGTTTCTCATTTTTATTGTCGATAGCTTTAGCAGGAAGCAATTTGACTTTTTATTTTAAGCATAAGGAACTATTTCAAAATCCAAAGCAGTATACCAAAGAATACGTTTTAATAGATTCTACTTATACCAAAACGGTAGGATCTAAAACAAAACGAGATTATACGTATGGTTTTTCTAAAACATTCGACAACTACAACACTACTTTTGATTTGAATGTGCCTGACGGAAGCGCTCTTATCGAAAATGATATTATTGTGGAACCCATTCAGGATCCGTCAAACGAATCTATCTTTCATTACTATGCCTGGGTAAACAAACAACAGAAAATAGGTTATATCGCCAATGAATATGAAGAGTCGATTCAGGACAATTGGATTTTTTTAGATCAAATTCTATATATTAAACTCAATATGTACTGTTTAATTTTTTCGATTGTTGTTTTTATTTGGCTCAAATTATATAAGGTTTTTTCAAAACGAGAATAAATCGTTATGATAAAAGCTGTTTTCATGAACAAAAAAGTTCAAAACTTCGTGCTTTTGAGCCTTTGTGGCAAACAAAAATAAGGTCTTCCTAAATTTCCTTCCAAAAAAAAATCCTCAAAAATGATTTTTCTTACATAAATAATTATCTTAGCGCAGCCACTAATCGTTAATAATAATTGTAGAAAAATGACCCTTTTTAAATTACTATTTGGAGAATCAAAATTAGAATGCCCCAGATGCCTCGGAAAAGGATTTGTTGACTGGGACGACATCCGACGCTTAAACAATCAGCTAAAATGGACACCCGCACCCTGCGCTTATTGTAATGCCACCGGAAAGGTTACCAAAGAAATGCTCTCAAAAGTTGCCGTAAATAATGTCTACCTAACCATTGATTTGCCCGAATCTGAATTGGAAAAAATAAAAAATGGCGATGAAGAAACCTTAGAAAAAGCCAGATTACACGAGCTTTTTATCGATAATCTCATCAAATATGTCCAGCATCACTACACCACCCAAAACATGGATCCCCAAAGCATCGCCGATTTATACCTAAGTACAGAAGATGAATCAGCTCCGTTTTCAGTAGAAAGAGGAAACCTCATCAGCTACATCGAAAAAATAATTAACTCAAAAAGATCCGACCAGAATTAACCTCCCAGTCTGTCATCCTGACGCAGGAAGGATCACACAAGAAACCCGACAAAGTATTGTACTCAAAGTAACTCCGCAAAGATTACACACCAACATAACCTCCCAGTCTGTCATCCTGACGAAGGAAGGATCACACAAGAAACCCGACAAAGTATTGTACACAAAGTAACTCCACAAAGATTACACACCAACATACCCCCGCCCAGTCTGTCATCCTGACGAAGGAAGGATCACACAAGAAGCTCTACAAAGTATTGTACACAAAGTAACTCCACAAAGATTATATCCAGAATAACTTATTCAAAGCGATAATTAAGAAATTCAAAACCTGAATTAAAATTTTTTATTAATTCTATTTTTTTATCCCTTTTCCATCCTTTTAATTCTTTTTCCCTTGCAATTGCCTCGTTGATCCAAGTAAACTTTTCATAATATACTAAAAATTCAACATTATATCTGGACGCAAATGTCTTTGTTCCTGTCTGAATATTCTCTTTGTGTTTTCCCAATCTTTTTTGCAGATTGTTTGTTACGCCAATATAAAAAGTCGATCTATGCTTATTTGTGATGATATAGACATAATAAGTATGATAACCATTTTCTAAATTTATCATTTTTTTTATGCGAATATACTTACTTTTATTGTTTGTTTTGCTGATTTTTTGGGATTTCTTTGCGGAGTTTTCTTGTGTGATCCTTCCTTCGTCAGGATGACAAACTGGGCGGGGGTATGTTGGTGTGCAATCTTTGCGGAGTTTCTTGTGTGATCCTTCCTGCGTCAGGATGACAAACTAGGGGGTATGTTGGTGTGCAATCTTTGCGGAGTTTCTTGTGTGATCCTTCCTGCGTCAGGATGACAAACTGAGGGGTATCTTGGTGTGCAATCTTTGCGGAGTTTCTTGTGTGATCCTTCCTGCGTCAGGATGACAAACTGGGGGGTATGTTCGTGTGCAATCTTTGAGGAGTTTCTTGTGTGATCCTTCCTGCGTCAGAATGACAAAACGAAACCACTTTGATCCTTTGAACCTTTGATCCTTTGAACCTTTGATCCTTTGAACCTTTGAACCTCAAAAGAAAAAAACAGGTATAAATACGGGGTGTCAGAACTTTTTATAGTGGTATTATTGCCCTGAATAATTTTTACTTTAGAATTTAGTTTTCCCCTATGGAAAATTGTTAATGATGCTACATTTTTTTTGGAACAAATTAAGTGGGATTTTAATCTGTAAAACGATTAAAATCCCATTTTTTATTTATGCTTATCCAAAACATACTTTTACATTTAATACTCGCCTTTAAGCGATATTTTCTAATCCGCCGGGGAAAGGTCTGTAGGCGTAATAATGTAAAACTTCTTCGATAGCAAATTTCAGTGCTTCATTAATAGGGAGCAAAATAACTCCCATTTTAAGATCAATCTGAGCCAGTCGCATATAATAATCAGAAAAAACAGGAACGTATTGTCCCTTGTTCATGGATTCTTCGGCATTATTGAAATTTTGGTTTTGCTCTTCTTTTATAATTTTACAAGTGGCTAATCGTAGTTTTCCAAATTTGTCGGTATTGGCGGCATATCCAAAAAGCCGGCATATTAAGCCGCGATAGCGGTAATTGCTACAGCTTCCTCTATGTTGTTCTAAAACGGAAAGCGGGCGGTATAAAAGACAGTTTTTAGTAGTGCTTTTGCTTAATTCGGTTAAGGTTTCCTCGGCTTTGCCATTTAAAAACAAATGAAATGCCCAAGGCAAAAATTCCAAAGGCGAAGCGTCTATACTGGGCGTAGAACAGCATTTGCCACAGCCTGCATTACAATACAAATGAGTCTGGGATTTAAAGGCAGTAATTTCAAATTCAAGACGATCAAACAATGCTTCAACCTGTCTAACCTTCTGTTCTATGTCCATTGTTTTTCTTGTAAGGTAGGCTAATAGAAATGGATCAGGCCAGAACGGTGATTTTATTGTGAATAGTTTGGGGAAGTTTCAGGTTTCAGGTTTCAGGTTTCAGGTTTCAGGTTTCAGGTTTCAGGTTTCAGGTTTCAGGTTTCAGGTTTCAGGTTTCAGGTTTCAGGTTTCAGGTTTCAGGTTTCAGGTTTCAGGTTTCAGG
>NZ_JBIPCR010000025.1:0-75150 GCF_044007335.1 Flavobacterium sp. FlaQc-48 | reverse complement strand
GGGTAATGACTCCAGGGAATTCTGGGTAAGGGCCGAAGACCGAAATAAAAATACCGCCATCTTATACGATGATTTAGGTTTGGCAGAATACGAGGCCATCGAAGCCTTTAAGCGTTTTGATTATTAAAATTAAAATTTAAGATTCGGGTGAGAGCGAATCACATTACAAAATTCAGATTGATTTCATAATGATAGTGAGGGTCGAATAGAGATCATTCTGAGTTTTGTTTCCTTTATTTATTAAATACTGTTATCTCAGGATAACATCTTTCAAAAACAGTAAAAATGAAATATTTATTAGTCCTACTATTAGCAGGTTTAACGTCTGGTGCTCAAATTAAAAAAGAGCAATTAAATCTTATGCCCTGGCCTCAAAGTGTTGTTTTAAACGACGGAAGTTTTGCTTTAAATAAAAATTTTAAAGTAAATATTACCGGAAACCCAAATCCACGAATTTTTGGTGGTGTAACTCGTTTTTTACGTCGCTTAGATAGTAGAACCGGTATTTTTTTCGAACAGGGATTCATTACAAAATTAAATGAGGTTCCAACAGCTTCACTTCAGATCAATTGTACTAAAAGCGGAAAAATTGGTTTGTACGAAGATGAAAGCTATCATTTAGATATCAAACAAAATCAAATTACAATAAATGCAACAAGTGATTTAGGCGCATTACATGGGCTTGAAACCTTGTTACAAATGTTACAAAATAACAGCACCTCATTTTATTTTCCTGCGTCACAAATATCAGATTTTCCAAGATTTACCTGGAGAGGTTTGATGATAGATGCCGCCAGGCATTTTCAGCCGGTTGATGTGATCAAAAGAAACATTGACGGACTGGCTGCTATGAAAATGAATGTTTTTCACTGGCATTTAGTAGACGATCAGGGTTGGAGAATCGAAATGAAAAAACTTCCAAGGCTAATTCAATTAGCTTCAGATGGATTATATTATACACAAGATGAAATTAGAAGTATCATTAAATATGCCGATGAGCGTGGTATTTTGATAGTTCCGGAAATAGACGTTCCTGGTCATGGATCTGCAATCTTAACAGCTTACCCTGAAATTGGCAGCAAAGTGATTACATTGACAGGAGGAACTTCTGAAAAAAATATTCAGGGTACAGCAATAGCTACCTATGGAATTGAAAGAAATGCGGGTATTTTTTCACCAACATTAGATCCTTCAAATCCTAAAACATATCAATTATTAAGTGAAATTTTTGATGAGGTTTGCCCATTATTCCCAGGCGCTTATTTTCATATCGGGGGAGATGAAAATGAAGGTAAAGACTGGGATGCAAACCCTAAAATTCAGGAATTTAAAAAGAAAAACAATTTAGCAAACAATCATGAATTGCAAACCTATTTTACCATGCAATTAGTTCCAATGCTCAAAAAACATGGAAAGCAATTAATGGGATGGGAAGAAATTTTGACTAAAAATATGTCAAAAGATGCCATTATTCATGCCTGGAGAGGTGCTAATGAAGGAGTGATTGCAGGACAATCATTAGTAGATGCAGTAAAAAAAGGATACAAAACAGTGCAGTCAAATGGATATTACATTGACTTAATGTATCCAATTGCAAGTCATTATTTGAATGATCCAATGCCAAAAAGTGCTAATTTATCGGCAGAAGAAAAAGCGAGAGTATTAGGTGGAGAAGCTACAATGTGGTCAGAACTGGTAACCGAAACAACGATAGATTCAAGACTGTGGCCAAGAACAGCAGCAATTGCAGAAAGACTTTGGTCAGCAGAAGATATTACAGATTTAGCCAGTATGCGCAAACGTCTGGATGTGGTTTCATTCAGGTTAGAAGAACTAGGCTTAACTCATATTCGTAACAAAGCAGTTATTTTAAGAAATATCTCAAACAATCAGGATATTAAGAGTTTAAACGAATTTACGAATGTTTGCGAACCATTAAAAGGATACAAACGCAACAAAGGCGGAACAGAATATCAAATGTATTCTCCATTTACACTTTTTGCTGATGCCTGTGGACCAGATGCGAAAGATTCATTAGCTTTTGATGATGCGGTATCGCAATATCTGGCTAGTAAAACACCCGAAAATAAAGCAAAGGTTGCAGCATTTTTTACTAAATGGATTTCAGTTAACAAAGAATTAATTGAACTGAGTGCCAATGCGCCTTTAGTGCAATCCATTTTACCACTGTCGAAAAGTTTAAATGATGTATCACAGCAGATGTTACTTGTTTTAGAAAATAAATCGACATTAAAAACAGAGGACCTGAAGGATTTAGTAGAACAGTGTAATAGTAAAGATCATGCAGATGTAGAATTATCAGTTTACGAAAGTCTTAAAAAATTAATATAAAGAATTTGGTTTGAGTTAGTATTTAGTATGTTACCCTGATTATTTAGTAATTTATTTATCTCTACTAGAGGTTTCTGGTAGAGATATTTATGACAAACTTTTATACTGCTAAGCCATAAATCAAACAAAAAAAAAATAACCATCAAAAGAATCATTAACACTTAAAACCAAATAAAAGAGAATAAAAAAAACATGACAAAAAAGTAAAGTATTAAAATTGATAAATCCCAAATTTATCTTTTGTGTTTAACCTAATAATTTAAATAAATATCAATCAATACTATTCGCTAATGATTATGGATGATCGTAATAGTAATATTTATTTCTAGAAGTAATATGAATTAATTTCCAAGGCGTTGCAATGTTTTCTATTTGCAATGAATTGAATCCCAGTTGTTGTATTTACATGCTTTTTGAGTGTGTAAGGTATCGTAATTGGAATGTTTATTTTCTATTAACCAATATTAATTTAATTATGAAACATTATTACAGATTGCTTTTTTTGTTACTGTTTCCCTTACTTGCGTTAGCTCAACCGGCTCACGGTAAAAAAGTAGTAGGGTATTATGCGCAATGGTCTATTTATGCCCGGGATTTTAATATTCCCAAAATAGACGGAAGTAAATTGACGCATTTGAATTATTCTTTTTATGGGACAAGTTTTGATCCTGCCCATCCTGAGAATACCAAATTACAATGTTTGGATACTTATGCTGATTTTGAGCATATGGAAGGCGGAATTCCCTGGGATGCTCCCGTAAAAGGAAACTTTTATGACTTAATGAAGCTGAAACAAAAGTATCCGCATCTAAAAGTTTTAATTTCTGTTGGAGGATGGACCAAAGGTCAGGATCTTTCTCCAATTGCAGCAAGTCCGGTTGCAAGAGCCGCTTTGGCAGCAGATATGGCAAACTTTATTGTTACTTATCCGTTTATTGATGGATTCGACATTGACTGGGAATATCCTCTTTCGGGAGGAACAGACGGCACCGAAGTAATTAACGGGGCGCCAATTCCTCCACAAAAATACAGCCCCGATGACAACAAAAATTTAGTGTATTTGTTAAAAGCAATGCGTCAGGCAATGCCAAATAAATTAATCACGATTGCAGCGGGAAACAACGTTCGTAAAGTTGCGGCACAATATTTAGGCCCAAACAACAGAACACAATACGGAATGACAGAAGATATTTCGACCTATTGCGACTATATCACCTATTTTGGATATGATTTTGGTGGAAACTGGTATGATAAAACATGCTACAATGCCCCTTTATATGCAAGCGGAAACACAAATGATCCGTTATATGGCGCAACGCAATCAGAATCTCTGGATGAATTAACAAATCAATATTTGAATGTAGTGGGGTTTCCGGCGAATAAATTAATCATGGGATTGCCTTTCTACGGGAAAAAATTCGATCATGTGGCTAATAACGGAACCAATCCTAACTTACCGGGATTATTCGTTTCAGCACCAAGAGATATCGTTTCAGGATGTACAAATCCGCAAAATCCAACAGGAACCTGGGATGGTCCGGCAGCTTGCGAAAAATCCGGAAGTATCGAAATTTGCGATTTAGTCGGAAATCCGGTAACGAATTCGCATGCTTATTTAGACCCAAATACCATGCAGGTTACACCAACTGCAGCAGCTGCAGGATGGGTAAGGTATTTTGATAACACTACAAAAGTTCCTTATTTATACAATGCTACTTTAAAACAGTTTATCTCTTATGAAGATAAACAATCCATGGATTTAAAAGTACAATATATTAAATCGAAAAACCTTGCAGGAGGTATGGTTTGGGAATTGTCTCAGGACACCAGAGGTTCTGTACCAAATTCACTATTAACTCAGGTTGATACATCATTCGGGAGCGTAGTTCCGGGAACAGTAAGTATTGCAGGTTCTGTAAAAAACGGAACGGCTTTGGTTACGGATGTTACCGTAGAATTGCGTAATGCCAGTAATGTAGTATTACAAACAGTAGTTTCTGCAACTGGTAATTTCACATTCAATAATTTAACTTCAGGACAAAATTATACCCTAACGGCTTTAAAAGCTACTTATTCTTTTGTTCCGGTAACTTTAAACAATGTTACCGTTAATCAAACGAATGTTATTATCAACGGAACGCAGCCAACTTATACCGTTAGCGGAACAGTTCTTAACGGAACAACTCCGGTTTCCGGCGTAACAGTTTCGGCTACATCAGGAACAACAGTTTTAACTGCGGTTTCTAATGCAAGCGGAGTCTATAGCGTTGCAGGTTTAACAGCCGGACTCAATTTTACCCTTACAGCTGCAAAATCAGGATTCTCTTATACACCTGCTTCTACAGTATATAATGCAATTGATGCCAATAAAACTTTGAATTTTACTCAGGGAGCAGCAGTTGTTAATTATACTGTAAGTGGTACAGTTTTAAATAATGCAAATCCGGTTTCTGGCGTAACAGTTACTGCTTCTTTTACAGGAGGAAGTTATGCAGCTGTTACAAGTGCAAGTGGTGTCTATTCGCTTAGTTTGCCATCAGGAGGGAATTATACCGTAACCGCTGCTTTAACAGGGCAAACGTTTACTCCTGCATCAACAGTTTATACTAATTTAGTTGCCAACAAAACATTAAACTTCACTCAGGATGCAGTGGTTATAGGCACAAACAAAATTAGTGGAACCGTTAAAAACGGAGCAACTCTGGTAGCCGGAGCAAAAGTAGAATTAGTTTTACCATGGACAGATAACACACACAATTGGAAAAGTGTTATTGCAATAACAGATGCACAAGGAAAATACAGTTTCGACAATACAGTTGTGGCAGGATATACCACCATTACAAGTTTAAAATTAAATACCTGGGAAAACGGAGAAGTAGTTTATTTACCAAATAATCTGGCAAATTTTGCAGTTCCGGCAAACCCAACAGTTTACAACTTTAGTACAGGTTCTACTGCAAAAGCAGCACTGGCAAGTACCAACTTAATTAGTGGTACGGTAAAAAATGGCTCAACTCCTGTTGCAGGAGCAAAAGTAGAATTGGTTGTGCCCTGGACAGATAATACCCATAACTGGAAAAGTGTTATTGCCACAACAGATGCATCAGGAAATTATAGTTTTGACAATTCAGTTGTAGCAGGTTATACACAGATTTTAAGTTTAAAATTAAATGGTTGGGAAAATGGTGATGTGACGTATTATCCAAATAACTTAGCCAACTTTGCAGTTCCTACAACTCCAACGGTTTATGATTTTAATAGACAAGCGGTGGTTGCGACTAAGCCAGTAGTTGCCATTACAGCGCCAACAGCTTCGGCGATTGCTATAAATTTAGGATCAGCAATTAATTTTGTTGCAAGTGTTGGATTAAGTGCTGCTGATGCCACTACAATCTCATCTGTTGTATTTAGTTTAGATGGACAAAGTTTGAGTGCTGCCAATTCTTCAGGAACTTATACAGCGGTTTGGACACCAGCAGCAAATCAGTTTGGGCTTTCTCATACGTTAACCGTTACGGCTACTGCATCAAACGGAACAACAGATTCAAAAACATATAGTTTTACATTAACTTGTTCCGGTGCAAACTGCCCAAATTCATTACCTGTAATTACGTGGAATTCACCATCGAACACTACTGTAAATCAAAGTACTTTCCAGGTTGTGCCAATTTCAGTTACAGCTGTTGATAGTAACGGATCGGTTTCAGGCGTTACTATTACAATCAATGGAGGTACGTTTAACATGACAGCAGGTACAAATAATACCTATACGTATAATTTCACACCAGCTGCTTATCAGGATTATCCGGTTGTAATCAAAGCAACAGATAATCAGTCTGGTATAACTACATTAAACAATACCATTAAAATTGCTCCGGTGAGCACGAATAGATTTATCCCGCTTCCATCTAAAATTATTTTAGGGTATGCCCATTCCTGGGAAAATGCTTCTGCTCCATTTTTATATTTTTCTCAAATGGTGGGAAGTAAGTTTAACGTAGTGGATTATTCTTTTGTAGAAACCGTTAATCGTGATGGTTATACACCAGTATTAACTACAAATGATACCAGATATTTGACCAATGGTGTTTTTAATAAGCAATTGTTGAAAAATGATATAAAATCCTTAAGAGATAGCGGCGTTCCTGTTATTGTTTCTATTGGAGGTCAAAATGGTCATGTTGTTCTGGACAATGTAACTCAAAAAAATATTTTTGTTAATGGTCTGAAAGCAATTATTGATGAGTATCAATTTGATGGAGTTGATATTGATTTTGAAGGCGGATCGATGAATTTTAATGCAGGAGGTTTAAGAGATATTTCTTATGCGGGTATTTCTGCTTATCCAAGATTGAAAAACGTAGTAGATGCTTTCAAAGAATTAAAAGCGTACTACGGCCCTGGATTTTTATTAACTGCAGCTCCGGAAACACAATACGTACAAGGAGGATATTCTACCTATACGGATACTTTTGGATCCTTCCTGCCAATCATTCAAAACTTGCGTAATGAATTAGATTTGTTAGCGGTACAATTGTACAATACAGGAGGAGAAAACGGATTAGATGGTCAATATTATGGTTCAGCTAAGAAAGCAAACATGGTAACAGCCCTGACTGATATGGTGATAAAAGGGTATAACATTGGTACAACGGGAATGCATTTTGACGGTTTACCGGCCTCAAAAGTACTTATTGCATTACCAGCTTGTCCAAGTGCAGCAGGCAGCGGTTATTTAACGCCGGCAGAAGGAATTAGTGCTATGAATTATTTAAGAACCGGAACCACTTTTTCTGGAAGAACATACACGATGCAGCCAGGCGGGCCATATCCTTCTTTAAGAGGTTTAATGACCTGGTCTGTAAACTGGGATGCCTCTTCTTGTGGTAATTCATCTGAATTATCTAAAGCGTATGCCGCTTATTTTGCTTCGCAGTCAACAGCAAAAATGCTGTCATTAGATAAAATTGAAGCGAATGGTAAAACGATAGCATATTTCAAAAATGACGCTTTATCAGTTACCAATGACACCGAAGATATCGCTCAGGTAGATGTGTTTAACATTATCGGACAATCTTTAGTGAGTCATAAAAATATTCAAAACAATAAAGAAGTACTGCTTCAAAACCAAAGTTTCTCAACCAAACAATTGTTTATCGTTGTAGTAACAGACAAAGCAGGAAACAAAAAATCATTCAAAGTAATGAACTTTTTAAATTAAAGTTAACGCTTTTTGAATGAGAAAATTTAGGAATAAAAAATAGGGACGGTTAAAATTGAGTTTGGTTATTTATTTTTTAATCTAATTTTTATTTCGAATAAATGTATCGAATTTAGGTGATTTTGTTATTTGGTTTTCACCCGGAGGAGAGCATTATGAACCTGGCAATTTAATTGCCAGGTTTTTTTTATGGTTTAAAATAATGTACATTGATTATTTAGGCTTCTAAATAAGGATCTAAAACTTCTGCAAGTTTATTAAGCCAGTAAAAATTGTCATCAATATTTCTTATTTCAGATTCGATAGTTTCAGATCCTCTCATAACGGATAATGAAAGCGCATTATTTACTTCTCGTATCATTTTTGCCATTTCTTTGCAATCAATATTATCAGTGAAAAAAGCGCTTAATCTGGTTTCAACTTTATTAGAAAGGTTATCTGTAATCATTATCTTATTTTTTTAGCAAATTTAAAGAACATTTATTTTAGACATGACACAAATTTGTGTCAAAGTGATGTATATCATTTTATTAGGTGAATTTTTAGATTTTATTTTAATTGAAAGTATTTTTTTAAGAGCTAATCCCGCTCCCGAAGCCTCGGGACGTTTCAATCTTTTGTACTTCCCGATAACTATCAGGACCGGCACAAAAGGATTTCCACTACTATCAGGACTAGGGCAATCGTTTTCACGGAGATTATATTCTCAAATGATGCAATTATAGTATCATTTTTAACACAAAGTAACCTCATTATTGTCATCCTGACGAAGGAAGGATCTCCGCAAGAAACTCCGTAAAGAAAATCGCCAATCTTTGTCGAGCTACTTACGGAGATCCTTCCTTCGTCAGGATGACAAAAATGCGAATAAAAAAAATCCGTATAAATCCGCGTTTTCGCTTTAGCTCCCTCCCGAAGTTTCGGGATCGGGACGTGTCATCCGTGTGCCATTTCTTTGCGAACTTTGCGAAAATCCTTTAGTGCCCTTGCGGTTAAAATCATAATTTTAAGTACTTTTGAATCCCAATAATTCCATCAAGAACTTCATGCAAAAATCAATCAACTTCATAATAGCCTTTTTTATCTTCGCCGTAAGTTTCGCCCAATCAAAACCAGAAACCCCTGAAGTTGATCCCATTCAAATTCAAAAAACATACACAGATTGGTCAGCATACCAAAGCAAAAATATCATGCTTTCCAGAGACTTTACAGCATTCGATTCAAATTCAAAAGAAATCTCAAAAGAATCTTTCCTCGATCAATTAGCCAACGGAAACTACATCCCAATTCGATTGAAATCAGAAGATTCAAAATACTATTATCAACTATTCGGGATTCAGCCGAATTCAGATACCAGTATAAAAGCCACTATTAACCAAATTGGTTTTGATGCGTACAAAAATTTCAAGATGGAAGGAACAGCTTTTCCTAAATTTTCATTTAAGGATTTAAACGGAAACCTCGTTTCAAACGAATCGATGAAAGGAAAAATTATCGTTATAAAATGCTGGTACATTCATTGTACGCCTTGCATAAAAGAATTTCCACAGGTAAATAAACTAGCAAACGAATACAAAGACCGAAAAGACATTTTATTCATAAGTCTCGCCGAAGATTCGGAGGAACAATTAAAAGTATTTTTAGCAAAAAGACCTTTAAAATACGAGGTCATTCCAAACATGAAAGTATATATGAATGAAGCCTTACAACTCAATTCATTCCCGACACATTTTATTCTGAACAAAGAAGGTATGATTGCAAAGGTGCTGCCTAATTTCGAAAGTTTAGAAGTGGCCTTGGCGAAAGAGAGTAAATTGTAAAAAGTTAGATGTAAAAAGTCAGAAGTTAGATATTATTGTATTTGTGGGGACTGAGATATTTTACTTCTCACTTTTTACATCTTACAATACCATGAAACTTAACCCCTTTACACCTTTGCAACTCTGAACCTTTTTCACTACTTTTGCACCAAATTAATTAAAAAGACATTCATGTTAACAGTCAATAATTTATCAGTTCAATTTGGCAAACGAATTTTGTTTGACGAAGTAAATACCACATTCACACACGGAAATATTTATGGAGTTATTGGAGCCAATGGTGCTGGAAAATCTACTTTTCTAAAAATCATTTCGGGCGATATCGATCCAACTTCCGGGCACATTCATTTAGAACCGGGAAAACGTATGTCGGTTTTAAACCAGAATCACAACATGTTCGACGAGCATACGGTTTTGGAAACTGTTTTGATGGGAAATAAAGTTCTTTATGCTGTTAAAAAAGAAATGGATGAACTTTATTTAGACTACAACGACAAAAACGCAGACAGAATTGGAGAACTACAGGTTCAGTTTGAAGAAATGAACGGATGGAATGCAGATTCTGATGCGGCATCGATGTTGTCTAATTTAGGAATCAACGAAGAACATCATTATACTTTGATGGGCGATTTGGAGGGGAAAATTAAAGTTCGTGTGCTTTTAGCGCAGGCACTTTTTGGAAATCCTGATTTGCTTATTATGGATGAGCCTACCAATGATTTGGATTTTGAAACTATTACCTGGTTAGAGAATTTCTTAGCCAATTATGAAAATACAGTAATTGTAGTATCTCACGACCGTCACTTTTTAGATTCGGTTTGTACGCATATCTCAGATATTGATTTTGGAAAAATAAACCACTATTCAGGAAACTATACGTTTTGGTACGAGTCTAGCCAGTTAGCGGCCAAACAACGTGCTCAGCAAAACAAAAAAGCAGAAGAAAAGAAACAGGAATTAGAAGAATTTATT
This sequence comes from Flavobacterium sp. FlaQc-48, assembly GCF_044007335.1. Taxonomy (NCBI): domain Bacteria; kingdom Pseudomonadati; phylum Bacteroidota; class Flavobacteriia; order Flavobacteriales; family Flavobacteriaceae; genus Flavobacterium; species Flavobacterium sp. FlaQc-48. Next base: position 64,785 of record NZ_JBIPCR010000025.1, on the reverse strand, counting down.
CGTCGTTTTAGTGCGAACGTTGCCAAATCAAAACAAGCAACATCCCGTAAAAAAATGATCTCTAAATTGAATATTTCAGATATTAAACCTTCAAGCCGTCGTTATCCGGCGATCATTTTTGATCAGGATCGTGAAGCAGGAGATCAGATTTTGAATGTTGAAAATTTAGAAGCTTCTGTAGATGGTGAACTTTTGTTTAAAGGAGTAGATTTGAATATGGCAAAAGGCGATAAAATCGTGCTGTTCTCTAAAGATTCACGTGCTACAACAGCATTCTACGAAATTTTAAATAACAATCAAAAAGCAGACGCCGGAACTTTTGATTGGGGAATTACAACCAATCAGGCTTATTTACCGGCTGAAAACCATTCTTTCTTCGAAAACGATTTGACTTTGGTAGACTGGTTACGTCAATATGCAAAAACAGAAGAAGAGCGTGATGAAGTATTTATTAGAGGATTCTTAGGGAAAATGATTTTCTCAGGAGAAGAAGCGTTAAAAACAAGCCGTGTATTATCAGGAGGAGAAAAAGTACGTTGTATGCTTTCGAGAATGATGATGGAAAGAGCCAATATCCTGATGCTTGACGAACCAACAAATCACTTAGATTTGGAATCGATCACCGCTTTTAACAACTCATTGAAAAACTTCAAAGGATCTGTAATTTTCACCACACATGACCACGAGTTTGCACAAACTGTGGGTAATAGAGTAGTAGAGTTGACACCAAACGGAGCAATAGACCGTTACATGACATTTGATGAATATTTAGACGACGAAAAAGTTCAGGAATTAAGAACAAAAATGTACGCTAAATAAAAACATAGTTTAGATAAAAAAAGAAATCCCGATCAGTAAAACGATCGGGATTTTTTTATGTTTATTTATTACCGCCAAAAAGCTTAGCGAATATAAAGATAATGATCGCAACAATAAAGATGACGATAAAAATCCCGAATCCCATTCCGGCTTTAAAAATGTCTCCAATAACTTCGCAACTTGTAAATGAAAATAGTATTACGAATACCATTAACAAACGTGTAATGTTCTTTTGCATGATTTTGCTGTTTTAAATGTTTTAAAAAGAATCTACTATTCTAATTATCGTAGATTAAAATTACTTCAAACAGCAAAAAAAGGTGTTATATAATTTTGCTGGAAAGTTCTATGATTTTGATTAACAGATAAAAAAAGAGCTGTAAGGTCGGCCCATATTGTAGGGCTGTCCCGAAGCTTCGGGATTAATCCAGTACAAGCATATAATGAAAAAAAGCTCCAGCGGAGCGTCATATTTATAGCTAAACAATACGTTAGCTGGTAAAAGCTCCAGAGGAGCGATATATCCACTCGCCACGGCGGGTTCTTATGAAACGCTATATAAATTGCTATAAATATAACGTCTCTATGGGATTCACATTTTTAATAAATAGGAGACTGAATATTATCCTAACATCTCAATCAACTGAATTTTATTCCCACAAGTATCATCCAAAATCGCAATTTTTACATTTCCCATTTCAGTTAGTGGCATCGTAAATTCAATACCAAGATCAATCAATCGATCATATTCTTCCTGAAGATTATCCACATTAAATTGTGTGTACGGAATTCCGGCTTCAAACAATGCTTTTTGATATGCTTTTGCCGGTTCAAAATGGTTGGGTGATGGTTCTAATAAAATTTCAACTCCGTCTGGTTCATCTTTAGAAACTAAAGTTAACCATCTGTTGTTTTCGCCTAAAGGCACATCATGTTTTTTTATAAAACCCAATTTTGTAGTGTAAAATTGCAATGCCTTTTCTTGGTCCTGGACTGGAATTCCTATGACTTTTGCTTTCATTTGTTTATGGTTTTAAATAAACTTTAATTAGTATTCTTTTCTTTCAAATAATAGTATTCTATTTAGATCTCTTTCAATTGATTCCAAATAATCATTTTCGGTAGGATATCTATCAAAGGATTGTTCCCACGGTGAAGTCTTATTTATATTATAGTTTAAATATGTGTTGATATTATTCAATAGCAATTCGCGATTAGTAATAACGTTATTAAAATTTTCTATACGATAATTTTCTTCATTGTTAAGTAGAATATTATACAGTTTCTCTAAATTAATTTTGAAATTATTTTTACCCAGTACTTCAATTGTATATTCAATATCTGATAAATCCGGATCAATTGATAAATTAAAAATTGGTGTTATGTCATCGTATGGTTCTCCCCAATCAAATTTTTTCTCTTCAATATAAGAATGTGGAAATGTACTTTTGTCTATGTAAATCATTTTTTTGTTGGTTGAATATAGATTTATTTTTGTTGAATTATTCACTTTGCGGGCACGGAAAGAATTTCCGCACTATCGTTTTGTATAATCTCTCTGCCTTTTTTTAATTTATAGGTTCTCCATATAATTCTTTTCCCCAATCCCGAATATTCCGTTCAGGATAACCAGAGTGATAAAATAATTCGTTATACTCCAGTACAATTTTATCTACAGCAATTTTATCAATAGTTCTAATTCTTGTTTCGTAATTGTTTTTTGTTCCACTATATGTGAAATTTAAGGAGCCCATAAAAACAGTTTCGTCATCTATTATGTATATTTTACTATGAATTAATGTATTTGAATTAGTGTTTGCATTTTGAGATGAGATATAAACCTTGAAAAGAAATAACTGACTATATTGATAATTATAGATGCGTTTGTTCTTTATTTTTTTTATATAAGTTTTTCTTATTATAAGTAGTAACAATATAGGGAATAGAATAAAAAGAAGTTTAGGGTTTTTGAATAAAAATAATGCAAAAACAAGAATAGCTGATAATCCTAAAAATGAATAGCGAAGTATTTCTTCAAGATTGATCCATTTATTTCTTAGTTTTTGAGCATTTTCATCTACAATACTTTTTTGAATTATTAATTTATAAATGTTTTTCTCGGAGTCCCTATAGTAATCTTCTATATTATCATTTGTTATTAATGAAATTTCTATGCCTTTTGAATGAAGACGTATTAATTCATTTATTAATGACGGAGACAGATAAGGAGAAATTACTTTAACTGATTTTTTCGCATTTGAAATGTCTTCAAGTAATTTTTTACCCGCTCCTTTTCCTATGTAAATATCGCAATTAGCACCATTAAAAAACATTCCCATTTTTTGTTATTTTTACGTATATAATTTCTTATAAATTTATAATTTTATTTTTTTAAGTTGCTAAGAAGATTTGAGATAAAAATTCTTCTCCAAGTTTAAATTCAAAAAAAAATATTTCCCCACCCAACACCCCTACAAATAAATTCTGATTTCGTATATTTGCCCAACCAAACATTACACTTAATTATGAGCCAAAAAGTATTACTTAATTCAAAAGAAGTTACTATCATACTCCATCGTTTGGCTTGTCAGTTAATCGAAAAACACCTTGATTTCTCGGATACTATTTTAGTCGGGATTCAGCCAAGAGGCGTTTTTTTAGCTGAACGTTTAAAACAAATATTAGAAAACGAATACCAGGTTCCTGAAATTTCTTTAGGATATCTGGACATCACTTTTTTTAGAGATGATTTTCGTCGTACTGATAAACCGCTGGAAGCCAATAAAACCCAAATCAATTTTATAGTAGAAGACAAAAAAGTCATATTTATTGATGACGTATTGTTTACCGGACGAAGCATTCGTTCTGCCTTAACCGCAATCCAGTCTTTTGGGCGACCTTCAGAAATTGAATTGTTAGTGTTAATCGACAGGCGTTTTAGCCGTAATTTACCTATTCAGCCCGATTATCGCGGCCGTCAGGTAGATGCTATTAATGACGAAAAAGTAAAAGTAAGCTGGAAAGAGAATGAAGGAGAAGACGCCGTTTACCTGATAACAAATTAAAGTTTAATCGGTTAACCGGTTAATTGTTTAATCGGAAGAAACGATTAAACGCTTAAACAAATCAACAAATAAGCGATTAAACAAAAAAAACATGACAGAGAATGAAGCGTTTATTTATGAATCAATTTTTAATCAGGTCAGAATGGGATTCCTTTCTCTGGATGAGATTCAGGAAAACATCTTAGAAGAAATTGAAGACAACGAATTTGCAGACGAAATCTCAGAAGAGTGGGCTTTTGACAAAATAAGAGAAGAATACCAAAAGTTACTGGCAGAAAGTAAACAATGGAAAAGTCCAACCGATACTGAAAGGTTAATAAAAGCGTTTGATGAATTAGGTGACGAAAATATCATTGCGCTTCATAACGCAGGTTATACCACAACCGACGGTGAATATGAAGTAGTTGAGGTCGAAAGAGAGCTTCAGGAAAACGAAGTTGAGTCTGATGGTTATTGTTTTTATCACGAACAGGATTTGGCGAGAGCAATCGCGGTCGAAAATCCAAGTTTGTTTATCGCTTTTCAGAAAGTAGATAATTCTGATGATGCAACGACAATAGAAGTAGGTAAAGTAGTCGCTGAGGTTTTAATAAACAACGATTTTAAAATAAAATGGGATGGCTCTGCTAAAACTAAAATTGAGATTCCGGGTTTCAGATGGCAGAAGATTTTTGACGAAGATGCAAGAGATCTCCAGGATTACAGTGAAGTTGTAGACAGAATGGTTCAATAAGCAGCTTCTCTTTTTTAGAAGCATTGAAAGACTGAGTATTTCAGAAATTCATGAATTTGACAAATAAATATTAAAGAAATAAAAATGAAAGAATTAAGCGTAAATCATTTATTAGGAATTAAATACATCAACGAGAATGATATTAACCTGATTTTTGAAACTGCCGATCATTTTAAAGAAGTTATTAACCGACCAATTAAAAAAGTTCCTTCATTACGAGATATTACGATTGCCAATATTTTCTTTGAAAACAGTACCAGAACTAAGCTTTCGTTCGAATTAGCACAAAAACGGTTATCTGCTGATGTGATTAGTTTTTCTGCAGCTCAGTCTTCTGTTAAAAAAGGAGAAACTCTGATCGATACTGTAAACAATATCCTTTCCATGAAAGTTGACATGGTTGTAATGCGCCACTCCAATCCCGGAGCGGCTTATTTTTTATCCAAAAATGTCAAAGCAAGTATTGTAAACGCCGGAGACGGGGCACATGAACATCCCACTCAGGCTTTACTTGATAGTTATTCGATCAGAGAAAAACTAGGAGATGTGGCTGGAAAAAAAGTAGTTATTGTAGGTGATATTCTGCATTCGAGAGTAGCCTTGTCTAACATATATGCTTTGCAGATGCAAGGCGCCGAAGTGAAAGTTTGCGGACCAAAAACATTAATTCCAAGATATATTGAATCGCTTGGAGTAACCGTTGAACCTAATTTGCGTAAAGCTTTAGAGTGGTGCGATGTGGCCAATATGCTTCGTGTACAAAACGAACGTATGGATGTGAACTTTTTTCCTTCTACTCGTGAATATGCACAACAATACGGAGTCGATAAACCGCTTTTAGATTCTCTTGGAAAAGAAATTGTCATCATGCACCCGGGACCAATCAACAGAGGAGTAGAGATTACTTCTGAAGTGGCTGATTCTGATCATTCAGTAATTTTGAATCAGGTTGAGAATGGTGTTGCGATCAGAATGGCGGTGATTTATTTATTGGCGTCTAAGATTCAGTAGATTTGATTTTGTTTCAGGTTTCAGGTTTCACGTTGTGAAGCTGGGCATTCCAAAACCTGAAACCTGAAACTTGAAACAAAAAACTAAAAAAACTTCGTACCTTAGCTTTCAGAAATCAATTTTTATACAAGCCCCACAAATTTATAAAATGAAAGTAGATCAAAAAGGACATACCGTTACAATAAAAGATACTCAAGGCGATTTCAATAGTTTTGTAGAAAAAGTAACGATGCAATTTAAAACCTTTGAGAAACAAAATATTATAATCGATTTATCAGCTGATTCCGGATTGACAGAAAAAGATTTAAAGCTTTTTTTACCACTGGTGAAACAACAAAAAAAAGCTAAAAAATCGTTTATAATTGTAGTTTCAGATCTTGACTTTAATGCCATTTCAGATAAAATAACAGTAGTTCCTTCTCTTTTAGAAGCGCACGATATTATTGAAATGGAAGAAATCGAGAGAGACCTCGGGTTTTAATTTTTGATTTTAGATATTAGATTTTTAATTTTTAATGCTTACTCTAAAATTTGTATCAATCTAAAATCAACAATCCAAAATTTAAATTCTAAAATGAAATTAACCATACTTGGCTGTTATGCCGCAACTCCCAGAACGCTTACCAATCCAACTTCGCAGGTTTTAGAAATAAAAAACAGACTATTTTTAGTAGATTGTGGTGAAGGGACTCAGGTTCAATTGCGTAAAAACAAGATTAAATTTTCTAAAATTAATCACATTTTTATTTCGCATCTGCATGGAGATCATCTTTTTGGATTAATTGGTACCATTTCGACTTTTGCCCTTTTGGGCAGAACAACCGATTTACATATTTACGGTCCAAAAGGAGTAAAGGAGATTATTACTTTACAATTAAGATTAACCAGTTCCTGGCTAAGCTATGAATTGTTTTATCACGAATTAGAATCAAAAGAAAGCGAAGTTATTTTTGAAGACAGCAAAGTTATTGTAAAAACAATTCCGCTAAAACATCGAGTGTATACCAATGGATTTTTGTTTCAGGAAAAACCTGCCGAAAGAAAACTAAATATTGAAGCTGTCCAGCATTATAATATTCATACCGCCTATTATCAAAAGATAAAGGGCGGAGGAAATGTGACACTGGATGACGGAACTGTAATCGAAAACGAAAAACTATCTTTTGATCCGGTTCCTGCTTTGAGTTATGCGTTTTGCTCCGATACGGTTTACCATGAAGATATTATTCCAATCATAAAAGATGTAGATGTTTTATATCATGAAGCGACATTTCTGGAATCAGAAGCTGCTTTGGCTCAGAAAACATTGCATTCCACAGCAAAAGAAGCTGCTGCCATCGCGTTTAAAGCAAACGCAAAGCAATTGATTTTAGGACACTATTCTACAAGATATGATGGTATTGAGCGTTTTAAAGAAGAAGCAGAAACCGTTTTTCCAAATGTACTTTTAGGAGATGACGGAGTTTCTTTTGAGTGGTAAAAATTAATGAATTATAAGGGATAACAATTTATAAGGTATCCATCTAAAATCTAAGAAGTCTAACAATCTAATAATCTAAATAATGAACGATTTAAGTAATTATAGAAAGTCTTACGAGAAAAGCGAATTATTAGAAACTAATATTCCCGAAGATCCCATTAACCTTTTTAACAGATGGTTTCATGAAGTGGAAGACTTTGGCGGAAGCGGCGAAGTAAATGCAATGACGGTTTCTACTATTGGATTAGATGGTTTTCCAAAATCCCGAGTAGTGTTGTTAAAGAAATTTTCTGAAGAAGGTTTTATTTTTTATACCAATTATGATTCGGAAAAAGGAAAAGCAATTACGGCAAATCCGCATGTTTGCTTGTCTTTTTTCTGGCAGGAAATGGAGCGTCAGGTAATTATTAAAGGAATTGCTGAAAAAACTTCTGAAAATATATCAGATGGCTATTTTGATTCACGCCCTGACGGAAGTAAGTTGGGTGCTATTGTTTCGAAGCAAAGTGAAGTGATTCCGTCCAGGGCTTTTTTAGAAGAAAATCTAAAAAAACTGGAAGCAGCATTTGAAGGAAAACCAATTCCGCGACCTGAAAATTGGGGTGGTTTTTTGGTAACTCCTTTAGAAGTAGAATTCTGGCAGGGAAGACCCAATAGATTGCATGACAGAATACGTTATCAGAGTCAATCTGATTTTTCATGGAAGATCGAAAGATTATCCTCTTAATTGTAAGTTTTTTACATTTTAAATAATAAATATTATGTAGTTCATCGATTAATTTTGTAGTTTGACGATAAATTGAATATGTTTGAATAAGAAACAAAACGATTTATATAAATAAATTTAAAGGATTTGCCCCAACATCTACTTTAACAAACTGCTATTGATTATGAAAAAGATGATGCGCGCCATGATGTTCATTGTAACAATTGTTATGATGAACTCATGCTCAGCAGATAGTGCCGAGGGAACTGACAATAGTACTACAACCGAAGTCCTGATAAAAGATTACGCTTATAATGATTCGGAAATCCAAACGATGAAATTAATAAATGATTATCGGGTAAGCATTGGATTAAATGCGCTTCAAACCATAAATCATATTTCTTTTAAATGCGAAGAGCACAACAAATACATGATTCAGAACAATGTAGTTGATCATAATGATTTTACATCACGTTCCAATAATATTATTACTGTTTTAGGAGCTAAAAAGGTAGGTGAAAATGTGGCCTATAATTACAAAACTTCTGAAGCTGCCCTGAGAGCCTGGCTGGATAGTCCGGGACATAAAGAAAATATAGAAGGAGATTATACTCATTTTGGATTAGCCGTAACAACTGATGCTAAGACAGGGAAAAAATATTATACTAACATATTTGTTAAGATTTAAGAAAAATTATTGGACTGGTTGGTTTTTATTGGTCGTTGTAATTCAAAGAATTGCAACGACTTTTTTGTATAAAAAAAGCTGTCCAAATGCTCAGACAGCCTCTTAAGGTATGATAATGGCAAATTAATTATAGTGCGGTAATAATAAATTCGCTTCTTCTGTTCATTTGATGTTCTTCTTCTGTACATGGTACACCATCAGAGCATCTGTTCACCAGTTGTGTTTCTCCATAACCCTTGCCCGTTAATCTACCCGGAGCAATACCGTTTTTAACTAACCACTGAATGGTTGATTTTGCTCTTCGATTAGATAAAGCTTCATTGTATTGATAAGTCGCCCTGCTGTCAGTATGAGAGCGAATATCGAGTTTCATGGTTGGGTTGTTGTTTAAAACATCCAGTATTTTTTCAAGATCTAAAGCAGCTTCAGTTCTGATATTGGATTTATCCAGATCAAAATAGATCATTTTGATACCGAAACATTTTCCAAGATCATCACCAATAGTCACTTTACAGGTTGATTTATCCAGGGCAATAGGCAGGCTGGTTTTTCCGGTTATTTTTCCAATAGTAATGCTCACTTCTTTAGTGGTATAGTCTTGTTTTTCAGCTCGTACGTTGTATGTTTTGCCACATTCAACTGCAAAAGTATAAGCTCCGTCTGAATCTGAAATGGTGTTGCTTTTTATCCCACCCTGACTGTCATATAAAGTTACTTTTGTTCCCGGTAAAATAATGTTTGTCTCTGCATCGGTAATAATTCCGTTTAATTCCTGAATGCATTTTAGTCTTCGGGTTTCAAGGAATTTATAAATATCATCAGAGCCTTGTCCGCCATCTTTGTTGGAGCTAAAATAACCTAGTCTGGAAACCGGATCTATGATGTAAGCAAAATCATCTTTTGGAGAATTAATATCACTACCCAGATTCTGAATACCACTAACGGTTCCGTTGTCTTCAAGCTGCCCCACAAAAACATCCAGTCCGCCTAATCCGGGATGCCCGTCTGAGGCAAAATAGATTTCATTTTCACTGGTCACATACGGAAAAGTTTCCTTTCCTTCAGTATTAATAGTTTTACCTAAATTTTCGGGTGATCCAAAGCTGTCATTACTATTAATACTTACTTTATAAATATCAGATTGTCCTAATGTTCCCGGCATATCAGAGGCAAAATACAACGTTTTTTCATCGGGACTTAAGGCAGGATGAGCAGTGCTGTAATTGTCGCTGGTAAAGGGCAGCGCCATTATATTAGTCCATTTCCCGTTTTCAAGGCTGGCTTTGTATATTTTTATTAAGGTAATCTTGTTGTCATCTTTTCCTTTTTTTCCGTTTACATAATTGTTCCTTGTAAAATAAACTGTTTTGCCATCTTTTGTAAAAACCGGTGAGGATTCGTGAAATTTGGTGTTAATTTGAGATTTTATTTTGTTTACTTTAGAACTTGTATGAGTTGCAGGATCAACATCGGCAAAATAGAGATTGGTAAAATATTCACCAGTCCATTTGTGTTTGCGTTGAGAAAAATTCCCTGTATCTCTTGCCGAAGCAAAGTATATTTTGTTATCATAAACAAAAGATCCGTAATCAGAATACTTAGAATTGATTCCTGCATCTTCAATTTTATAACGTCCTGAATTGGCTTTAATCTGATCCAGGTAATTAACATCATCTTTATAAAGCTTTCCTCTTGAATCGTTTTTGTATTTGGCATTGAACTCTTGCAGGATCTTATTGGCTTTATCGGTTTGCCCTGTTGATTTTAAAGACTGTGCATATCGATAGTAATATTCAGGTTCTACATTAGTATTCATTCCAAATAATTCTCCATACCACTTGGCAGCACCATCAAACTCGGAATTAAAGTAATATGAGTTCCCTAGTTTTTTGAACATATCTTCAGATTTGTATCCTTTTTCGGCTACGCGTTCATAAGTCTTTATGGCATCGATATACGCATAACTGTCGTATTTTTTATCGGCAGTATTAATTTTTGACTGTTGCGAATAACTGTTGCATGAAAAAACAATTATAAAAGTCAGGCAAAAAAGAGAGGTATAATTTTTCATGATTATTTATTTTTAAAAGAAACGAGGGGTTGTCAGTTTACCATTGTTTTTGAAGAATTCATAACGCAGGAATATTTCGTGTGATCCTGAGTTATAATTGTTTAAGTTCGTGGTTTCACGATCATAACCATATCCTATATAAAGTCCGTCTGTGATTTGAAATCCCACCATGGCACTTAAAGAGGCACTCCATCTGTAGGCTAGTCCAACTACAAATTTATCCATGAACATGAAGTTGGCTGAAACATCTACCTGAAGAGGAGCACCTTCGACCATTTTGGTCAGTACGGCAGGTTTGAATTTGATGTATTGATATTTATCGAGATCAAATACATATCCCGCCATTAAATAATAATTGATTTTATCTTTGAAAATAGCAATATCATTATCATCGTAACGATTGGTTTCGATAAAGTTAGGTACCGATAAACCAATGTAAGCTTTATCAGAATGCCAATAGACTCCGGCTCCTACATTTGGAGAAAACTTATTGTTGAGGTCCTGAAACTGTGGATCGCCCTGATTTTCCGGATTTAGTTTGCTGATGTCCAGATTGAATAAATTGGCGGTTCCTTTAATACCAAAAGAAAGTTTAAAATCGGCAGAAGTCTGTACCGTATAAGAAAGGTCGACCGATAAATTGTTTTCATTGGTTGGACCAATTTTATCATTTACTAAAGATACACCTACTCCCAGATTACTATTGTTTATGGGCGAATTGACTGAAAAGCTACTGGTTTCCGGAGCTCCGTCTAGCCCAACCCATTGGGTACGGTATAAACCAAAAACACTTAAAGCTCCTCGTGATCCTGCATAAGCCGGATTGATATTTATGGTGTTGTACATGTATTGCGTAAATTGTGCGTCTTGTTGCGCATAACCGGCAATTGTAACCAACATAATGACGAAGAAACATAATTTTGTTCTCATAGTAGATATTATTATATTATTATTACTATCGTTTTTTTTATTTAGATAAATATAAATACCCATCTTTTTTATTGTTTTGAAGGACATTATTTCCGTCTAATGATTTGTAATTAATAATGTAGAAATAAGTTCCGTTTGGTAGTCCATCAGATTGTTTAATGGTGGTTCTTCCTCTTGATGTTCCGTCAAATGCATTGGATGTATTATTGTAATTATTAGTTTCAAAAACTAATATTCCCCAACGATTGTATATTTCGACATTATTTTCAGGATAACAAGTGGTATCATCAATATTATCTATTTTGAAAAAATCATTTATTCCGTCACCATTAGGAGAGAAAGCATTATGTACGACAACACTACCGCATGCCAATACTTTACAATCATCATTGATTTCCATAGTAAGTAGAATACTTCGAGGACAAATTTGATCGGTGATTTTATATTCAAAAGTATAAGTACCAAGTGCTAAACCAAGCGGATTAAAGTTGTTGCCTAATATACTATTGGTACCATTGGTATCTGCCCACGTTCCGTTTACAGGAGTGCCTTCCGGTAACAGTGAAAGCAAGTCTATAAGTGTAGAGTCATCATTACAGGCTTTAGCTGTAACGTTAGTAATTCCAGTTTCCGAAACGTTGCCTTTAATAGTAAAAATTTGTTTTAGTTCTGTTTTGTTGCCGGCACAATCTGTTAAAGTGTATGTTCTGGTCAGGATATAAGCATTTCCTTCGCAAGGGCTTCCACCATTATTAGAGTCGCTTATTGTAATATTTACAGTAGTACTACAGTTGTCAGCAGCATCTTTTATATCAGCAGGATGTCCTACTGGAATATCAGCTATACTGGACAAATTAGTCACATCAGCAGGAGCAGTTCCTGTGGGCGGAGTGGTATCTCTAACCGTAATAATTTGAGTATACGAAGCGGTATTTCCTGCACAATCGCTGGTAGTCCATTTGCGGGTTAGCGTATAATTGGTAGCGCATTCGTTCAAAATATTACTTTTGATTTCGCTGAAAACTATTGGTAAATTACCATTGCAGTTATCCGAAACCTCAATTGTGGCAGGCGCAGGAACAGCATTACAAGAAACAGTACGATCTGTCGGAAGATTTCCGATAAAAATTGGTTTAGACGTATCCTGAATAGTAATTACCTGGGTAAAAATATCAGAAGTATTTCCGCAATCATCTTTCACCGTCCAGGTATTGGTATAAGTTCCTGCATTCGAACAATTGGCAGAAGCTACAAAGACGCCGCTAACTTTTACAACATTCGACACATCGGAATCGCAAGAATCGGAAGCTGTTGGAAATAACGCTTGGGCGGAAGTCAAAGCTGCACTATCGCTGCATTCGATCGTTTTGTTTAAAGAAGCAATTGGAGTTGTCCATGTTGGAGCGGTTGTATCCTGAATAGTAATTACCTGAGTAAAAATATCAGAAGTATTTCCGCAATCATCTTTCACCGTCCAGGTATTGGTATAAGTTCCCGCATTCGAACAATTGGCAGAAGCTACAAAGACACCGCTAACTTTTACAACATTCGAAACATCGGAATCGCAAGAATCGGAAGCTGTTGGAAATAACGCTTGCGCGGAAGTCAAAGCTGCACTATCGCTGCATTCGATCGTTTTGTTTAAAGAAGCAATAGGAGTTGTCCATGTTGGTTTTGTATTATCTTCAATCGTAATTACCTGAGTAAAAATATCAGAAGTATTTCCGCAATCATCTTTCACCATCCAGGTATTGGTATAAGTTCCTGCATTCGAACAATTGGGAGAAGCTACAAAGACGCCGCTAACTTTTACAACATTCGACACATCGGAATCGCAAGAATCGGAAGCTGTTGGAAATAACGCTTGCGCGGAAGTCAAAGCTGTACTATCACTGCATTCGATCGTTTTGTTTAAAGAAGCAATTGGAGTTGTCCATGTAGGTTTTGTAGTATCTTCAATCGTAATTACCTGGGTAAAAATATCAGAAGTATTTCCGCAATCATCTTTCACCGTCCAGGTATTGGTATAAGTTCCTGCATTCGAACAATTGGCAGAAGCTACAAAGACACCGCTTACTTTTACAACATTCGAAACATCGGAATCGCAAGAATCGGAAGCTGTTGGAAATAACGCTTGCGCGGAAGTCAAAGCTGCACTATCGCTGCATTCAATAGTTTTGTTTAAAGAAGCAATAGGAGTTGTCCATGTTGGAGCGGTTGTATCCTGAATGGTAATTACCTGGGTAAAAATATCAGAAGTATTTCCGCAATCATCTTTCACCGTCCAGGTATTGGTATAAGTTCCCGCATTCGAACAATTGGCAGAAGCCACAAAGACGCCGCTAACTTTTACAACATTCGAAACATCGGAATCGCAAGAATCGGAAGCTGTTGGAAATAACGCTTGTGCGGAAGTCAAAGCTGCGCTATCACTACATTCAATAGTTTTGTTTAAAGAAGCAATTGGAGTTGTCCATGTTGGAGTGGTTGTATCCTGAATGGTAATTACCTGAGTGAAAGTATCAGAGGTATTTCCGCAATCATCTTTCACCGTCCAGATATTGGTATAAGTTCCCGCATTCGAACAATTGGCAGAAGCTACAAAGACGCCGCTTACTTTTACAACATTCGACACATCGGAATCGCAAGAATCGGAAGCTGTTGGAAATAACGCTTGGGCGGAAGTCAAAGCTGCGCTATCGCTGCATTCGATCGTTTTGTTTAAAGAAGCAATTGGAGTTGTCCATGTTGGTTTTGTAGTATCTTCAATCGTAATTACCTGAGTAAACGCATCAGTAATATTTCCACAATCATCTTTTGCTATCCAGGTATTAGTATATGTTCCTGCATTCGCACAAGATACAGATGGTACAAATTGACCTCCAGTTTTTGTATAGGTTACTATTGAACAATTTGCAGTAGCGGTTGGTGCTTGATTTTGAGCTGCCGTTAATCCCGCAACATCACTGCATTGCAAGGTTATGTTTAAAGAACCTGCTTGTGTAATCCAGGTAGGAATAGCAGTATCCTGAACTGTGATAACCTGAGTAAATACAGTAGACGTGTTATTGCAAATGTCAGTTGCAGTCCAGGTATTAGTGTAAGTTCCGGTACTTCCGCAACTTCCTCTTTGAAATTGTCCACTAGTTTTAGTATACGTTACATTTCCTCCACAATTGTCAGTAGCCATTGGTGCCTGATTTTGAGCAGTTGTTAATCCTGCCGTATCGCTACATTGTAAAGTAACGTTTAAGGCAGTAGAAGCAGTGGTCCAGGTTGGCGCAGTATTGTCAATAATCGAAATAACCTGAGTAAAAACAGTCGAAGTGTTCAGACACACATCTTTGGCAATCCAGGTATTGGTATACGTTCCGGAATTGGCACAAGAACCAGCTGCGAAAGTTCCGCTGGTTTTAGTATAGGTTACCGTTCCACCACAATTATCAGTAGCAACGGGTGCCTGGTTTTGGGCTGCTGTCAATCCTGCGGCATCACTACATTGTAAAGTAATGTTTAAGGCAGTAGAAGCAGTGGTCCAGGTTGGCGCAGTATTGTCAATAATAGAAATAACCTGAGTAAAAACAGTCGAAGTGTTCAAACACACATCTTTAGCAATCCAGGTATTGGTATATGTTCCGGAATTGGCACAAGAACCAGCTGCAAAAGTTCCGCTGGTTTTAGTATAGGTTACTGTTCCACCGCAATTATCAGTAGCTACTGGTGCCTGGTTTTGGGCTGCTGTCAATCCTGCGGCATCACTGCATTGTAAAGTAACATTTAAGGCAGTAGAAGCAGTAGTCCAGGTTGGCGCAGTATTGTCAATAATAGAAATGACCTGAGTAAAAACAGTCGAAGTATTCAAACACACATCTTTAGCAATCCAGGTATTGGTATACGTTCCGGAATTGGCACAAGAACCAGCTGCAAAAGTTCCGCTGGTTTTAGTATAGGTTACCGTTCCACCACAATTATCAGTAGCCACTGGTGCCTGGTTTTGGGCTGCTGTCAATCCTGCGGCATCACTGCATTGTAAAGTAACATTTAAGGCAGTAGAAGCAGTGGTCCAGGTTGGCGCAGTATTGTCAATAATCGAAATAACCTGAGTAAAAATAGTCGAAGTGTTCAAACACACATCTTTAGCAATCCAGGTATTGGTATACGTTCCGGAATTGGCACAAGAACCTGCTGCAAAAGTTCCGCTGGTTTTAGTATAGGTTACTGTTCCACCACAATTATCAGTAGCCACTGGTGCCTGGTTTTGGGCTGCTGTCAATCCTGTGGCATCACTACATTGTAAAGTAACGTTTAAGGCAGTAGAAGCAGTAGTCCATGTTGGCGCAGTATTGTCAATAATAGAAATGACCTGAGTAAAAACAGTCGAAGTATTCAGACACACATCTTTAGCAATCCAGGTATTGGTATATGTTCCGGAATTGGCACAAGAACCAGCTGCAAAAGTTCCGCTGGTTTTAGTATAGGTTACCGTTCCACCACAATTATCAGTAGCAACGGGTGCCTGGTTTTGGGCTGCTGTCAATCCTGCGGCATCACTGCATTGTAAAGTAACGTTTAAGGCAGTAGAAGCAGTAGTCCATGTTGGCGCAGTATTGTCAATAATCGAAATAACCTGAGTAAAAACAGTCGAAGTGTTCAGGCACACATCTTTTGCAATCCAGGTATTGGTATACGTTCCGGAATTGGCACAAGAACCAGCTGCGAAAGTTCCGCTGGTTTTAGTATAGGTTACCGTTCCACCACAATTATCAGTAGCCACTGGTGCCTGGTTTTGGGCTGCTGTCAATCCTGCGGCATCACTGCATTGTAAAGTAACATTTAAGGCATTTGCTGTGGTAGTCCATGTTGGCGCAGTATTGTCAATAATAGAAATAACCTGAGTAAAAACAGTCGAAGTATTCAGACACACATCTTTAGCAATCCAGGTATTGGTATACGTTCCGGAATTGGCACAAGAACCAGCTGCAAAAGTTCCGCTGGTTTTAGTATAGGTTACCGTTCCACCACAATTATCAGTGGCTACTGGTGCCTGGTTTTGGGCTGCTGTCAATCCTGCGGCATCACTACATTGTAAAGTAATGTTTAAGGCAGTAGAAGCAGTGGTCCAGGTTGGCGCAGTATTGTCAATAATAGAAATAACCTGAGTAAAAACAGTCGAAGTGTTCAAACACACATCTTTAGCAATCCAGGTATTGGTATATGTTCCGGAATTGGCACAAGAACCAGCTGCAAAAGTTCCGCTGGTTTTAGTATAGGTTACTGTTCCACCACAATTATCAGTGGCTACTGGTGCCTGGTTTTGGGCTGCTGTCAATCCTGCGGCATCACTACATTGTAAAGTAACATTTAAGGCAGTAGAAGCAGTGGTCCATGTTGGCACAGTATTGTCAATAATCGAAATAACCTGAGTAAAAACAGTCGAAGTATTCAAACACACATCTTTTGCAATCCAGGTATTGGTATACGTTCCGGAATTGGCGCAGGAACCTGCAGCGAAAGTTCCGCTGGTTTTAGTATAGGTTACCGTTCCACCACAATTATCAGTAGCAACGGGTGCCTGGTTTTGGGCTGCTGTCAATCCTGCGGCATCACTGCATTGTAAAGTAACATTTAAGGCAGTAGAAGCAGTAGTCCATGTTGGTGCGGTAGTATCCGTAATTGAGATTGTTTGTGTAGCTGTAATATTTCCACAACTTGTTGTAACTTTAAAAGTTCGGGTAACGATTGTAGGACAGGTACCTGTAGCAACATCAGAATAAGAAATGGTATATGTTCCTATAGACGCATTGTTGGGCAATGTTCCTCCGGCAGTTGTTAATTGTGCCAAAGTTATATTGGTACTTGCTGTGTTGTAGGGAAGACCTGTGATTGCTGCTGTTCCGCATCCGGAAATACTTGCGTTTGCAGGTGCAGTAAGAGCTGCAGCCGGACTAATTGAAACAGTGGAATCTGCCGAAGTTAATTCACAATTGGTAACTCCATTTTTTACTGCTACTTTATAAACACCACTAGCTGTGGCGACAAGTGTAGCAGAAGTTTGACCCGGTATTACAGCATTGTCTTTATACCAAACATAAGTAGGTGAAACCGCATTTGTAGTGGCTGTTAAAGTAGTCGATCCGCATGCGGTTAGCACTCCTGTAATGACTGGTGCGCAGGGAACAAAATAACTAGGGCTGCTAATTGCTTTAGAATCGGCGGCACAGGATGAATTTTGATAATTCAAAGTAGAAGTGCTCACAATTTGATTTCCGCAAGCAGTTCCGGTCGGAGTTAATTGATAATTTAAAGTAATCGTTTCTGAATTTAGAAAGTCAGTATTCCATGTTATAACCTGTCCTGATAATGAAGCCGTTCCTTTACTTGTTGTAATTGATCCTATAGTAAAACCGGGAATAACAGTTTCTTTAGTAATCAGACTTTGAGCAACCCATGAAATCTGAGTAGCAATCTGATTGTATATCGAAGTCAGGTTTGCACCACTTTGTGTAATGTAAGCAGCACTTCCTTGTATGCCGTCTAACGTATATTTTGCAATATTCTGATCGCTGTTGTTAGTGTTTATATTTCCGCTAATACCCCCAAAAAGACCAACAGAAAAGACCTGATTATTATAAACAACACTTGATTTTGTAGTCGTTTTGGCATTTGTAGCGGCACTGATAGCGTCAGTAACACATTGAGATGTTTTACTGATATTACAATTTGTATTTCCATTGGTACCGGTTACGTTTGTTACACCATCTGTCAGTAAAATGATAGCTCTGGCGGTGCTGCAGTCAAATCGGCCATTGGTTTCTAACTCCGTTTCAGATCTTACAATTCCTGCATAAATGTTGGTTGAATTGGTAGCCTGCAAAGCATTAATCTGATTTGTTATAAGTGTTACACCAGCTGCATTCAAATAGGTAAGCCCTATTTTTAAACTGGCAGTGGTACTGTAGGCTACTATTGCAATTCGATTTTGAGGATTTGCTTTTGCCTGCGTAAGAAATGCCAGTGCAGCATCTTTTGCATAATCCATAGAGGTTTTAAAATCTCCCGGAATAGTATTGCCCATACTGCCGGATATATCAATTGCAAGAATTACATCCGAATTTCGGGTAATTGGGTTCGCTCCTGTAATATCTACTTTTACATTCACAACACCGCAATTGCTTGCATTTGCTGTGACTGTTTTAGTAGTGGTAATGGATTGAGCCAAAACGAATGAAGATGACAGAAGAAATAATACAGCAAAGTATATTTTTTTTATATCTCGTAAATAATTGCTTAAAGAGAGTAGTAGTTTTTCCATTTTAAATTATTTTAAGGGAATAGCTGGTATATTTATTTAATCATTAACCGGATTAATGATGTAAGTATGTAAAACAGTATCAACCGCATAGTTGGTACAGTTTTTTGAGGTTGCGATAATCTGATTACAAGACCATTTTTGAATTGAAGTACCGGCAGGTACAGTAATGTGTATGTAGAAATTGACAGATTCTCCTGCATTTAGTGTTATTTCGCCAAGAGAATTTCTTTCGGAATCTATAAAATCAGTATTGATTATTACATTGCTTGTTGTAGAACTTGCGTCAGTATTAGTACAGGAAGCATTTATATTCTTACTCCTTAAAACAAAAGTATCTGTCGAAGAACTATTGTTAGTGAGTACCATTGAGTAGTAAGTTCCGTCAAGGGGAGTGCTTCTGATATTTCCATTATTTTCAACAATCAACAGCGCATTGCACGAACCGGATTGAGCAAATGATGTTGCCGCAATTAAAAAAAAGAATAAGGAAAATAGGTTTCTCTGAAAAATGTTTTTTTTGAAAGAAAAAATAAACTTACAATTGTGAACAAATTTCAATGCTTTTTCAAGAGTAGTTTTAGTTCTCATACCTTAGGTTTTTTGTTTATGATAGTGATCAAATTTTAACAGAATCAAAGTTATACAGAGTGTTTAATTTTGATTTTTTTTGTCTGTAACTAACCTAAAAACTCGTTGAAGTGTATTTTTTTTGTTAAATATTACCGAAAAAAGCATTTTTTTTTGTCATTTCTAACAAATAAAAAAGTAGTATTTTTTTTAATTTTTGATTAAAAATCTAAAAAATAGAATGTTTTAAATGATTAATAATCAGGTAATTAGTTAATTTTTTGTAAATATGTTTAAATCGACCAAGTGTCGGTTTTAAGGGATGAAGAGCATAATATTCTAAAAAAGGCAGCTTTTCTTTTTCGATGCTTTTTTGTAATATGAATTTTTTATTCTTGTTAAAATTGCCTTTAAATGTTAACAGAAATAAAAAAAGAAGACGGTTTAATATTTCTTTTGTAAATTAGAAGTTCAATTAAAATATGTGATCTCTTTAAGAGATTTCTAAACCTTTCGCTTATGAAAAATTTAATTTTAATACGTCATGCAAAATCAAGTTGGGAAGCTCCATTAAAAGATTTTGACAGACCTTTGATGAAAAGGGGAATTTTAGATGCGCATGATGTATCGGCAAATATTTCGAAATTTCTTCCTAAAACATATATTATCTGGAGCAGTACCGCAGCAAGGGCACAGGAAACGGCTCTTATTTTTGCACAAAATATATCCTATCCCATAGAAAGTATCGTTTATAAGGACGAACTTTATACTTTTGATGATAAACAACTCGAAAAGGTTATTAAATCATGTGATAATAGTTTTGAAAGCGTTATTCTTTTTGGACATAACGAGGCTATTACAAATTTTGTTAATAAATTTGGGGATGTTTTTATAGACAATGTTCCAACTTCAGGATTTGTATCATTACAATTTGAATCAGAAAGTTGGGATAGCATCCATAAAGGCAAAACTCATAAAACAATTTTCCCCAAAGATTTAAAATAAATAAAGTGTACGAACAGAAATATATCGATAGAGAAAAAAGTTGGTTAGCATTTAATGCAAGAGTGCTTCAGGAAGCCGCAGATAACACGGTTCCGCTTTTAGACAGACTGCGTTTTGTTGGAATTTTTTCAAACAATTTAGATGAGTTTTTTAGAGTTCGGTATGCTGCAATTCGTCGATTAAGCCTTTCCGGAATTTCTGGTGAAAAATACCTGGGCGGAGTTTCTGCTCACCAGTTAATTAAAGATATTACTGAAATTGTGATTCAGCAACAGTCTGAAAGCTTACGCATTTTAGGTAATATTGAAGCCGAACTCGAAGCCGAAAATATCTTTATTATAAACGAAGCTCAAATTACACCGGATCAGGAAAGTTTCCTGAAAGACTTTTTTACCCAAAGATTAAGCCCGGAACTAGTGACCATCATTTTGAATGATTTGGCCGAATTTCCAATTCTTAAAGATACTTTGGGATACCTGGCTGTTCGTTTAGAAATGAACACCAACGATGAAGTTCGTTATGCCGTTATCGAAATCCCGAAAACCATAAACAGGTTTGTTGTTCTGCCATCGCACGATGATAAACATTATGTCATTTTAATAGATGATGTTATTCGTTATAACCTGAAAAATATATTTAATATTTTCGATTATAAAAGTGTTTCGGCACATATGATCAAGATTACCCGCGATGCCCAGTTGGATATTGATAGTGATTTGAGTAAAAGCATGCTGGAGAAAATTGCAACATCAGTAAAAGACAGAAGAATAGGGGAGCCTGTTCGTTTTATTTATGATAATCTGATCGAAGAAGATACACTACATTTCTTCCTGGATAAAATGAAAATTGTAGAAACGGATAGTATAATTCCGGGTGGAAGATATCATAATCGAAGAGATTATATGAGTTTTCCGAACTTAGGAAGATACGATTTATTATACAAGCCCAATGAACCTTTACCAATTCCCGGTTTGAGTTTAGGGGGCAGTATTCTGGAAAAAATCAATAAAAAAGATTATTTATTACATGCACCATATCAATCCTTTTCATACCTGACTAAATTTTTACGTGAAGCAGCTTTAGATCCAAAAGTAACCAGTATCAAAATTACTTTATATCGATTGGCTAAGAATTCGCAAATCATTAGTTCATTGATCAATGCAGCTAAAAATGGTAAAAAAGTAACCGTTCAGATTGAACTTCAGGCACGTTTTGATGAAGCAACGAATATCTCGTATGCAGAACAAATGCAAACCGAAGGAATTGATCTTATTTTTGGAATAAAAGGACTTAAAGTACACAGCAAAATTTGCGTTATTGAAAGAGTTGAAGACGGAAAAACCCGTCGTTACGGATTCATTTCAACCGGAAATTTCAATGAATCAACAGCAAAAATTTATACAGATGTTACCCTTTTGACCTGCCATCAGGGAATTTTGAAAGACATTTCGAAAATATTCGAATTTTTTGATATCAATTACAGAGTGCACAGATACAAGCATTTAATTGTGTCGCCACATTATACGCGAACTAAATTCATAAAATTAATAGACCGTGAAATTCTGCATGCTTTAGCCGGTAGAAAAACACATATTAAATTAAAAATGAATAGTTTATCAGATTTTAAAATGATCGATAAATTATACGAAGCCAGTAATGCCGGAGTCAAAATTCAGCTTCAGGTAAGAGGAATTTGCTCATTGATTCCCGGAATCCCCGGAATGAGCGAAAATATAGAAGCCATAAGTATCGTCGATAATTATCTGGAACATTCCAGAGTTTATATTTTTGGAAATGCTGGTTTAACCGAGGTGTATATATCTTCAGCTGATTTTATGACCAGAAATCTTGATGGAAGAGTGGAGGTAACCTGTCCCATTTATGACCTCGAAATCAAAAAAGAATTAATTGATAATTTCAATATAGCATGGAAAGGGAATGTTAAAGTGAGATATCATTCCTATAAACTGGATAATAAATACAAGCCAAGAAATCATCATGCCCCATTTAGAGCTCAGCTTGAAACCTATAAATATTATCAAAATAAAATTTCGGTACTCGAACAAGTTCCACAAAAAATAGATTCATAAAATTGTAAAATTACAAATCATAAGTGAGCATGATTAATATAAGAAAACTAGCAGCAATAGATATTGGTTCAAATGCCATGAGGCTTCTGATATCGAATGTTGTAGAACAAGATGGCAAAGAGCCGCAATTTAATAAAAGTTCACTTGTTCGTGTGCCAATCCGTTTGGGACAAGATGCCTTTACGGTTGGAGAAATTTCAGAAGAAAATATAGATCGAATGGTGGATGCCATGAAAGCATTCCACCTTTTGATGAAAGTACATAAAGTAGAACGTTACATGGCTTTTGCAACCTCTGCAATGCGTGAAGCTTATAATGCAAAAGAAGTTGTAGCCCTGATTAAGAAAAAAGCCGATATTAAAATCGAAATTATTGACGGTAAAAAAGAAGCCGCTATTATTGCTTCTACTGATCTGCATCATTTATTAAAAACAGATGAAACCTATCTTTTTGTAGATGTAGGCGGCGGAAGTACAGAGTTTACACTGTTCTCTGATGGAAAATTGATCAATTCCAGATCATTTAAAGCCGGAACAGTTCGTTTATTAAATAATATGGTGCATGATGTGGTTTGGGATGAAATTGAAAAATGGATCAAAACCAACACGGCAGATTATGAAGAAGTAACCCTGATTGGTTCTGGTGGAAACATCAATAAATTATTTAAAATGTCCGGAAAACAACAGGAAAAACCATTGTCGTACATTTATATCAATTCGCAATATGCTTTCCTGAATTCCTTGACTTACGAACAGCGAATCGCCGAATTAGGACTAAACTCAGATCGTGCCGACGTTATTATTCATGCTACCAGAATTTATCTGAATGCCATGAAATGGAGTGGAGCACGTCAGATTTACGTTCCCAAAATAGGACTTTCTGACGGAATCGTAAAAGCAATGTACTACGGTAAGATTTAGTATCTAAAAAACAAACAAAATATTTTTGGAATTAGTGAAATTACTTCGTCCGTTTCCTTCGGTCGGGTCTTGGCAGCTTTTTTTAATATTTAAACCCATAGCATAAAGTAAAACTTATAGATCAATGAACAAAACCAGACTCGAAGCCTTTAGCGATGGCGTATTAGCTATTATCATAACTATTATGATCTTAGAGATCAAAGTGCCTCATGGACATGAGTTTGCCGATTTGAAACCACTTATTCCTAAGTTTTTAAGTTATGTTTTGAGTTTTATTTATGTTGGGATTTACTGGAACAACCACCATTATTTAATTCACAGTTTAAGCAAGGTCAACGGAAAGATCCTTTGGGCAAATCTGCATTTATTATTCTGGCTGTCTTTAATTCCAATAGCAACAGGCTGGATGGGAGAGCATAATTTCGCTAAAGCATCTATGACTTTGTACGGAGTTGTATTGTTGCTATCTTCAATAGCTTATTTTATTTTACAGAGAATTATAATTATTAGTGAAGGAAAAAACTCAATAATAGCCCGGGCAATTGGTAAAGATGTTAAAGGAAATGCTTCTTCTGTTTTATATATTATTGGAATAGCTTTTTCGTTTTATAACGAATGGGTTTCAGGTGCAGCTTATTTTATTGTCGCCCTGTTATGGTTAATTCCGGATAAAAGAATCGAAAGGGTTTTTGCTTCCAAAGAATAATTTTGGTTTTAATATGAAATCTGTATTTCAATCCATACAAATAATACCTCAGGCTGAATTAGATCTGTTAGAGGGTTTAATTACCACACGTAAACTCAAAAAAGGAGCGCTTTTATTGACAGAAAATCAGGTTTGTAACGAAATATATTTTATCAAAAAAGGTATTTTACGCTCCTATTTCTTTAATCATCAGGGAGATGAAATCACGAATTGCTTTGCTTTTGAAAACGAATTTATGGCGTCATTTTCAAGTTTTATAACACAAAATAATGCCGATGAAAATATTCAGGCATTAGTAGATACAGAGTTGCAGGTTATAAGCCGTGAGAGTTTAGAAAAGCTTTATAAAATAGGAATTCATTGGCAGGAAATTGGACGTAAATTAACTGAAATGGAGTATGTAACACTTCAAAAGCGAATGATTGCTTTTCAGAGATTATCCGGAACACAGCGTTACGAAGAGCTTTATCAAAACCATCAGAAATACCTTCAGCTGATTCCGCTTCAATATTTAGCTTCTTATTTAGGTGTTACTCCAAGACATTTAAGCCGTATACGTAAAGCAATTTTATAGGACATTTGTCCGGTTATAGAAAGACATCTCATCATTATTTTTGCTGAAAACAATATATAATGATGAGAAAAAATATTTTAGTAATTGGTGGAACCGGTTTAGTGGGTAAAGTGATATTGCGTATTCTTCAGGCAAGAAATCCTGCGTATAACTTGTTTGTAGGGAGTCGCCAATTAGGAAAAACTAATAACGATTTGGTTATTGATGTTAATAATCCTGAAACTTTTGATTGTATCGCACAAAATAAAATCGACCTGATCGTTTTGTGCACAAAAGATAGTGACAATGCTATTTTACAGTTTGCAATACAAAACAAACTAGATTATATTGACATTACAAAACCAACTTCTGATTTAACTGTTGCGTATGATTTAGCCAAAGCAAATAGCAAAAAAATAGCGAGCCGAATTGTTTTTAGTTCAGGGTGGATGGCTGGTATCGTGGGGAGCCTGATTGATTTTATGGAACCAGACAAACAGAAAATTCAGGAAACTAATATTTATATCTACTATTCTGTAAAAGATCAGGCAGGAAAAAGTTCAGCCAATTTTTTAGCTGAAAATATCTGTAAACCCTTTGTGGTTTATAAAAACAACCAACCCCAAAAAGTCAAACATTTTCTGGATTCCGAAAAATTTAATTACTCATTCGGAATTGGGAAGCGAAAAGCTTATAATCTGGATGTTCCGGATTTATTTATTTTGAATCAGATTGAAAAAATACCAACTGTTTCAGTTAAGATGACGTACAATTCTAAGTTTGTAACCAGTTTGATGGGGTATTTTCAATCGTTAAGGATTTTTAATATCATGTTTTTAAGAGAAAGACAATTACTTTTTGGTTCCAGTGGTAATGGAGATCAGACTGTTTTTGAGGTAATTATTAAAACGCAGGATAAAATAAAAAGAATTAGCTTGCAAAGTATTAAAGGTCAGGCTGAATTAACTGCATTTTCAACCGTTTTACATATCGAAAAAATGTTAAATGAAACTTTGAGCGGAGTTTATTTTAGTCATCAAATGCATTCGTCACAAGAAATTTACGAAGCACTAGATAATTATACTACCATTAACCTTAAAATAAGCGAATAGAAGATGAAAAAAATACTAATTATAAACGGACATCCAAATCCGTCGAGTTTTAATTTCGGTATAGCTGATATTTATAAAAAAGGCGCAATTCAATCCGGGGCAGAAGTAGAAACCATAACTATTGCAGAATTGCATTTTAATCCCAATCTGCAATTTGGTTATCAAAAAAGAACCGAATTGGAGCCTGATTTATTACACTCATGGGAGAAAATTCAAAGAGCGGATCATTTGGTCTGGATTCATCCGGTTTGGTGGGGTGGCCTGCCTGCTATTACCAAAGGATTTATAGATCGATTATTTTTACCGGGAATGGCTTTTCAGTATCGCGAAAACTCCGTTTGGTGGGACAAATTATTAAAAGGAAAAACAGCTCATATTATTACGACTTTAGATCAGCCGGGTTGGTATTACAGGTTGTTTTACGGAAGACCAAGTGTCAATCAGTTAAGAAAATCAACTTTAGAATTCTGTGGAGTAAAACCTGTAAGAGTCAGCTATATCGGAATTGTAAAAACGGCCGATGAAAAACAAAGAATAAAATGGCTTGAAAAAGTTTTTGATTTCGGACTTCGAAACAAATAAAAAAATCCTGTGAATTTTTATAGATAAAATTTAAAAAGCTACTGGTGAAAATTAGTGAAAATAAATTAAGAAGTTAAATCCAATCCAAATGTAGATCGTAAAAGGTCGAGATTTGGGTTGATTTCCATAAGACGGTTGTATCTGTCCTGGTCATTTAAGCTTCTTTTGATTTCAACAGCTTCATTTACATTAACCTGAATTGTAATGTTGTGATTGTGTAAGTGACCTTTTAAATGTCCTAAAAGACCATGAATCTGGCTTTCAAAATCCAGTTTAGAACCTTCATTTGGTAATTCAAGGGTAATAGTTGTTCCGTCTAAAGTTGGATCATTGATTAATAATAAGGCTTCCATGATTTTAAAGCCTTTATCTCCCAGACGTTGTGCGTATTTATTCCATTGCACTAACATTTCGGTCTCTGTAAAATCCTCTGTAGGCAATACAGAAGTAGGTTTTACATAAGTTTGTTTGTTTGCTTCAAGTTCTTTTTTCTTGCGAATACTTGATAAAGAAAAAGCAGAAATTTTAGGTTCGTTACTAACTTCAGGTTTTGGTGTTACCGGAGTTTCAGCAACTGTTTCAGTTTGCTCTTCAACATTCGGATTGCTGTTTTGTCCCGCGTTTGGAATTTGGGATCTGTTATTTGTATTTTCTGTTTGAGGTTTTGAAACTTCAACTATAGAATATCCGCCATTTTTATAATAAGTAGGTGGAATTATGAATTGCTCAACTTTTTTTTTTCTCCATCAAAGTTGATAGAGGCCAATTGCATTAAACATAATTCAACCAAAAGGCGTTGGTTTTGACTTAATTTGTATTTTAAATCGCAGTCATTGGCAATGTCAATCCCTTTTAGTAAAAAATCCTGTGAACATTTTTGTGCTTGTACACCATACATTTGCTGAGCTTGTTCACCTACTTCAAGCAAAGCGATTGTAGCAGGAGTTTTACTTACCAGTAAATCTCTGAAATGCGAAGCCAGACCGGCAATAAAATGATGTCCGTCAAAACCTTTTGCAAGGATATCATTGTAAGCCAATAAAAGATCCGGAATCTTATTTTCTAAAAGTAAATCGGTAATGCTGATGTAAGTTTCGTAATCTAAAACGTTTAGGTTTTCGGTTACAGCCTGACGTGTTAAGTTGGTTCCGCAATACGAAACCACACGGTCAAAAATAGACAAAGCGTCACGCATGGCACCATCTGCTTTTTGAGCAATAATGTGCAAAGCATCGTCTTCAAAATTAATTCCCTGGCTTGCTGCAACTTCTGCTAAATGTTCTTTAGCATCTTTTACAGTAATTCTTTTGAAATCAAATATCTGACAACGGGATAAAATCGTTGGAATAATTTTGTGTTTCTCTGTTGTTGCTAAAATAAAAATAGCATGTTTTGGCGGCTCTTCTAATGTTTTCAAAAAAGCATTAAAAGCTGCCGAAGACAACATATGAACCTCGTCAATAATATAGACTTTATACTGCCCGGTTTGTGGCGGGATTCGAACCTGATCAATCAGGCTGCGAATGTCATCAACAGAGTTGTTGGAAGCTGCATCTAACTCAAAGACGTTAAAAGCAAAATCTTCGTTAGGATCATCATATCCGGGCTGATTTATTTTTCGGGCCAAAATACGCGCGCAGGTTGTTTTTCCAACTCCACGTGGTCCTGTAAACAAAAGGGCAGAAGCAAGATGATTGCTATCTATGGCATTTAGCAAAGTGTTGGTAATGGCCTTCTGGCCTACAACATCCTTAAAGGTCTGTGGGCGATACTTACGGGCCGATACTACAAATTGTTCCATATTCTTTTTATTCGATAGCAAATATAGGCCGAAAATTGCCAATTCACAAATCTGAAATTCATAAATATTATAAGGAATTTTGAGTGTTTTGAATATGAGAAAGTAAGAGTCAATTTTAATATAAGTTTGACGAAATTCACGGACAAAACGAATTGTTGGGAATCAATCTGAACGTTGTTTTGTTTTAAACGCAGTCTTTAATTTAATTATATTTGAAATATTATAAAATCCATCTCATCCAAAATCCAGATTTTCTATGAAAAAATATCTACTATTCACAATTACATGCTTTTCTTTTCAGCTTCAGGCGCAAACAGCTCAGGATACACTTGATATAAAACGTGTTGCTCTGGCTTATATTGAAGCACAGCATACTCCAAATCCAAAATTGATGGAAAGCGCTTTGCATCCCAGATTAGTAAAAAGATCTGTTTTTAGAAATAAAGCGGCAAAAAAAGATTTTATCTCAGAATACTTCGCAGAGAACATGGTGATTCTGGCAGAAACTTATAATGCAAAAGGAGATAAGTTTCCTAAAAATCCCAGAAAAGAAATTAAGCTTTTAGATATTTCTGCAAGGACAGCTTCCGTTAAATTATTGGCCGATGCTTGGATCGATTATATGCACATTGTAAAAACTAATGGTGAGTGGAAAATAATAAATGTACTTTGGCAATATAATGATGTTTCACAGCATGAATAGATGGTTATTGAATAAATGGGAAAAATATAAATTTAATAATGTAATTATGTAAAATATTGATAATTAATTGGTTAATTTTATTGTTCGTTAACTAAAAAAGATATCATTATGAAAATTAAATCTATTTTATTAGGTATGGGTCTTGCTGTTTTGTTAGTGGCTTGTGCTCCTAAAGATGCAGATATTCAAAAAGAGATTGCTGCAAAAATAAGTGCTCTGCCAGGAGTAGAAGTGACTGTGGTAAAAGGTGTGGCTACTATTTCAGGTACTTGTAACGATGAGGCTGTAAAACAAAATGCAGAGAGCATTGTAAAAGGAGTTAAAGGAGTTAAAACAGTAGTGAATAACTGCGAAATTCCGGCTCCGGAACCAGTTGCTACAACAGCTCCGGTTGAAATTAATGCAGACAGCGTTTTAAATACTTCGGTAAATGAAGTAGTGAAAACCTACAAAGGTGTGACCGCTACAGTTAAGGATGGTGTAATTACACTGACCGGAGATATCAAAAGAGATCAATTGCCTAATTTGATAAAAAGTGTACAGGAATTGAAGCCTAAAAAAGTTGAAAATAAGCTAACTATAAAATAAAAGGCCATGAGTGTAAAAGATAAATACAAAGAGTTAACAGATTTGGCTAGCAATTTAGGTATAGCAAATTTGCAGGTAAGAGAGCAGGATAATGTACTGTATATTGACGGTACGGCAAAATCAGCAGAAGACAAAGAAAAACTTTGGAGTGCTTACGGAAAAATAGATCCTGATTTTAGATCGGCAGATGCAGTTATTAATATTGCGGTGGCTGAAGGGACAACTATAGAATATATCGTAAAAAGTGGTGATTCTTTATCTAAAATTGGAAAAGCACACGGCGTTTCATGGGAAGCAATCTTTGAAGCCAATAGAGATATTGTTAAAAATCCCGACCTGATTCAGGCAGGTTGGAAGCTAAAAATACCAACAGCATAATTTACTTTTATGTTGTTATTGAGAGTCCGTCTTATGACGGACTTTTTTTGTGGCTTATTGGGGAAAGATGGCAAGCGATGACACGTTTCCACTATCACGAAAATGCAGATTCATGACAGCTTTTTTGTCTTTTCGGGAAACATTTTTAACAGCAAAGAACACAAAGGATTTGCGCAAAGGCTACTCTTATTTTTGAGAAATGATGAAGATCTTTTTTAAATTTAAAGTTTGTTACAGTTAGTTGTCAGGGCCGGATTAGGTATCCGGCGATTTAAGTGATAATAACTAATAAAAAAGGAAAGTGAATTTACATAGGAATTAATCGTTTGAAAATAACAAATTAAGTATTTAGGTCGCTGAGTATAAAGTATTTTTAAACTCAGCGACTGATTGTTTGTTATCTTCCTCTTATACTCAAATCAAATAAAAACTTTGCAGTTTCCTGATCTGAGTCGGCGGAGAAGCCTGCGACATAAACGC
This sequence comes from Flavobacterium sp. FlaQc-48, assembly GCF_044007335.1. Taxonomy (NCBI): domain Bacteria; kingdom Pseudomonadati; phylum Bacteroidota; class Flavobacteriia; order Flavobacteriales; family Flavobacteriaceae; genus Flavobacterium; species Flavobacterium sp. FlaQc-48. Next base: position 34,485 of record NZ_JBIPCR010000025.1, on the reverse strand, counting down.
CTTTTTTGCCTGATGTTGATTTAATTCCGTATACAACTGCCTCATCGCCAGGATCTGAATCCCCTTCGTATCGATACACATGGACAATTTCAAATTTTTCAGGATTTTTTTTAATGATGTCTGAGTTTAAATTAAAATCAAACGTAAATCCTTTTTCATTCAATTGATCTAAAGCTTTTGAAACAGTTGCGTAGTGATACATTCTAATCATGATAATTGAATTTTAAAATTATGGATTTTAAAGATAACTATTTTATAATTAAAATGTTATGAAATTGGTTCTAAAATCTAAAATTTAAAATCATTATTGTTAGTAGATAAATCGCTACTTTTGCGCCGCAGACCGCCTTATCGTCGTTCCGATTTATCGGGAGGGAGGAAAGTCCGGACACCACAGAGAAGCATAGCGGGTAACACCCGTCGGGGTTAGCAATAACTTCAGGACAAGTGCAGCAGAAAGTATGTACAGGTAATGCTGTAGTGAAAACAGGTAAACTCTATGCGGTGAAATACCAAGTATATCAGCATTTAAGGGCTTCTCGTCCGTTGTTGAAGGGTAGGTAGCTTGAGCTTATGAGTAATTGTAAGTCTAGATAAATGATAAGGCTCTGATTGATCAGAGACAGAATCCGGCTTATAGGTCTGCATTTTTTTTTTAATAGTACACCTCTTAATTGCGATTATTATTAATTTAAAAGATATGGAATAATAATTTACATTCTTACAGAATTATTGTTTCTTCCTGTTAAATAATGGGGCTCTTCGAAATCTTTTAACTATTCAGCTTCTAATTACTCTTAAATTAACCTTATTCTGTTATTTTAAAAACTTATAGAGCACGAAAACGTTGTAGTAAATAGTTTTATTTGATGAAAAATTAAATCATGAAAAAATATACTATTTTTAAAAGCGCATTCACATTCGCTCCTTGTCGTGAAGTAAATTCTTCAAAATCAGAAATTCAAATACTCACTGCTTTATTCTTTTTGAATAAAAATTGTGAAATAACTCCTCTATCTATATGAATATAACTACTCCCCAAAAAACATCTAAACCTAAAAAAGGTGTTTTGTATAGTGTAATGACCAATCTTACTTTTTGGGTGTTGATCGCTATTATTGCAGGTATCTTTCTTGGACATTTTTCACCTGAAAATGGTGTAAAAATGGAAATATTAGGAACTAAGTTTATTGCTTTAATCAAACTGTTTATCGGACCTATTATCTTTTTGACGATTGTTTTGGGGATTTCCGGAATGGGAAACCTGAAAAAAGTGGGACGAATTGGAATCAAGGCGCTCACTTATTTTGAAGTGGTTTCGACGGTGGCACTTGCGATTGGTGTTGGGGTAGCCTATTTTTTTAAACCCGGAAAAATTGATAAATCAGGATTGACCCTGGGAGATGCCAGTCAATATACAAAAGGCGCTGCCGAACATTTTTCGTGGTTGCATTTTTTCTTTTCGAATTTTACCCTGCAGGTTTTATTAGCAGCTATTATTTGTGGTATTGCGTTGAATTTTTATAAAAAAAGAGAACAAACGATTCTGGTTTTAGAACGATTTTCGAAAGTAGTTTTCCTCGGATTAAAATATGTTATGTATCTTGCTCCCATTGGTGCTTTTGGCGGAATGGCGTTCACGATTGGAAAATTTGGTTTGCAAACGCTTGTTCCCTTGGGAAAATTAATGTTGTGCGTTTATCTCACCATGGCCTTGTTTGTATTTGTAGTTTTAGGAAGTATTCTGAGATATTATAAAATTAGGATGCTTTCAATTCTGAAATATATAAAAGAAGAACTTTTATTGGTTCTTGGAACTTCCTCATCTGAAGCTGCTTTACCAAGTATAATGGTAAAACTGGAACAAATGGGGTGTAGTAAATCGGTTGTGGGATTAGTAATTCCAACGGGTTATTCTTTTAATCTTGACGGGACTTCGATTTACTTGTCAATGTCGGTAATATTTCTGGCGCAATTATATGATGTTCATTTGAATTTTTTCGAAATATTAAGTGTAATCGGAATTCTGATGATTACCTCAAAAGGTGCTGCAGGCGTTACCGGAAGCGGATTTATTGTTTTGGCTTCGACTTTAACAGCCTTGCATAAAATTCCGGTTGAAGGTCTGGCTTTTTTATTGGGAGTGGATAAATTTATGAGTGAAGCGCGTGCTATAACCAATTTGATCGGCAATACGGTGGCGACGATTATCATTTCGAAAAGTGAACGTGATTTTACAGAATTAAATTTGGATCCTGTTGTGGAGGAATAATGTTACCATCAAGTAAACACGATGAGACAGATTCGCTATTGCGAAAACACGGATTTTGACAGATTTTTTATTTTGTTTCACGTAGCTTTTGCAGACTAAAAGTGATTTTTATTGGAGTGGGGAATTTTTTTAATTGGAATTTATGAAAAGAATAGGAATCTTAGGACTCGGTGGAGTAGGTGGTTATTTCGGAGGACTTTTAGCGAAAGAGTATCACAAGTCTGATGAAATTGAAATTATCTTTATTGCCCGTGGTGCCACACAAAATGCTATTGCTGAAAACGGATTAAAAATCATAACCGATGATTCGGAAATGGTGGTTTATCCAAAGTTAGTCTCAGATCATCCCGAAGAAATTGGTGTTTTGGATTATTTAATTTGCGCTACTAAAACCTATGATATTGAGGAAAGTTTACTTAGGCTTGAAAAGTGTATTGTTCCCGAAACTACAATTCTTCCGTTATATAATGGTGTAGATGCGCCGGAACGTATCAAGGCGATATTTCCTCAAAATGATGTTTTGCAGGGTTGCGTTTACATCATTTCGATGATTACTTTGCCGGGAACGATTAAAAAAATGGGTTTTTATGAAAAACTGTTTTTTGGCTCGAAAGCAGCTTCCGTTTTAAAATTAAACGAATTGCAAAGTATTTTTCAGAAAGCTAAAATCGAAAGCTATTTAGTTGATAATATTGAAGAAACGGTTTGGGAAAAATTCATATTTATTTCGGCACTAGCTTCCGCAACTTCTTATCTCAATCACAATATTGGGCAGATTTTAAGCAATCCTGATGCTAAAGCCGTTTATGTAGAATTGCTTAATGAAATTGAATCAGTAGCGAAAGCAAAAGGCCTGAAATTGTCTGATGATATCGTAAACCAGACTATTATAAAACTAGAAAAATCGCCTAAAGAAGCGACTTCATCTATGCACAGAGATTATTTGGCGGGTAATAAAATAGAAGCATCTTCGCTGACAAAATTTGTTGTGAATGAAGGTGCCAGATATGGTGTAAAGACTCCTCTGTACGAGAAAATATCTAGTTCATTATTGTCGTAAAAAAAATTAAGCTTCGTCTTTTGTGGCGCGTACTAAACTGATTCCGGACATGAAAAATACGATGCCAAGTATACCGTAAATAATTAAGGATTTAATGTCTCGCGTTTCGCCTGATGTACCAGCAAATATTACAGCTGTGTAAATCAAACCAACGATTCCGAGAATGGTTAATAATCCTCCGAAAAATCTTTTTAGGTTCATGATGTTTGGTTTTAAAATGTTTCATTACAAATGTATTATGTAGTTTGTTTAAACTGTTATACAATTGATTCTAAAACTTATATCATTTACAGTCTTACCATTTAAATCGTAATAACTTTTTCTCAACTTACAGGTCAAATCTTTATTGTAGGAAAATGTTTTTGTTTTTAATTTGTTTGTATTGTTTTAATCTTATTTTTGATGTAACCTATTTAAAAACCAAACATGAAAAAAAATTACCTGTTCTTACTTTGTTCTGTTCTCTTTATGAATGCTGTTCAGGCGCAAGATGAAGCCCCGGTTTCTGTAGTTAAAAATCAGTTTAAGATTAATATGTTGTTTCCGGCATTTGTTTATGAGCATGGATTTGATGCTAAAAACACACTTTATTCTGAGGTAAGTTTAGGAGTTGGTTATCGCTACAGCAGTTATTATGATGAATCAAGCTGGTATATTTTTCCTACTATCAATGAACAATTTCGTCATTATTATAATTTAGAAAAAAGAGCGGGCAAAGGAAAAAGAACTGCTCGTAATTCAGGAAACTTTGTAGCGGCATCTGCTTACTATAATTTTAAGTCATTAAACACCAACGAAAAATACGGAAATTACGACCCTTCTTTTACCATAGCAGCACTGTGGGGATTTCAACGTACTTACAAAGGCAGATTCAATCTTGAGATACATTTAGGGCCCGGAGTAAATTTTGATAAATATGATACTGAATTTGTACCTGTTACTAATTTGACTTTAGGATGGGTTATCGGAAAATAATTCTTCCATAATATTTTAGAAAACCTTGATTCGTCAAGGTTTTTCTATTTTAAATTCTAACCCAATATTTCGGGTACTTTCAATTTTTATTTTTGGATCCGAATTAAAATATTTTCTAAGCCTGCTTACAAAAACATCCATACTTCGTCCTGAGAAATAATCATCTTTTTTCCATACAGACATTAAAATTTGGTCTCTCTTTAATAGCTGGTTATGGTTAAGATATAAATATTCAATAAGAGAAGCTTCCATTTCTGTGAGCTGCTGGACATGATTTTTATTATTTAGGGTCAATCTTTCATTATCAAAAATATAAGAACCAATTTCAATTATATTGTCTCCATTTAGACTTCGCTTTTGTTCGATTCTCTTTAGAATATTCTGCAAACGCAAAATGAGTTCGTCGACTTCAAAAGGCTTTATAATATAGTCGTCTGCGCCTAGTTTTAATCCAATGATCTTGTCTTCCTTTAACTTTCTTGCCGTTAAAAAAATAAATGGAATTTCAGGATTGATTGTAATTATTTTTTCGGCCAGTGAAAATCCATCCAGTTTTGGCATCATGACATCAAAAATGCAAATATCAAAAGTTTGGTTTTTAAAATAGTCCAGAGCTATCTCTCCATTTTCTGCCCAGATAACTTCAAATTGATGCAATTCTAAATATTTTTTTAAAATTCCGGCAAAATCAAAATCGTCTTCAGCTAAAAGTAATTTTTTCAAAATCATGTAATAATTAAGCTTTTAATAAAATAGTAAACTGGGTTCCTTTTCCTAAATCGCTCACAACGCTAACAGACCCCTGATGCGCTTTTATAATTTGATCGACATAATACAATCCTAAACCTAAGCCTTTTGTATTATGAAGATTGCCTTGTTCTACACGATAGAATTTTTCAAATAGAAGTGATTGTTTGTTCTTTTCAATTCCAATTCCGTCATCTTCAACACTAATGGAGAATTGATTTTGGACCATTCTTGTTTTTATCGTAATCTTATTTGAACCATATTTTACAGCATTTTCGAGAACATTTAAAAAAGCCGTTGTGAGATGGAATTTATCTAAAACCAAAATGGTTTTCTGCGTTTGAAAATCAGTTTGAAGATTGATTTTTGGATATGTAATCTCAAAATCATTCACGATTGTTAACAGAAAATCTTCTGTTTCTATTTTTTCTTTTTGCAATTCGATTCCATTTTCTGCCAAAGAATTTGCCATAACCTGATCGATTAAATTTTGTAAACGATTGTTCTGGCGCGAAATCGTATTAACAATTGCATTAAAATTTTCGTCATTATCCCTGATATCCTTTCGCTCTAATATTTTTGTTGAAATCCCTAAAGTGGTCAAAGGTGTTTTGAGTTCGTGCGTAATATTATTGATAAAATCAGTCTTAATATCGTTTACTTTTTTTTGTTTGATTAAGGCTTTTATAGCAATGACAAAAAGCGTTATCAAGGTTAATACAGAAAGTAAAGACAGCATTAAAACAAATGTCATTCGTCTTAAAATAATCATTTCCCAGTCGATTACAGACACGTACATCGAATCCTCTGTCAATAACTTGTAATTTTTATTTTCGAAAGTTCCGCTGGAAGTTCCAACATAATTTCGAACTAAAAAGGCATGGTTTAAAGAAGCCAGATTTCCGTATAATTTATTTTGAATAAAAGGCTTTTCAGAGAAAATGGTATCGGCTCTTTTGGTGTTTTGGTACAGCACAAATTTATTGAGTACAATAGCAAAATCTATTTTCAGGTTGGGTAAATCCCTTTTAAACTTACGCTGAATTTTCTGGGTTAATACATCATTATATTCGTTTTCGAGAATATATTTTTTTACATCAAATCTACTGGTTTTTCCCTGAAGATAATTTTCAGATAATTGTCTGTAAAGTGCTTCTTTCTTAGAAACAAGTACCGAATCAATATCACTGTAATTATTTGAGATTTGAGCAATTTCATTTTTGATTTCGGTATGAAACTGCGCCACTTTATAATCGTAAGTTGTTTTTACCAAATAGCATTGTACCGCTGATAAAACAATCAGGGCGACAACAGAAAAAGCGATTAATAAATTGATTCTTTGCTTCATGAGCTGTTTTTGTTATAGCACGCGAATGACGCGGATCAACTGGTTTAAATGGATGTATATCTTTAATGTGTGATGCAGGTTAAAGACTTTGTAGATTTTCTAAAATATTAAATCTGTTTAACCCGTAAAATCCCTGAGTTATTACCAATTCAAAAATAATGCTTTTATGATACAATTAGCACATTAACTCCCCATTAACCTTGAATTAACCTACGGAACCTTTTTTTAGAAGCATTTTTGCAGGATTAGAACTTTTAAATCCAGTGAAAATGAACCTTAATTTACTAGTGAAACTTTTTTTAATCCTCTTTTTGTTATTACTTTCTTTAACTGGATATGCCCAAACTGAAACTCGAAGAGACAGCCTTTCAAATAAATTAAATGAAGTTGTTGTTACCCAAAACAAGAAAACGTTTACCAATACAAATGGAAACATAAAAGTAGATGTTGCCAATTCTATTTACAATTCAATTCCGAACACGGTTGATTTATTATCGAAATTACCAACGGTTCAGGTCAGTTCAGATAAAGAAAGTATTTCAGTTGTGGGACGTGGAAATCCTTTGATTTATATCGACAATCAAAAAGTGGGAATGAACGATTTGAATGCCTTGGCTGTAGCCGATATTAAAACAATTGAAATTGTTCAGAACCCATCGTCTAAATATGAAGCAGAAGGTCGTTCTGTAATTTTGATTACAAGAAAATTTAGCAAAAAAGATAGTTTTAGAACAGAGATTTCTGAAGTTGCGTCTTTTAAGAAAAAGTACAGCAATTATCTTGGATTGAATACCAGTTTTAAAAAGAATAAAATCGAATGGAAAGCTAACTTCAATTACAATCAACTGCAACCCTGGGAAAATCATAGTATTGATTATCAGATCCCGGATGCCCAAATTACGTCTAAGTATGATGTAACTGCTTATTCGAAAAAAAGGCAATTTGTTTTTGGTGGCAGTTTGTTTTATAAGATAAACGAAGAGGATTATTTTTCGTTTAGTGTAAGTAGTAAACTTCAAAAAGATATTTTTCCTATCCATACGATAACCGATAATGAGAATAAGGATGTTATAAATCACGTAGTAACGTATAGTGATAATGACAGCAAAAAGAATTTTGTAAACTCATTTTTGAATTATACGAAAAAGATAAAAGCTATTGATATACAGATTTTTACCGGATTGCAATTTTCTAATTTCGATCAGGGATTATGGAGTCAGGTTCAAAATAATTATAACGAGACTCAATTTGAATTGGCACAAATTCGGGATCAGGAATTTAATGTGAATGTTTTTTCGGGGAAAATAGATATGGAAAAGAAGTTTAAAAATGAAATGAAATTCGAAATAGGAGGATTGTATGCTGCCGCTGATTCAAAATCAGATTCAGATATTCTTTATTATGAAAGTACTGAAAGTGAAATCAGTCATTATGATTTTAGAGAGCGAAATTTAGCAGGTTACAGTCAGCTTTCCGGAAAGATTAAAAAAGTCGATTTCTCTATTGGTTTTAGAGTAGAAAACACCAATGTAAACGGGAAATTCAAAACCGATGAAGTGCCTTTGATTGATAAAAATTACACTAATTTCTTTCCTAAAGCACAATTTTCAGTCGCCATAGACAGTACAAAAAACATTAGTATAAATTATGCAAAGAGTATTTCCAGACCTAATTATTCATCGTTAAGTCAGGGAACAACCTATATAAATCCATATTTTTTATATGCTAGAAATATTAATCTGGATCCAACAATTGTCAACGAAATTTCTTCGACATTTCAGTATGATAATAAATCAGTTAAATTCACATATTATCAAAATACAAATCCGGTTTATAATAGTTTCTTCTTTGATAAGGAGCTGAATATAATGACTTTTAAAGATGTGAATTTTGACAGGGAATCTGCTTTTGTTCTCGATTTCGAATTGCCTTTTACTTATAAATTCTGGACCATAACAAATTCTTTAGTTTTTGTTTCAGAGAAGATCGAAGATGCTTCGGCGGTATTTTTATCTTCAAAACCATATGCATATTATTACTCAAACAGCGAATTTAAACTTCCAAAAGGATATACGGCAGTTCTTGGTTTTAGGGGAGTTACGAAACAAAACAAAGGAGTTTTTGAGAGAAATGCCAGAGCAATGCTGGATATGTCAGTTTCGAAAACCTTCTTTAAAAACTGGAATTGCACGCTGAACTTCAGTAACGTATTTAAAAAGATAGATGAAGAAGAGGTTTTTACGATTAATAATATCAGTTCAAAAGCAAGATATTTGGTTGATGACCGGGAGATTTCAATTTCAGTTAAATATTCTTTTGGAAAGGTAAAAGAAACCGAATTTAAAGGAAAAAACATGGAGGAGAGCTCCGATCGCGTGAGATAAAAAATAAAATCCCCTGAAACTTTCAAGGGATTTTGTTGTGATTTATAAAAAGACTAACCTTCGTCTTCCTCTGTAGCTTTATCAAGTTTAATGCTCAGTTCCTCTTCGTCATCCGTTGAGTTGAGTTCAAAGAAACTAAAAAATGAACCACCGTAATTTTTCTGAAAAGAGAAATTGCTTAAATGTTCCATTTTAGTGTATTTAGAATGTTCAATGATCATCATTCCGTCTTCGTGAAGCAATTCTCTTTCAAATACCGTCAGGACTATTTTTTCAAATGCAGTCTGATCTAAACCGTAAGGCGGATCGGCAAAAATAATATCATAAGAGGTTTTGCAGTTTTCCAGAAATTTGTAAACATCACTTTTCGTTGCGGCGATGTCAAAATCATATTCTGATGAAACTTGTTTGATGAATTTTACGCATCCAAAATCGCCATCGACTGATGTAATTGGAGCACTTCCGCGTGAAGCGAATTCAAAACTAATATTTCCTGTTCCCGAAAATAAATCCAAAACCTTTAAGCTGTCAAAACTAAAATGGTTATTCAAAACATTAAATAATGCTTCTTTACTCATGTCAGTAGTAGGTCTTACAGGAAGGTTTTTTGGCGGAAAAATTCGGCGTCCTTTGTATTTTCCTGAAATGATTCTCATGATTGAAATAAGATATAATGTTTTTGATTTTGTGCAGTTGAAAAGCTGTTTTTTTGTTGTAATGTGCTTACATCCAAAAATGAAATATGACGAATGTATTTATAAGCAATCGCATAGAACGGATCGTTTTGATGTATTGTACCTAATAATTCAAGCGGAAAACTTTCCGGGTTTAAACTCAATTGTTCAGCTGTGAAAAGCAAATAATAAAGAAAGTCTTCGGGTGTGTGATACTCAAAAGAATTGAACAATAACAATTTTTGATTCTGTACTACGATAACCTCAAAATGATTTGGATTGAAATTCACCACCATTTTTTTCTGGTCGTTGTTTTTTGAACTTTCAAGAATTTTCTCGACCAGAATACTGTTGACATGTTTGTAATCGAATGAACCCACTGTATCAATTAAAAAATTATTGATATTGATGTACGGGATATAAACCGAATTCATATCATAATTTGAAATTTGATCGAAAGTAAAAAAATCAGTTTCAAAAACTTTTGTTGTGTATTGTAAATAGCTGCCTAAGAAATTTTCGTCGAACAAAGCAGTTGGTACAAAAGTCGAAAGATTGTTGTTATGAATGACCAAGATTTCGTCGTAAGTATCTTTTAATTCAGGATAATTTTTAAAAGCGCTGCTGTATAATTCTTCAATTTTAGATGCTTTTTGTGTAGTATCAAAATTGACTTCATTAAATGTTGTAATGGTATTATTTAAGGTATCAAAACAACAAAATGAAAAACCATTCAGGGAAACCTGAATTGAAAGCTTTTTGTAATTTTTGGAAGTGATGTTAGTATTTTGCAATGACATATTGATTTACAATTCGTTACCTGTTTTACAAGAAAGAATTTAAGGCGATTACAAACTTACAAATTAAAAAGGAACAATTACAATTGCAATTTCGAAAAACAGTTTTAATTGGATCTTAAAACAAGGTTAAATTTTCTTTATCCTATAAAGCATATAAGTGATTTGAAATTTAGTTTTTAGCTGAAATCAGATTGAATGCGAAAAGTGGGGCAGGCAAGATTTGAACTTACAGTACTTATATGGTGGGAAAAGATTAAATTGTCATTACCGTTAAAAAGCCCGTACTTTGTATTTCAATTTTTCCCTATGAATTCATCACTTTTTTACGGCGTTTTACAAAAACGATTTCCATTTGCGCCCACTTATAAACAGGATATTTTTTTTCAAAAAATCGCTATTTTCTTAACAGATACACATAACGATACCATTTTTGTATTAAAAGGATACGCAGGAACCGGAAAAACGACTGTAATTTCGACAATCGTAAACAACTTAGGGGATATCAATAAGAAGTTTGTTTTATTGGCGCCAACTGGTCGTGCGGCAAAAGTAATAGCCAATTATTCGAATACGCCTGCTTTTACGATTCATAAAAAAATATATTTTCCTAAAAAATCGGCTGGTGGAGGCGTAGCTTTTACCAGACAGTTAAACAAACATAAAAACACCATTTTTATCGTTGATGAGGCTTCGATGATTTCAGACAGCAACTCTGATTCGAAATTGTATGATAACGGATCCCTTTTAGACGATTTGATCTCTTACGTATATTCTGGAAACAATTGCAAAATGATTCTTTTGGGAGATACGGCACAGTTGCCACCAGTGAATTTAGATATCAGTCCTGCACTTGATGTGCAAACGTTAGGTATTCATTATAACAAAGAAATTGAGCATATCGAATTGGACGAGGTGATGCGTCAGGAAGAGAGTTCCGGGATTTTATTTAATGCTACTGAATTGCGTGAATTGCTAAAAGACAGTTTTATTACAGAGTTCAAATTCAATGTAAAAAAATTTAAGGATATCGTTCGGTTAACTGATGGGTATGATATTCAGGATGCGATTAATTCAGCTTACAGCAATTACAGTATTGAAGATACGGCTTTTATTGTGCGTTCCAATAAAAGGGCCAATCAGTACAACGAACAAATTAGAACCAGAATATTGTTTAAGGAAAGTGAGCTTTCAGTAGGCGATTTTTTAATGGTGGTTAAGAATAATTATTTCTGGTTAAAAGAAACCGATGAAGCCGGATTTATTGCCAACGGTGATATTATCGAGGTTTTAGAACTTTTTGGAATCAAGGAATTATACGGTTTTAACTTCGCAAAAGTAAAGATCAGAATGGTCGATTATCCCGATCAGAAACCTTTTGAAACAGTATTGTTATTAGATACCATTAAAAGTGAATCTCCGTCTTTGACCTACGAAGAGTCAAATCGTTTGTACGAAGAGGTGATGAAAGATTATGAAAGTGAAAGTACAAAATATAAAAAGTTTCAAAAGGTAAAAGAAAACGAATATTTTAACGGATTACAAGTCAAATTCTCATACGCCATTACTTGTCATAAATCGCAGGGAGGACAATGGAATACGGTTTTTATAGAACAACCCTACTTACCAAACGGAATCGATCGCGATTACATCAGATGGCTGTATACGGCTATGACACGTGCCAAAAATAAATTATATTTGATAGGATTCAAGGACGACAGTTTTGAAGAGTAAAAACACTAATTGCACAAATTAACACGAATTATTTTTTTAGATTTACCATTAGTGAAATCTGTGACTCGGGCGACAACGAACAGACGCAGAAAATTCGTGTTTATAACTATTTACAATGACAACACTAAACGACTTACATTCGATTTCTTCTACGTTTTCGAATACCGATAAAATGCCGGTTTTATTTTTAGGACACGGCAGCCCAATGAATGCCATAGAAGAAAATCAGTTTGTGGCCGGTTTCCGGGATCTGGCTAAAACATTACCGCAACCTAATGCGATTTTATGTATATCAGCGCATTGGTTTACAAATGGAACTAAGGTAACTTCGATGCAAATGCCAAGGACCATTCATGATTTTGGAGGTTTTCCGCAAGCCTTATTTGATGTGCAGTATCCCGCAAAAGGAAGCCCTGAACTGGCATTTGAAACCAAGAAAATACTAGAACCTGTTCTTGTAGATTTAGATGAACATTGGGGATTGGATCACGGTGCGTGGAGTGTAATTAAGCATTTATATCCGGAAGCAAATGTTCCGGTGATTCAGTTAAGTATTGATTATACGAAGTCGGGACAATATCATTTTGAGTTGGCGCAGAAGTTACAATCATTACGTCATAAAGGAGTTTTAATTATCGGAAGCGGAAACATCGTTCACAATCTGCGTCTGGTTGATTTTAGAAATTTTGATAAAGACAATTACGGTTACGATTGGGCAATTGAAGCACGTGAAACCATCAATCATTATTTGTTAGATGGGAATTTTCAACCCTTGATTGATTTCGAAAAAATGAACAAAGCCATTCAATTAGCGATTCCAACACCGGATCATTATTTGCCTTTGCTGTATACTTTAGGCTTAAAAGAAAAATCAGAAGAACTGGATTTGTTTAATGACAAATTATTAGCCGGTTCTTTAAGTATGACTTCGGTTAAAATTATGTAATAAAATGTTTTGAATCTATGTGATATCTTTGCACACTTGGTGTTATAGTTGTGCCACACAGCTTCATAGAGAATAAAAAAAATAGAAAATTAAAGATATTGAGAATGAAAATAATAGCTGTAATTCCGGCGCGATATGCATCAACACGTTTTCCTGCAAAATTAATGCAGGATCTTGGGGGTAAAACGGTAATTTTAAGAACATATGAAGCAACAGTTGCAACAAAATTATTCGATGATGTATTTGTGGTAACTGATTCCGATTTGATATTTGATGAAATTGTAAACCAGGGCGGAAAAGCCATTATGAGTATCAGGGAACATGAATCCGGAAGTGATCGCATTGCTGAAGCTGTTTCAAATCTGGATGTTGATATTGTGGTGAATGTACAAGGTGATGAGCCTTTTACAGAAGCCGGGCCTTTAGAGCAGGTCTTATCCGTATTTAAAAATGATAAAGACAAAAATATTGATTTGGCTTCGCTAATGCGTGAAATTACAGATGAAGAGGAAATCAATAACCCGAATAATGTAAAAGTAGTGGTGGATCAATCGCAGTTTGCATTATATTTTTCAAGATCAGTAATTCCGTATCCGAGAGATAAAGATGCCGGAGTTCGTTATTTTCAGCATATCGGAATTTACGCTTTTAGAAAACAAGCATTATTAGACTTTTACAGCCTTCCTATGAAATCTTTGGAAGCTTCTGAAAAACTGGAACAGCTAAGGTATCTGGAATTCGGAAAACGCATTAAAATGGTTGAAACAACGCATGTTGGAATTGGAATTGATACAGCTGAAGATTTAGAGAAGGCGAGGGCTATTTTGGGAGCTAAGTAGTTACGAACTGGTACAGGGATCACGCAAAATTGCAACTATAGTCATAGATTTAGACAGATTTTAAAACTAAGTCTTCTGTAAAGTAATTCTTTTTCATATAAAGACAACTTTTTTTCATTCTGAGGAACGAAGAATTGCACAATAAACTCCGTATAGAATGTCGGTAATCTTTGTCGGTTCACCTGTTTGATTCTTCGTTTCTCAGAATAAAAAAGCTCCAAATCAATTGATTTGGAGCTTTTTTTATATTTAAAATCAGACTAAACTCTTAGTATAAACTAGGAAATTTAGAAGGATTAACCTCATTTATCATGCTGTAAACTTTTTCGAAAATATCTTCGGCAGAAGGTTTAGAGAAATAATCGCCATCCGTTCCGTAAGCAGGCCTGTGTGCTTTTGCGGCAAGAGTTTGTGGTTTACTGTCTAAATGATGATAAGCATCTTGCTCTTCAAGAATTTGTTGTAAAATGAAAGCTGAAGCTCCACCCGGAACATCTTCGTCTATTACTAAAAGACGGTTCGTCTTAGCGATGCTTTTTACAATATCTTTATTGATGTCAAACGGAAGCAGGGACTGAATATCGATAACTTCACAATCAATGCCTAGATCTAATAATTCAGTTGCAGCCTGCTCTACCAGTCTTAAAGTTGATCCGTACGAAACTAAAGTAATATCTGAACCTTCTTTTAGGGTTTCAACAACACCAATTGGGGTTTTGAATTCACCAAAATTCAAAGGTGTTTTTTCTTTTAAACGGTAACCATTTAAACATTCAATTACCAAAGCAGGTTCATCAGTCTCTAAAAGAGCGTTGTAAAATCCTGCTGCTTGTGTCATGTTTCTGGGAACCAGAACATGAATACCACGAATGGCATTGATAATCATTCCCATTGGGGAACCAGAGTGCCAGATACCTTCTAATCGGTGTCCGCGGGTTCTGATAATTAATGGTGCTTTTTGTTTGCCTACAGTTCTGTATTGCAATGTTGCCAAATCATCACTCATGATTTGAATGGCATATAGTAAATAATCTAAATACTGAATTTCGGCAATAGGGCGTAAACCTCTTAAGGCCATTCCAATTCCTTGTCCAATAATAGTTGCTTCACGAATACCAACATCGGCAACACGAAGCTCACCATATTTTTCCTGCATGCCTTCTAGCCCCTGGTTTACATCGCCAATGTTTCCGACATCTTCACCAAAAATTAAGGTTTCAGGATATTTCGTAAATAAAGCATCGAAATTGTCACGCAAAATCATACGTCCGTCTAAATCAGCTTTTGCATTATCAGCATATTCAGGAAGTACCTTTTCTACTGAAAAAACATTTTGATTCGATTCAGAATGTAGATTACTACTAAAATTTTCCTGTGTTAAACTAATGAAATTGGTGATCCATTGAGACAAAATAACTTTGCTGTTGGGAACTTCGATAAAACGCAATATTTTTCGGGCATGAACCAGTAATTCCTTTTTTAATGGTGCTTTTATTGCACTTAGTTCTGAAATATATTTTCTGATTCTGTCTTTATGGTTGATACTTGCTTCAGCAATTTGTTCCAATAAAGCCAATAGATTTTTTTGATCTTCAATAATTGGATTGATAAAGGAATTCCAGGCGTCTTTTTTAGCTTCAAGAACTTCTTTTTTCAATTCAGATTCAATTTCGGCTAATTCTTCCGGTGATGCTATGTTAATGGCAACCATCCATAAACGCATCTGGCGGATACAATCAAAATCTCTCTCCCAAGCCAGTCTTTCTCCGCTTTTATAACGTTCGTGCGAACCAGAAGTAGAGTGACCCTGTGGCTGTGTTAATTCGTTTACGTGAATTAAAACCGGAATATGTTCTTCTCTGGCAATAGCTCCGGCTCTTTCGTAGGTAGAAACCAATTCGGCATAATCCCAGCCTTTAACCCTAAAAATTTCATACCCTTTTGAATCTTCATCGCGTTGGTATCCTTTAAGGATTTCAGAAATATTTTCTTTAGTGGTTTGATGTTTGGCATGAACAGAAATTCCGTATTCATCATCCCAAACGCTCATGATCATCGGAACTTGTAAAACTCCGGCAGCGTTGATGGTTTCAAAAAACAAACCTTCTGATGTACTTGCATTTCCTATAGTTCCCCAGGCTACTTCATTTCCATTTACAGAAAATTTATCTTTAACAGTAATTCCGTCAACGTTTCTGTAAATTTTAGAAGCCTGAGCCAATCCTAATAATCTTGGCATTTGTCCTGCAGTAGGTGATATATCGGAACTTGAATTTTTTTGTTTTGTAAGGTCTTTCCAGGAACCATCTTCGTTCAAACTGTGCGTTACAAAATGTCCGCCCATTTGTCTTCCGGCAGACATTGGATCAAAATCTAAATCTGTGTGGCCATATAAACCTGCGAAAAATTGCTTTGGAGTCAACTCACCAATAGCCATCATAAAAGTCTGATCGCGATAGTATCCTGAGCGGAAATCCCCGTTTTTAAAGGCTTTTGCCATAGCAAGCTGTGGCACCTCTTTTCCGTCACCGAAAATTCCAAATTTGGCCTTTCCTGTTAAAACTTCCTTACGACCTAAAAGGCTACATTCGCGGCTGGTTACTGCAATTCTGTAGTCATTCAATACCTCAGTTTTGAAATCTTCAAATGTTAATGTAGTATTGCTTTTTTCTTTTATCATAATCTTGAGGGTCATGGTTTAGACTGCGAAATTACTTAAAAACAATCAATAATCATAATTCTTTAAAATAAATATAATTTAATTATCTGTATTTAAAATCAAAAAACTATGGGTTTTATTTATGTTATTTGTATTTAAAAATGAAATTTAATGATAATATCGCATGTTTTTGTTTAAAATTTATTTGATTAGAACCATTTTCTGGTGAAAAGATTAACTAATGTTTTTGGAGACAAAGTAATCACAAATCGAATTTTTTCGTTGTATTTATTTTGAGAAATCTCCCAGCCGTTATTCGAATAAACCGGAAAATAAAGTTCAAAATAGTCCGGAACTAAATTTAACCGAATGCCACTGTCGTATACAAAATTCTCGCTTTGACGTTTACTTTTCATAAAACCAATATCGCCATAAGCTTCAATCCAGTTCCAGATAGAATAACTGGCATTTAATGTTGTCATCCATTGATTGGCATAGGATGGCTCTAGTTTTGACTTAAAACCTCCTTCGGCCATAACAAATTGCTGACTGAAAAAACCGGTACTTTCAGATCTTCCATAAAAATTATAATCAAACATATAATCTGTTGGACGATCTAAACCAAAACTAAAATAATCTGAATTTGTTGTGTTGTACAAAAAGCTTCCGGCGTATAACCTTAAATTTAATTTATGATTGTTTTCAAATAATCTTCTGTATTCTATTTCTCCGGCAAGTTTTCCAAAATCTCCGGAAAACTGAACATCAGTCATAAAGTTGAAATGATTTATTAATTCCGTTTTAGTATTCATGTACCGGGCATTAAAAACAGAATAATTTGGTTTTGAATTATCCGTTATAAATTGACTTGCTTCACGGTTTACAATAACCTGGCGAAACATAATCAATTGCTTTCTGTTGTCCCTGAAATTTTCTTCGCGTATCCTAAACTGAACCATCGGGTTCAATCTTAAATAAGCAGCATCTGGCGCATAGTGAAAATAATTCTGACTGATAGAATATCGTACATTATAAAGCGTACTGTTTCGATAATATTCGCTCCACGAAAAAGCGGATGAACCGGAAATTGTTCCCGCATTTAGGGAATAAGCCGGATTAATATCAAATGTAAAAGGTTTATCCAGAATCGTTTTATTGTGAAAACGTATTCCTGGCGTAAAACCATCATATAAATTGTAGGTAAGTGTAGGAATGTATAAAATCTGGTTGTAATAAGGATCTTCAAGATCTTTAGCGAAATTAAATTTTATCGGGCGATTGGTAATTACCAGATTTTTAAGTGATTTCCAGTTGTTTCTTTGGTTGTACTCCGGAACTTCATTCTCATAATTGAGTACTATTTTATCCGCATTTTTTCTCTCAAACTCATAAATAGAATCAGCCTTTTTGGGTTCAATCCATGTTTTAAAAACAACTTCATTTTTCTTAATTCCGTAAACCGGAATTGGCACATAAATACCCGTTTTGTTTTTTATAGAAAATTGTACACTGTCTTTTGTTCTGGAAACATTTGTAAATTTATAATCAATAATATCTCTGGAATCTATAATAGTTTTAAAAAACCAATCGATATTTTTTGGGCTGTTTTTGGTCAGGATTTTTTCGAAATCGTATCGATTTGTTTGCTGGTTTTTATTCAGGTTATAAAATTCCTGTACACTTTCAGGAACAATATTATGATTTAAATAATCATCTAAGTAACTAAGACTTAAACCCGCACGATATTTACTGGCAATTTGCTCGTTGAATTTTATTAAAATGTTTTTTGGGTCACCAAGAGGCTGATCCAGGTTTTTTCGGGCCATTAACATATAATAATAGCTGTATTGCTCATTAAATGTCAAATTTGTAATGCTGTAACTTTTAAAGAGTTTCATGTCCGAAAGTCGTCCAAGCATCTTTTGGTCTAAATGGTTTTCTTCCATAAAATGCATCATCGCATAAATCTGAATTCCGTCATAAACCCAATTGTCTCTTCTGGGATCTAAATGTAAACTGTTTTTTAAATAATTGTTCAGATACGTTTTTAAGAACGTAATTTCAAAGACAAAATCATCTGAAAACGGGCTAATAAAAGAAGGCAGCTGATTAAGCCCGTAAAACGGATTTCGATCATAATCTACTTGCGAAACCGTAATTTTTTGATGTGGGTATTTTCCAATAAAAGTGTCTGCAAAATCCACCACTCTGTTAATGATAATGGCCTTTTGGATTTCGCTTATTTTTTTGTTCTTAAGATTCGTAAGCACTTCTAAGGAGCCATTATCATAGCTTTTAAAACTATTTTGCTTTTCTATGAACAAATTAAAATCTGTTCTGTTTTTACCGGATAAAGATAAAGTTTTGAAAGAAGGTGTTGTGGCATCTTCTGAAATCAGATTCAAATCAGAGGTTACAGTATATTGATTTGGAATTTTTATTTCAATTTCATAATCTGTACCGGCATTTGCGATATCATCCAAATTGAAATTGTTGTATTTCATAAAGCGATGATTTTCGAAACGAGCCGGGCTAATAAACCAGTTTTTTAGGTTCATGCCGCCATTTTGATCAAAACCGTAACGCGTAAATTTGTCACTCGGAATTTTAGAAATATAAGTTAAATGCAAATCGATTTTTTCACCCGGACGTAATTTTCTGTTTAGTTTCACAACGATATAATCCGGATCTTTCTCGGTTCTTTGCCATTCAAGAGCAGTATAATCAGAATCCGTTAGATTTAAAATGGTTGTATTTCCTCTTTCTGCAGCTTTCGCTAAATGAAAACCTCTGTAAAACTCATCTGAGAATCTTTTTGCCAAGGGTGTATTTTTATCAGAGAAAGCGTTGTTCCAGTCATTTAAAACAATAGAAATCAAAGAATCGTTTGAGGTGTTGTAATACGTAATATCCTGTTTTACATTCAGTGTTTTAAGTTCAAGATTGACCGCCACTTCCATCTTAGACTGATGTTGCGCATATTGTTTTACTGAACTGAGTAAAACAAAAACAAAAAATATAATTTTATAAAATGATTTCAAGGATGGCTTAAAAATTAAGGGATATACTTAAATTACGAGCATAAAGTTGTTTTGGTTTTTTGTAAAAATACTATAAAAAAAGCTGTTTTAAAAAACAGCTTTCATTTTTTTGTAAGATTTAATGTAGTTTCACTATATAAGTTATAGAAATAAATTTAAGTTTAATGATTTATAGAGCAGGCTTAAATGAATTTAATATCACTGATATGGTGAGAATATATTTTAGAAATTAGGACTTAAATCATATTTCTTGTAAAATTTATCTAATACATCAACAACTTCATCCTCAGTATCAACGATTTTAAATAAGTTTAAATCTTCCGGGCTAACCGTATGCATTTTTTCTACTAAAACTGTTTTTACCCATTCAATCAAACCAGACCAGAATTCAACACCAACCAGAATAATAGGGAATTTTCCAATTTTCTTGGTTTGGATTAATGTAATAGCTTCAAACATTTCGTCTAAAGTTCCAAAGCCTCCCGGCATTACCACAAAACCTTGCGAATATTTAACGAACATTACTTTTCTCACAAAGAAATAATCGAAATTCAGGTTTTTATCGTGGTCAATATAAGGATTAAAGTGTTGTTCAAAAGGCAATTCGATGTTTAATCCAACCGAAGTTCCGCCTCCTAAATGTGCTCCTTTGTTACCAGCTTCCATGATTCCGGGACCACCTCCTGTGATTACACCGTAACCTGCTTTACTGATTTTATAAGCAATTTTTTCTGCCAGTAAATAGTATTTATCATCTGGTTTTGTTCTCGCCGAACCAAAAATAGATACACAAGGGCCAATACGTCCCATGCTTTCGTAACCGTTTACAAACTCAGCCATGATTTTAAAAATCGCCCAGCTATCGTTTGTTCTAATTTCATTCCACGTTTTTTGTTTCAAACGGTCCTGAATTACTTTGTCCTCATCATTATCAAAATCTTCTAATCTCATTTTAGGTATTTTAATTATTTATATTTTTATTTAAGTTGTGTCTTTTTTAAAATTTTCATCCTCAGTATATTAGATGTAAGGAGCTGTTTCCTGCTGTCCGCTATATCTTTTGTGGTGAACCCCACCACAAAAGGATGCCGCTCCCATCAGGGCTAGGGTATTAGTTTTTAATTGAACTTTTGTTTTTAACCCATAAAAAATTGTCAAAATCAAAAACTTTGACAAAAAGGGCGCACTAAATTACTGCTTTTTTCGAGAATTGTTACAGAAATGGGGATTTATTAATTTAAATGTAACATTTCTAAAGCTGTATTTTTGGTTGTGGATTCATTATCAGAAGATTAAAACAGAATGCCTAATGATGATTTATTTTCTTCAAATGTAATTATATCTTAGATCCAAATTGACGGATTATTTTTGGAACATCTAAACGTTGTTGCCATATACTTCGTCCTTTGGGAACTTATATTGTCTTGTTTATATTTTAAAAGGATTTGAAAATGGACTTAAATTATTATACTCTGGAATTCCAAATTTCCGGATTTCGACTAGTATGATAGATTGCAAAAATTTCGACTAAAGAATACTTTTTATTAATTGTACAATGAATATAAATGGAAACTTTTTAATAAGCATGCAACGAACATCTTTGTATCAAACCGTACAAATACAAGGTTGTATTTTTAAAGAGTTAATTTGAGATTTGACTTTTTTTAATTCTATGTAAAACTCTTTTTTGATGTTCAATAGGAATTTCAATGTCATCTTTTCAAATTTCACCATTAAGTTTTAATTTTTCTGATGGAGATAATTGCTTTACAACTTTTAATAACTCCTGAAATCTGGATGTACTTTCAAACTTAAAGTGGTTATAATGATATTTTTATAAATATTTAAGCCATTATCTTTATAAAATCAAATACTAAATTAGCTCTTTCTTCAAAAACTTAGCCGTATAGCTTTTTTTATTTTTTGCTACTTCTTCCGGAGTTCCTTTTGCGATTAATTGTCCACCACCTTTTCCGCCTTCAGGACCAATGTCAATGATGTAATCGGCAAGTTTAATAACGTCCATATTATGTTCAATAACCAGAATCGTATTTCCTTTATCAACCAGTTTGTTAATGACTTCCATTAATACTCTAATATCTTCAAAATGTAATCCTGTAGTTGGTTCATCTAAGATGTAAAATGTATTTCCGGTATCTTTTTTAGACAATTCTCCGGCAAGTTTTATACGCTGTGCCTCACCACCGGAAAGTGTTGTACTTTGTTGACCAAGTGTGATATATCCTAAGCCAACATCTTGAATCGTTTTTACTTTTCTGTAAATCTTCGGAATGTTTTCAAAAAACGGAACTGCTTCATCAACCGTCATATTCAGCACATCCGAAATAGATTTTCCTTTATATCGAATTTCTAAAGTTTCCCTGTTAAAACGTTTCCCCTGACAGGTTTCGCATTCTACATACACATCAGGTAAAAAGTTCATTTCGATGGTTCTGACTCCGGAGCCTTCGCAAGTTTCACAACGTCCGCCTTTTACATTAAAACTAAAACGTCCGGCTTTATAACCACGAATCATACTTTCAGAAGTCATCGTAAACAGATTTCTGATTTCGGTAAAAACCTCGGTATAAGTAGCGGGATTTGAACGTGGTGTTCTTCCAATCGGACTTTGGTCAATGTCGATTACTTTGTCAATATGTTCTAAGCCTTCAATCTTTTTATAAGGTTGCGGCTTTTTAACACCATTAAAATAATAAGCATTCAGAATAGGATAGAGGGTTTCGTTGATCAAAGTCGATTTTCCGCTTCCTGAAACTCCTGTAACACAAATTAATTGGCCTAAAGGTATTTCGATTGAAACATTTTTCAGGTTATTTCCTGTTGCTCCGGTTAGTTTTAAAAATTTACCATTTCCTTTGCGGCGTTCTTTCGGAATCTCTAGTTTCCTGGTACCGTTCAAATATTGAGCAGTGATGGTATTTGATTTTAAAGTTTCTGCCGGAGTTCCAATACTGATAATTTCTCCTCCGTATTTTCCTGCTTTCGGACCTATATCAATTACATAATCGGCCGTTTCAATCATGTCTTTATCATGTTCAACTACAATAACAGAGTTTCCAATATCGCGTAATTGTTCCAGAGATTTAATTAATTTTTCATTGTCTCTTTGGTGTAAACCAATACTTGGCTCGTCGAGAATATATAAAACGCCTACCAATTGTGAACCAATTTGCGTTGCAAGACGAATACGTTGTGCCTCCCCACCCGAAAGTGATTTTGAACTTCGGCTTAAAGCCAGATAATTCAAACCAACATTCATCAGGAAGTTGAGGCGATCTTTAATTTCTTTGACAACTTCTGATGCGATCAGGAGCTGTTTGTCTGTTAAGTGATTATTTAAATCCTGAAACCAGGCTGTCAAATCAGAGATATCCATATCACATAATTCAGTGATGTTTTTTCCATTGACCCTAAAAAACTGAGCTTCTTTTTTCAGGCGGGAACCTTCACAAACCGGACAGTTAATTTCGTCCATGAAATCTTTTGCCCAACGTTTTATAGTTGTTGAAGCGCTTTCGTCGTATTGATTTTTGATGAAATGTGAAATTCCTTCAAAATCTATTTTATAATCTCGGGTAACGCCTAAATCTTTAGAATTTACGGTGAATTTCTCTTTTCCCCCCTGTAAAATCATGTTCAGGGCTTCTTCCGGGATTTTCTCAATCGGATCTGTTATTTTAAAACCAAATTTTTCTCCAATAACTTCTAATTGCTTGAAGATCCAGGACGATTTGTATTCACCAAGCGGGGCAAAACCGCCACTTTTTATCGATAATTTAGGATTTGGAATAATCTTTTTTACATTGATTTCGTGCACTGTTCCCAATCCGTTACAATGTGGACAAGCTCCTTTTGGAGAGTTGAACGAAAATAAATTCGGTTCAGGGTTTTGGTATGAAATCCCTGTCGTAGGGCACATCAGGTTTCTACTGAAATAACGAACTTCATTGGTGTCCTGATCAAGAATCATCAGTACATTTTCGCCATGATGCATAGCTGTATTAATGCTTTCGGCCAAACGTTTTTGATTATCCTCCGTATTTTCAATCAACATTCTGTCGACTACAATTTCAATATCATGCGTTTTATAACGATCCAGTTTCATTCCTGAAACTAAATCCTGAACTTCACCGTTGACACGAACTTTCAGGAATCCTTGTTTGGTAATTTGTTGAAATAATTCAGCATAATGACCTTTTCTCGCTCTAATAATCGGAGCAAGGATATTGATGCGTTTTCCATTAAAATCCTGAATGATCAGATCTTTAATCTGGTCATCAGAATACGAAACCATTTTTTCGCCCGTATTATAACTGTATGCATCAGCACCTCGC
This sequence comes from Flavobacterium sp. FlaQc-48, assembly GCF_044007335.1. Lineage (NCBI taxonomy): Bacteria > Pseudomonadati > Bacteroidota > Flavobacteriia > Flavobacteriales > Flavobacteriaceae > Flavobacterium > Flavobacterium sp. FlaQc-48. Next base: position 10,654 of record NZ_JBIPCR010000025.1, on the reverse strand, counting down.
GCATAAAGCAGTCGAAGAAAATCGTATATTTCAGTAATAGTTCCCACGGTAGAACGAGGACTTTTACTGGTTGTTTTTTGTTCAATCGCAATAACAGGCGAAAGTCCGTCGATTTTATCAACATCAGGACGTTCCAGGCCACCAAGAAACTGTCTGGCATAAGCCGAAAAAGTTTCTACGTAACGACGTTGTCCTTCGGCATAAATGGTATCAAATGCCAAAGAGGATTTTCCCGAACCCGATAAACCAGTAATGACTACCAGTTTCTCACGCGGAATAGAAATATCTATATTTTTAAGATTATGAACTCTTGCACCAAGAACTTCAATAGTATTGTCTTTTTCTAACATAATTTTGAGCAAAACGCAAAGTTACCACTTTGATTTGTTCTTTTTGTGCTCGATAGCAAAACTTTATGTTACAATTAGTAACAAAATAACGCTAGTATGAACTAGCGTTTTCTTTTTCGGGTTGCCATATATTCTTCGATGGCTTCTTTGGTCGTATACCAGTTTCTGCCTTCTTTGTAAGCATCAATTTTCCCGGTTCTGGCCAGTAAACTAACGTATTCCTGACCGTAGGGAGTTTCAGGCTCACTTACAATATTTTGTATGGGCTGATAGTCATAAGTGCTTCCCGGCATTGAACTTAAATAGATGTTGAGTGTTCTTTCTAAAGCCTGACACATCAAAAGTGTTAATTTTTGATACTTGCCATTGTTGGCCTGATTAAGTGCCTCGTAGTATTTTTTTCTGTCATTTTTAAGAATAATAGCAGGCGGAAAACCACAACGCATCAATAATAAATTCATACTTAAACGCACAGTACGGCCATTTCCATCAAAAAATGGATGAATCCAGACTAATTTATGATGGTAAATCGTAGCCAGCTCAATATCGTTTAAACCTAAAGGATTTTTAGTAATAAAGTCAATTAATTCATCAAGATAATCTGAAACTTTATTGGCATTGGGAGGCATAAAATTAGCTCCCGAAATACGAACACCACCATTGCGTAAACGTCCTGCAAAATCATCTTCTATAGAACGTAAAACCAATCCATGAATCGATAAAATATCAATACTGCGAAGTTGGTAATGATCATCAACAATAGAATATAGATAATCAATTGCCTTATCGTGATTGTGCGTTTCGAAGTGTTCCCGAAGTGATTTCCCTTTAATTGTAATTCCTTCCTGGATGACCATTTGGGTTTCACGTAAACTCATGGTATTTCCTTCAATACTATTAGAATTGTAAGTCCATTCGAGAGATAAGCTTTCGCGAATTTTATGCAAAGCAATATTGGGCAATGGTCTGCTGTTTTGCAAATCAAGCTTTTTTTGGTACAATCGATCAAATGTTGATTGAAATTCTTCTCTGTATGTTAAGTCTATATCCCACATAATCCTACAAAAATACTTCTTAATATCGGATAATACAAATAATTTATCTATCCGATATTAAGATTATTCAATGGTCATGGAACGGAGTTTCATTCTATAGGCTTCGAGGGCTATAGATTTGGAAATGAATCCATAATACTTTTCATTTCGGATAACAGGAAGAAATGCCGATTTAGATTGTTCGAATTTGCTCATTACGATTTCCATACTGTCAAAAGATGTAATAGTGGCAGCAGGGGTTTTCATAACATCTTTAATAAGGGTGTATTTTACGCGATAAGCATTGAAAATAATTTCCCGAATATCATTAAAATGAACTATACCAACTAACTCTTTTTCATTATTTACCACAGCAAAAACGACCTGGTTGGAGTGCGAAATAAGATCTACCAGTTTAGTTAAATGATCATCTGGATGAACCGTTAAGTAATCGCACTGAATAATGGTATCGATATCCAAAGTGGAAAGGATGTTTGAATCTTTATTACTTGTAAAAGCATGTCCTTTTTTCGCCAGATTTTTTACGTCAAGTGAATATTTTTCAAAACGTTTCGAAATTGCAAAACTTATTGAAGAAACGATCATAAGCGGAATCATCAATCCGTAACCACCGGTAATTTCTGCAATTAAGAATATAGCAGTAAGCGGCGCATGAAACAACCCGCTCAAAATACCCGCCATTCCAACCATTGTAAAATTACTAATAGGTAATTTTGATAAACCAATCAGACTGATGAATTTCGAGAAAAAATAACCTAAATACGATCCGAGAAACAATGATGGCGCAAAATTCCCTCCATTTCCTCCACTTCCAAGGGTTAATCCTGAAGCAAAGACTTTTACCATCATTGTACATCCAACAAAAAGTAATAAAACCCACTGATTGTTTCTGAAATCTGCAAATAAAGTATTGTCCAGTAATTGTCCGGGATCACTTTCAGACAAAGTTTTGATACTTTCATAACCTTCTCCAAAAAGAGTGGGAAAAATAAAGATCAGTAAGGCCAATAGCGAAGAACCAATCAGTGCTTTTTTATAAGGACTCCATTTTGATTTAGAAAAATAATGCTCGACTTTTTGAAAATTTCGGGCATAGTAAACAGCAATAAACCCTGTCAATACACCTAAAAGAATATAAAATGGAATATTGTGAAAGTTAAAAACTTCTTGCTTTTTAAACGATAATAAAATAGTTTCATCTAATACAATAGCAGAAACTAAAGCACCAGTCGCGGCCGAAATCATAATGGGAGTAAAGGCAGAAATACTAACGTCGACCAATAGAACTTCGATGGCAAATAACACACCGGCAATTGGAGCATTAAAAGCTGCTGAAATTCCTGCCGCGACGCCGCAACCAATTAGTAAAGTCCGGTCTTTATAGGGTAATTTATAATTTTGGGCAAAATTAGAACCAAATGCAGCCCCTGTAATTACAATTGGGCTTTCAAGACCTGCAGAACCTCCTAAACCAACCGTTAAAGAGCTGGTTACAATTTGTGCGTACATTTGTTTTTTTGGAATAATGCTGGCCTTTTTTGCAACGGCATACAAAATTTGGGAAGTCCCTTTTTCAATGCTTCCGTTTAAAACTCTTTTAACGACAAAAACCGTCAGTACAATCCCGATGATTGGAAGAATACTGTTAATAAAGCTTAACTTTAAAATTCCATTGATATAAGTAGCAAAAGAAAATACGCTATGGGCAAAAGTCTTCAGAATAATTACAGCCAAAGAACATGAAATCCCAATTAAAACACTTGATAAAAAAATAAACTGCTTTGGAGTCATTAATGATTGTGCCAAAGCAATTATGCTTTCTAGTTTTCTAAAATATTTTTTTAGCATTCTGTCTGTAAAAAGTTAGGGATAATGCAAATTTAGCCTATAACAATCGAATTCGTATAATTTTTAATGCAAATCTTTAAATTTAATTTAAAAACCAACGGCAGTATCATCCCCGCGATAATCTGCACCACCTTCAAGGCTTTTGTTTGGTAAAACCAAAATACAGTCTAATTTGCCAATTACAGGTGTTGTTTTTTCATTAATCAAATACCCTTTTGCTTTAAGTTTATCAATTGTGGTGTTGCTAAAGGCGTTGGGCTCGAATGTAATTAGGTCCGGTAACCATTGATGATGAAAGCGCGGTGCATTTACAGCTTCCTGCATGCTTAAATTATACTCATAAACATTTAAAATTGCCTGTAAAACCGAAGTTATAATGGTCGATCCCCCTGGTGATCCCACAACCATGAATAAACTTCCGTTTTTCTCCACAATTGTTGGCGTCATCGAACTTAACATTCGTTTTTGTGGTGCGATGCTATTGGCTTCGTTTCCAACCAGACCAAACATATTTGGCGACCCCGGTTTAGCACTGAAATCATCCATTTCATTGTTTAAAAAGAAACCTAATTCATCACAATAATATTTTGATCCAAAACCATCATTTATGGTTGTAGTTGCTGCAACGGCATTTCCCTGTGCATCTACAATTGAATAATGTGTTGTTTCAGTACTTTCGTTATAAGTTACTTTTCCTTCTTTTATTTCAGATGATAAACTCGCTTTTTCAGGATTAAAAGTTGACATTCGGTCTTTTAAATAAGAATCAGATAAAAGTCCGGTAATTGGAATCTTGACAAAATCAGGGTCACCTAAAAACTGACTTCTATCAGCATACGCCCTTCTTTCGGCTTCTACAATAACCTGAATTGATTGTTCTGAATTATGGCCCATTTTTGATAAATAAAAAGGAGAAATCATCTTCATGATTTGAGCGAGACAAATTCCTCCACTACTAGGAGGTGACATTGAAGTAATTTTTAATTCTTTATAATTAAATTGTAATGGTTTTCTCCATTGCGCTTCATAACTTGCCAAATCTTTAAGCGTAATAATACCACCTTTTTTCTGAAGATATTCTACAAGAACTTTAGCCGTTTTACCTTTATAAAACTCATCTTTTCCGTTTTTTAATATGCGTTTTAAGGTGCTGGCTAAAGCGGGGTATTTTATAGTGTCATTTTCTTTAAATTTTCCTGCCATCAATGTATTTGGGCCATTCACTTTTACAATTGCATCGTGATAGGATTCCAATTGCTTTTGTTGTTTCTGGGTTACAATAACGCCTTTTTCAGCAAGAGCAATAACAGGTTTTAGAATTTCCGACATGGGTAAAGATCCTAATTTCTTATGAACAGCAAAAACTCCGGCTACTGTTCCGGGAACTCCAATTGCCAAAGCTGTTTCAGTACTTTTACCCTTTATTACATTTCCCTCTTTATCCAGAAACATATCTTTTGTTGCTGCTAATGGAGCTTTTTCACGATAATCTAAAGAGCCGACTTCGCCATTTGCTTTTCGGTAAACCATAAAACCACCGCCACCAATATTTCCCGCATACGGATAAGCAACTGCCAATGCTAACTCAGTACCTACCATGGCATCAAAAGCATTTCCTCCTTTTTTCATAATTTCAACTCCAATTTTAGAAGCTTCTGCACGTGCCGAAACGACCATGGCTTTTGTGGCTACTAATCCGGTTGGTTTTACAGGATCTTGTTGTGCAAAACTGTAAATAGAAATAAAGCTAAATAAAAAGGCTATTTTTTTCATAAAGAGTATCGTCTTTTATTTTTTATAGAATCTGGCTGATTTTATAAAGTGAGTAATTTTTGTTTGGAGTGTTGTTTCAGATCCTCGAAAAATAAAGTAAATTCTTGTTCAAATTCAGTATAGAATTCTACTAATTCGTTACTTGCAAACTGCATTTTGGACATGTTTTTAGATCGTTGGTCCATTCGGGTTAAAACGTAATGGATTCCTTCTACGGTCTGATAACTTAAAAGCCAGTTTTGCTTGACCATATAAGGCATTAAATTCTGTGTTTTTTCACTTAAAATAGGATAGTTTTCGTGCAATGATTTGTAAAATCGATCAATAAACTTTTCTAATTTTTCATCTGAATATTTCTCCCAGTTTTTAGCTAAAAAATGATCGTAGATAATATCAACGATCACACCGGCGTAGTGATGGTATTTTTCATGTAAGCGCTTGGTACTTTGTCTGAAAATATCATGCGAATCGGTATAAGTATCTATCGATCGATGCAAAATAATGCCTTTTTGAACTTCTTCAGGAAAATGCTCAAACTGTTTCCCGCGAATTCCATCGGCCATAAAATTGCCAATTTTGATTAAGTCATTATCTCCGGACAAATAGATGTGGGCTAGGAAATTCATTTTTTTGAGTTGCTAAGGTTCTAATATACTAAGTTTGCTGTAGTAAAACGTACTAAGGTTTTTAAATAGCTAATTCAATAAGTTTATTTTAGTAAAAGTATGAAAACTTTTTGATATGGTTTTATTGAGTAAGACAGCTTCTAAAGTTAATATGATTAAAATCCCTGTAGCTTTTTTTATGATATTTTAAAAATCTTAGGGTCTTGGCTACTAAGAACCTTAGTAACTTTTCTATATTTGTAACTGGTAACCATAACTCACAAAAATGACTTTAATAAAATCGATATCAGGGATACGCGGAACAATTGGAGGAAAAGTAGGAGATAATCTGACTCCTGTTGATGCTGTAAAATTTGCATCGGCATACGGTACTTTTCTGAAAAATAATACTTCAAAAGAAAAACTAACAGTGGTAATTGGTCGTGATGCCAGAATTTCAGGGCCAATGATTCATAATTTGGTAGTGAATACCTTAATAGGTCTTGGAATTAATGTAATTGATCTTGGGCTTTCTACAACGCCAACTGTAGAAGTGGCCGTTCCGTTAGAAAAAGCAGATGGAGGAATTATTTTAACAGCTTCTCATAACCCAAAGCAATGGAATGCCTTAAAATTGCTAAATGCTAAGGGGGAATTTTTAAGCGGAGAAGAAGGAGCTAAAATTCTTGATATTGCCGAAGCTGAAGCTTTCGATTTTTCAGATGTAGATAATTTAGGTGAAATAACAGTGAATGATGCTTATATGGATATTCACATCGACGAGGTTTTAAATTTGCCTTTAGTAGATGTTGAAGCGGTAAAAGCAGCAAAATTTAAAGTAGTGGTTGATGGGGTAAATTCTTCGGGCGGGATTATTATTCCAAGATTGTTAGAATTAATGGGTGTTGAAGTAGTGAAATTGTACTGCGAACCAAACGGACATTTTCCTCATAATCCGGAACCTTTAAAAGAGCATTTAACAGATATTTCAGCATTAGTAGTAAAGGAAAAAGCCCATTTAGGAGTTGTCGTGGATCCGGATGTGGATCGTTTGGCTTTTATCAGTGAAGATGGGGAAATGTTTGGTGAAGAATATACTTTGGTAGCTTGTGCTGACTATGTTTTAAGTAAAACTCCGGGGAACACAGTTTCTAATATGTCCTCTTCTCGTGCTTTGCGCGATGTTACAGTTGCTCATGGCGGAAAATATGAAGCCAGTGCAGTTGGAGAAGTGAATGTGGTGGAGTTAATGAAAAAAAATAATGCTATTATAGGCGGTGAAGGGAATGGAGGAATTATTTATCCTGAATCTCATTACGGAAGAGATAGTTTGGTGGGGGTTGCCTTATTCCTGACACATCTGGCCAATAAAAAAATATCAGTTTCGGCATTGAGAGCTTCGTATCCGGAGTATTATATGAGCAAAAATAAAATAGAACTAACACCTCAGATTGATGTCGATGCGATTTTGGTTGCTATGACTGAGAAGTATAAAAACGAAGATATTACTACAATCGATGGTGTAAAAATTGATTTTGCTACAGAATGGGTGCATTTAAGAAAATCAAACACTGAGCCCATCATTAGAATTTATACTGAAGCTCCATCTCAGGAAAAAGCTGATGTTTTGGCACTTCGAATTATGGATGAAATAAAAGCAATAGCCGGAATTTAATTTTAGTAATTCAAACATAAAAAAAAACACCTCTTTCATTGAATTTTGAAAGAGGTGTTTTTTTTTATGAAGTTTGGATGTTTTCAACGCGATGTTTCCATCTTTTGTGTGTCCATAAATAATACTCGGGAGCTTCGTAAATTTGTTTTTCAACTTCTCTCAGGTATTTTTCTGTAATGTCAAAATTTTTATAATCGTTAGGATTATCTGCAATAGATACGAAAGTTGCTTCATAATAACCTCTGGCTACTTTATTGACTTTTACAAAAATAACACTCAAATCGTATTTTTTGGCCAGCATTTCAGCACCTGTATGTACAGGAACCTCAATACCCATAAATTTCATCGAATGAAAAATTCGATCTAATTTAGGTGACTGATCGCTTGCTAATCCATACATGCTTAATATTCCATTACGCTGGTTTTTGGCCATAGTTGGAATTGCTAATCTGGTTTCGACCAATTCAGTATTGTATTTTGAGCGTATTTTACGTACCAGTTTATCAAAATAAGGATTTGCCACCTTTTTATAAACAGCAATTCCTTTAAAAGCAAGTTTTGGATTAATAGTCAAAAGCCATTCGTAACTTGCATAATGTGACGCGACAAGAATAACGCTTTTGCCTTTTTTGGCATATTCATTAACAAGTTCAAGATTGGTAATGCGAAATCGCTTGTCCATTTCTTCAGGCGAAATACTCATCGTTTTAATCGTTTCCAGAAACATATCGCACATGTGGCTGTAAAATTTCTTCTCGATTTTTTTGAGTTCTTCTTTATTTAAGTTGGGCAGGGTAAGTGTAAGGTTTTCACGAACTACTTTTCTTCTGTAACCAATTATGTAATATACAATAAAATATACGCAATCTGATAAACAGTAAAATAATCGAAATGGAAGTATAGAGATAAGCCAGAGTAAAGGATAGGCTAGTATATAAACGAGAAATTGCATTTAATTTTTTTTTACAAATATAAAGTAAAAATGAATAACACCGATATTTTGCTTAGGCACTAACATATGTTTAAGAATGACTATATTTACAACTCACATTAAATGTTTTTTATGAATACCATTTTAGTTGGGATTATAGTTGCCAATGCTTTGATTAGTTATAAGGGTTTTAATGATATTTCATTTTTTAGAAAATACGAATTTCATGTAGGAAGTATTCGTTCCGGAGAACAAATCAGAATGCTTTCATCGGGTTTTTTGCATGTTGATATTATGCACTTGGCTTTTAATATGTTGACCCTTTGGTTTTTTGCACCGGACGTAATAAATTACTTAGGTACAATTTCTTTTGTTTTGATTTATTTTGGAAGTTTAATTTTTGGAAATTTGCTTACCATGTTGTTCCATAAGAATGATTACAGTTATCGTGCTGTTGGGGCTTCGGGGGCTGTGACAGGTGTTTTGTATTCAGCGATATTGCTAAATCCGGATAAAGAGATAGGATTATATTTTCTTATTTGGCTCCCGGGTTATGTTTTTGCAATTTTGTATTTGTTGTATTCTATATATGGAATGAAAGCGAAAAATGATAATATTGGACATACAGCACATTTTGGAGGTGCAATAGGTGGTTACCTGATTACTTTAATAAAGGATCCGGCATTATTTTATGATCATACTTTTATTGTTGTTTTGTTATTAATTCCAATTTTGATACTTTTTGTAATGGCAAAATTGGGTAAATTGTAACACTGGCACAACTTTTGAAAGTCCATTATCAAATAACTTAAATATAACAAAAATGAAGAAAGTAGTATTATTTTTAACAATCATGTTTATGACTATGTCTTACGGCCAGGAAACCAAACAAATTCCTCAAATCAATGTAAATGGAGAAGGAAAAGTAAAAGTAGCACCTGATCAGGTTTGTATTTCAGCGACTGTTGAAACAAAAGGGAATAATGCTAAAGATGTCAAAAAACAAAATGATGAAAAAATCGATGCGGTTTTGAAATTTATTAAAAAATCAAATGTTCCAACAGCAGATTTTAAAACAAAACAAGTAGCTCTTAATCCACAATACGATTATGAGAAAAAGAAAACCAGTTACAATGCTACTCAGACAATAGAAATTGTATTAAAAGATTTATCTAAATATGATGAACTAATGGAAGGGCTTGTACAGCAAGGTATAAATCGTATAGACAGAGTTTCTTTTGAAACTTCTAAATTAGCTCAAATTGAAACTGAAGCTCGTAAATTGGCAATAAAAGAGGCTAAACTAAAAGCGGAAGATTACGTTTCGGTTTTAGGACAAAAAGTGGGTAAAGCTTATACTATTTCTGATAATACTCAGGTGTATCGTCCGCAGCCAATGTATGCAGCTATGAAATCGATGGCTATGGATTCAGCTGGCGCTTCAAATGAAACTTTAGCAATTGGAGAAATTGAAGTTATTGCAAACGTTAGTGTGAGTTTTATTTTAGACTAAACGATAGCAATTCAAAATAGTAAAATCCAAATCCCAACTTAAAAATTGGGATTTGGATTTTTTTTTATTTAAACCTTTTTAAATTTGAGTTTCTTCTTCTCGTTATTGTCTTTTTTAGAATAAGGTAAAAAGGCCGGACAAAAAGCAAGTCGGAATAAAAAAGATAAAGAATTAGTTAAACAGACGAAGTGAACTTATGGTCACTACTATGGAGTAGTGGTTGAGTAGCAAGATTTGTGCTTCCTTACTATGTTGCAAGAAAACGACCTTCGCGTTTTTTTTATATACATATAATAGTATAGGTATGATCTTTATTCGCAATTATAATATTGTATTAAAATTGGAGCCAGATATTCAATATTTGATACAGGATTATTAAATAGCTTCGCCATTCAGGCAGCTATATTGCGAAAGAAACGTATTAAATGAGAAAATTCTTTAATTAGTAAAAAATAATTTAAATTTAAATACTGAATTATCAATGAGTTAATGTGAAATTTCGAAAAACATTGAAAAAAGTGCGGTGAAAAGTATTGTAAATGTGGAAACATTGTGTACATTTGCACCCCGCAAAACACGGAAAGTTCATTGATAGATTGGTAGGGTTTAGGAGAAAAAAGAAAAGAGATTTTCTTTAAAAAAAACTTCAAAAAACATTTGCCAGTTAGAAATAAGTTTTCTACTTTTGCACCCGCTTTGAGAAACAAGCGAAACAAAAAGAAATACACGTTCGTAGACATATTGAATTGACAGCCGCTTTAACAGAGATGTTAAGGCAAAGAATAAAGAGTAAGATAATCGAGAGATTGAAAAGAACCGATAGAGACTGATTCGAATAACAATAGCTTGAGTAATCAAGCAAACAATATACGATGAAGAGTTTGATCCTGGCTCAGGATGAACG
>NZ_JBIPCR010000024.1:0-91522 GCF_044007335.1 Flavobacterium sp. FlaQc-48 | reverse complement strand
CCTTTCTTTTAAAAACCCTGTTTCTAACGAAACGGGGTTTTTTGTTTTCTATGGGTTTGTGATTTAACGGCAAGGTGCGCAAGGTTTAACTTTAAAGCTTTGCGAACTTTGCGGTTTTACTTTGCGGGCTTTGCGGTAAAAAAAAACTATTTATCACAATTATGACCATAGATTGTGCGCTCGCATGCTTGAAACCACTGCCAACGTTTACGAAATTCTATAAATCGCCTGGCAAGCTTTTGCAGGCGTAATATTTTGGGATTTTTAAAATTTGGATTTTCTTTTAAAAATAATACTTCTCTTTATTTATGTCTGCGTTAGGGATGGCAGCGGTATCCTTTTGCGATATCCTAATCCGCTTGGTCTTAAACAATACCACTCTCGCAAAAGATTTAGCGTACAGCCCGGCCCGGAGGGAAACGCCCACAACAATTCTTGAATAATTTTCTGTAACAGTTTCTGTTAAATTATAGTCATTTTTAAGTTTTAAATTATAGTGGGTTAGTCTATCTAGATGTGAATCTGTATTTTTGTACTAAATATTATAATTTAAGTATGAAAAAAAGTATTGTATTGTTGACATTGTTTGTTATCTCAAATTTAAGTGCTCAACAGCGCCCTAAGTTGGTAGTAGGTATTGTAGTAGATCAGATGAAAATGGAATATTTATATCGGTTTTCAGATGATTTTTCACCAAACGGATTTAAGAGATTGATGAATAATGGATATACTTTTCAGAATATGCATTATAATTATATGCCGACTTATACAGCTCCTGGACATGCTTCGATTTACACGGGAACTACACCAGCCACACACGGAATTGTAGGTAATGAATGGTTCAGCAGAACACTTGGTAAAGAGATGTATTGTACCGATGATGCCGGAGTAAAAACGGTTGGAGATGGTACTGCAGAAGAAGGGGCTATGTCTCCAAAAAACCTGCAAAGTACTACAATTACGGACGAAGTAAGAATGGCTACTAATTTTGAAGGAAAAGTTATTGGAATTAGTCTTAAAGATCGAGGCGCGATTTTACCAGCGGGGCATTTTGCGAACTGGGCTTTTTGGTACAGTAAAACAGGTTCTTTTATTTCTAGTAGTTTTTACGGAGAAAAATTACCTGAATGGGTGTCTCAGTTCAATAGCGAGAAACATTATATGACTTATATTAATAAAGGTTGGGATTTGTATAAGCCAGCTTCAGCTTATAACGAAAGTTTACCTGATAATAATCCTTATGAAGGTAAATTGTTTGGAAGTGCCGCTCCTGTTTTTCCGTACGATTTGAAATCAATGTATGAAAAAAATGATGCGGGAATTCTAAGGGCAACTCCTTTTGGAAATGATTTATTAGCTGAATTTGCTATGAAAGCCATTGAAAAAGAGGAATTAGGAAAAGATAACGTTACAGATTTTTTGACTGTAAGTTTTTCTTCTACTGATTATGTGGGGCATTTACTAGGACCACGTTCTATGGAACTTCAGGATACTTATTTAAGATTAGATCAAACTATAGCAGACTTTTTAAATTATTTGGATAAAACGGTAGGAAAAGATAATTATTTACTTTTCCTGACTGCTGATCATGCAGGGGCTGAAAACGTTATTTATTTAAAAGACAGAAAGTATAATGTAGATAATTATCCGTCGAAAGAAGTTAAGAAGAGTTTGCAGGATTTCTCTACTAAAACTTTTGGAGCTGATTTAATTTTAAATTACTCAAACTTTAATGTTTTCTTCAATAAGCAAATTATTAAAGATAAAAAGTTAGATTTGGTAAAAGTAAAACAAGCTTTTAAAGAGTTTCTGATTTCGCAGCCACAAGTTAAGAAAGTATATACTGAAGAAGAAATTTTAGCGAATGGAGGAAATGACTACTATTTGAATTTTGTAGCAAAAGGTTATGATGTGACTCAAAATGGTGATTTAGTTATTATCGATAAGCCCGGAGATATTGAGTATTCAACAACGGGGACTTCACATGGTACACCTTATAGCTATGATACTCATGTACCTGCTATTTTTTACGGATGGCATATTAAAAAAGGAGAATCTTATGATAAGAAAGCCATTACTGAAATTGCTCCAACAATAGCACAGAAAATTAAGGTAGCTTTCCCAAATGGAACTGAAGCAAAAGTATTGCAGGAAGTTTTGGATGAGAAAAAATAGTTTCCTATTGGATGTATAAAGTAAAAACCTGTCATAAATTATGACAGGTTTTTTTATGGACAAAAAAAAGACTTTTCAATTAAGAAAAGTCTTTTATAGTGTTTAGTAAGCACTTATTTTAATGTTAGCACTATGCGTTTGCTAACACTAACTCTTCATTGAAGGGAAGATTCCAGGCCTCAGCAACTCCTTTGTAAAGGATTTTTCCGTTAGCAATGTTTAATCCTTTTTTCAATTCTTCGTTTTCATTACAAGCTTTTTCCCATCCTTTATTTGCTAATTGTACTGCGTAAGGCAAAGTAGCATTTGTTAAAGCTAAAGTTGATGTATAAGGAACAGCACCTGGCATATTGGCTACACAGTAGTGTACAATATCATCAATGATAAAAGTTGGATTTTCGTGTGTTGTTGGAGTACAAGTTTCGATACAACCTCCCTGATCAACTGCAACGTCAACAACAACAGTTCCCGGACGCATTAATTTAAGCATATCACGAGTAATTAAGTGAGGTGCTTTTGCTCCTGGAATTAAAACAGCACCAACAATTAAATCAGCATCAGCGATTGCTTTAGTGATATTGTAGTGATTTGACATTTGTGTATTTACGTTTGCAGGCATAATATCATCTAAATAACGTAAACGTGGCAAACTTAAATCCATAATAGTTACCTGAGCCCCTAAACCAGCAGCCATTTTTGCAGCCTGGGTTCCAACGATTCCTCCACCTAAAACTAAAACTTTAGCAGGAGGTACACCTGGAACACCGCCTAAAAGAATTCCTCTTCCTTTTAAAGGTTTTTCAAGATATTTAGCACCTTGTTGGATAGCCATACGACCAGCAACTTCAGACATTGGAACTAATAATGGTAAGCTACGATCTGTTTTTTCTACTGTTTCATAAGCCAGACATACAGCACCTTTCTCAAGCATAGCATGAGTTAATGGTTCTGATGAAGCAAAGTGAAAGTAAGTAAATAATAATTGATCTTTTTTAATTAATGGATATTCAGATGCAATTGGTTCTTTTACTTTAATGATCATTTCAGCGATAGCATATACTTCTTCAATAGTTGCTAAAACTACTGCGCCAGCCTCTGCATATTCCTGGTCGCTAAAACCACTTCCTAAACCAGCAGTTGCCTGAACATATACAGTATGTCCATGTTTTTTCATTTCAGAAACACCGGCAGGAGTTAAGGCCACACGGTTTTCATTGTTTTTTATTTCCTTTGGAACACCTATTATCATCTTGTTATATTTTTTTTGTTTTTATTAAAATTGTTTTACAAAACTACAGATAGAGAATATATTATGGATTAAGTGCTGATAAATAAGAAAATATTATTTTATTTAATACTTTTACAGAAAAATATTCTTTTTAAAAGCGAATAGAGTCCTTAAAAAAGAAAAAATGACTAAGTTTTATTAATTACAGAAAACGTTTTCGTTATGGCTTTAGATGAAATTGACAAAAAAATCTTACGACTTTTACAGGAAAATGCGCACTACACTTTAAAAGATATTGCGAACAAAATAAACTTGTCTTTAACGCCTGTTCATGACAGGGTGAAACGTCTTGAAAAAGAGGGTGTTATTGAGAAATATGTTTCGATTTTGAACAAGAAAAAATTAGGAAATAATCTGACTGTTTATTGCCAGGTTACCTTAACAAAACAAACTTATGATACATCAGAAGGATTTAATCAATCGATTTTAAACTTGCCTGAAGTGGTCGAATGTAATTATGTTTCTGGTAATTTTGATTATATGCTTAAAATTATCATTCCGGATATGGAAAGCTATCATCAGTTTCATCAGAAAAAATTGTCTGTGTTGCCGGAAGTTTCTCTAATCAATACGGTTTTTGTAATTTCAGAGGTAAAGAGTACAACAGTTTTGCCTATTTAAAATAGTAAAACCATCAGGAGATCCTGATGGTTTTAGAATGGTTAATGTGTTTTGGTTTTATATTAGTAATAAGTAAAACGTCTTACTTTGGCAATATATTTGGCCAGACGAATTACCTGATGACTGTATCCGTATTCATTATCATACCAAATATACAGTACAATGCTTTTTCCGTCTTTTGAAACAATTGTAGCATTACTGTCATAAATAGATGGTGCAGATGTTCCAACAATATCCGAAGACACAAGTTCATTGTTTAATGAATATTTTATTTGCTCTACCAGTTCACCTTCAAGGGCATATTTTTTCATGATTTTATTAATAGCAGGAAGCGAAGTTGCTTTTTTTACTTCTAGATTTAAAACGACTAAAGAACCATTTGGTACGGGAACTCTAATAGCATTTGAAGTTAATTTTCCTTCTAATGATGGCAGTGCTTTTGCAACTGCATTTCCGGCACCGGTTTCGGTAATCACCATATTTAATGCAGCAGCTCTTCCGCGACGGTATTTTTTATGCATATTATCAACCAGATTTTGATCGTTTGTATAGGCATGAATAGTTTCTAAATGACCTTTTACTACACCTAAAGTGTCTTCGATTGCTTTTAAAACGGGTGTAATAGCATTTGTAGTGCATGATGCAGCAGAGAAAATGTCTATTTCATCAGGATTATATTCGTTGTGATTTACGCCATGGACAATATTTGGTATTCCTTTTCCGGGTGCGGTCAATAAAACTTTACTTACACCTTTTGAAGTTAAATGTCTTTTCAATGCTTCTTCGGTTGTAAAGGCACCTGTGTTGTCGATTACTAGTGAATCATTGATTCCGTATTGTGTATAATCGATTTCTTCCGGAGAATTTGCCGCGATAACATGTACAGTAGTTCCGTTTATAATTAATGCATTATTTTTTGGATCAGCAATTACAGATCCTTGAAAATCTCCATGGATTGAATCATATCTAAGTAAAGAAGCTCTTTTCTCTAGTGTAGATGCATCATTTTTGTCACGGGTTACAATTGCTCTCAGGCGCAATTGATTTCCTTTTCCGGTTTTAGACATTAATTCTCTGGCTAATAAACGTCCAATTCTTCCAAAACCATATAAAACAACGTCTTTTGGCTGAATTTCTTCTGAAGATTTTGCTTTTTTCAATTTGTCAATTACAAAATATCGTGCATCGGGATATTTTTCATCTTCTAAACGATATTCGTAAGTCAGTTTTCCAAGATCTATTTTTGCAGGTGGAAGATCGAGCGATAAAACAACTTTTGCGATTTCAACCGAATCAAAAATGGTGATTGGTTTACCTACAAATTCACCTGCATATTGATGTAAATTGATAATATCGCTGACATTTTTATCAAGTAATTGATTTTTAAATAAAACCATTTCAATTGATTTATCATACCATAAATCACTTATGACTTTGATTAATTCGACACCAGCTCTTCTTCGGTCGACTTGTAATGATACCTCTTTCTGGTACAACGTTTTTTTGCTCATAATTGATTAAATTGAAAAAATAAATAAACAAATATTTTTAAATTTTGCGCAAAAGTACTTATTTCAATCGATTTCGTAAGCTGTTTTGTGATTTATTTTTGAAACCGCTTAAAAAAAATATGTTCTCAGGAAGCATAAAAAATAAGCTTTGGACAAGTAAAAATTAAATCCTTTTTCAAAAAAAACAGCCACCTTATTTCTAAGATGGCTGTTTTTTTAGTGTTTAATCTCAGTAAACCATTTTCAGTAACTTAAAACTGAAAAACTGTAACTTTAAATTGCGATTAATTTTAAATGATAATTCTAAGTATTTCACCGTTTCTATTGATCATTTCGATGCGTACACTTTGTCCTTCATCTTTTTTGTTTAAAAGTTTAGAAACAGTTTCAATATTAGTAGCTTTTACATTATCAATACTCAGGATAATATTGCCCTGTAGTTCGTTTTGATATTGTGCCAAATTCTCATTGTTGATGTTTTTAATTTTTACTCCGTAATCAATTCTAAATTTCTTTTTATCAGAAGCATCAATATTTTCTAGTTCTATTCCTTTAAATTCAGTGCTGTAAAATTCGTTTTTGCTTAAAGTTACCGGAACTGTTTTTGTTTTTCCATCTTTAATGTAAGTTACTTTCACAACATCGTTTGGTCGTTTGGTATTAATGTAACCAGAAAGGTCTGCGTAAGTTGAAATGTTTTGATCGTCAAGTTTTACAATAATATCTCCTTTACCAAGTCCTGCTTTTTCGGCACCGGAATTTTTGGAAACTTTACTAATATAAAAACCTTGTGTTTCAGTAACGCCCAGTTCTTTTGATGCTGTACTGTTAAGTTCTCCACCTTCTACACCGAGAATTCCTCTCTGAACATTTCCAAATTCCATAATATCCTCGATAATTTTTCGGGCAATATTAGAAGGAACAGCAAATGAATATCCTACATAAGAACCTGTCATAGATGAAATCATAGTATTAATTCCGATTAATTCACCTCTTGTATTGACCAATGCACCACCACTGTTTCCTGGATTTACAGCAGCATCAGTCTGAATAAAGGACTGAATTCCGTTAGTATCTAGATTTCTTGCTTTTGCCGAAACAATTCCAGCAGTTACCGTTGATGTTAAATTATACGGATTTCCAACTGCCAGAACCCATTCACCAATTTTTACAGAATCTGAATTTGCAAAAGCTGTATAAGGTAATTTTTCATTGGCGTCGATTTTTAATAATGCGATATCCATTTTAGAATCAGTACCAATTAATTTGGCTTTGTATGATTTTTTATTGTTCAGAGTAATCTCGATTTCTGTCGCATCCTTTATTACATGGTTATTGGTTACAATGTACCCATCTTCTGAAATAATCACTCCGGATCCGGTTCCAACTTGTTCCTGTTGCTGTTGACCACCGTAACCATAGAAAAATTCCATCATAGGATTATTAACAGTTCTTCGCGAAACATTTTTTACGTGTACAACAGTATGAATTGTTTTATCTGCTGCAGCTGTAAAATCTACCGTTTCAGCAGATAAAGCCACATTCTTTCCAAATGAGTTGGGGGCAAGAGTTACAACAGAATTTTGTCTTCCAAAAAAAGAGTTGTTGCTTTCAAATAATAACTTGTAAGCACCAAGGGTTGTAGCACCACTAAGTAGTGAAACCAAAAATAAGGTTGAAAGTCTTTTCATAGTTATATTGTGTATTTAAGTTGTTATAATTTATGTTTAGGTAATTTTACGTAAAAATAATTCAAAAAATTAACGAATAAAATGGTTTAACGCTCTTTAACATTGATTAACATTTCATTAATTATTTGTTCGTACTTTTGTAGTATTAATGTAAAAAAAATGCAAATAGAATTTTATAAATATCAGGGTACGGGGAACGACTTTGTAATGATTGATAATCGTTCAGATTTCTTTCCAAAAGAAAATATCAAAGTGATTGAACATCTATGCGACAGACGTTTCGGAATAGGAGCAGATGGCCTTATTTTATTGGAAAATGATGCTGAAACTGATTTCAGAATGGTGTATTATAATTCAGATGGAAATCAGAGTTCCATGTGCGGAAACGGAGGACGTTGCTTAGTGGCTTTTGCAAACCAATTGGGAATAATCGAAAACGAAACAACATTTATGGCAACAGACGGTTTGCATCACGCCTCAGTTGGGCAGGATGCTATTGTCTCTTTGCAGATGATTGATGTTGATGAAGTACAACAAAACGATTCCTATACCTTTTTAGATACTGGTTCTCCACATCATGTACAGATTGTTGAAGATCTCGAACATTATAATGTAAAAGATAACGGTGCTGCTATTCGCTACGGAGATTTATATGGAGAAAAAGGAAGCAATATTAATTTCGTGAAGAAAGTAGATGACGATACATTTTCACTTCGTACTTATGAAAGAGGTGTTGAAGATGAAACTTTAGCCTGTGGAACCGGGGCAACCGCAGTGGCAATTGCTATGAATGCTATTGGACAAACAAATAAAACTTCAATTAACTTAAATGTTGAAGGAGGCAAATTAGTGGTGTCTTTTGATAAACTGGGAAATCATTTTACAAATGTATTTTTGACCGGACCTGCAAAATTTGTTTTTAAAGGAACAATAGAAATTTAATACTAAAGCGGGATTATCAATCTCAAATTTAAAAATGATTACACTCAAAGGAGAAAATATTTATCTGCGAGCATTAGAACCTAATGATTTAGAGTTTGTGTATGCAATGGAGAATGACGAAACTATTTGGGAAGTCAGTAATACCCAAACACCTTACAGTCGATTTTTGGTTCGGCAGTATCTCGAAAATGCGCAGCAGGACATTTATGAAGCCAAACAATTGCGATTAGCGATTTGTCAGGATCAGGATTTTCCAGCCATAGGATTAATCGATTTATTTGAATTTGATCCCAAAAATAATAGGGCCGGTGTCGGAATTGTTATTCAGAGTGGTGAAAAGAGGAATCAAAAGATTGGATCTGAGGCATTAGAGCTTTTAATTAAATATTCCTTTCATAATTTAAATTTGCATCAATTATATGCAAATATTGCTGTAGGAAATGTAGCAAGTATAGCACTTTTTACTAAATTTGGCTTTGAGAAAATAGGAATCAAAAAGGATTGGATTTTGCTAAATAACCGCTATCACGATGAAGCAATTTTTCAGTTAATTAACAAACAAATTTAAACTTTATACTTTGAGCTTAAAAAAAATAATCACGATATCTGCTGTAGCCGTAATTTCAGTATTAATGATTTATGGATTTATTTTAATTAATAAAATATTCAGCGCCAATACTAAATTCGAAGAAAAAGAACTTTATGTATATGTACCAACTGGTGCAAATTATACAGATGTAAAGAAAATATTAGAACCCTATATCAGGAATTTTGACAATTTTGAAATGGTCGCCAGTAAAAGAAGTTATCCTGAAAATGTAAAATCAGGTCGCTTTTTGCTTAAAAAAGATATGAATAATATTGATCTGGTCCGTGCGATGCGTTCAAATGTTCCTGTAAAATTAGCTTTTAATAACCAGGAGCGTTTAGAGAATTTTGCAGGAAGAGTAGGTTCTGAAATAGAAGCAGACAGTTTATCGTTAATGAAAGCATTTAAAGATCCGGCTTTTCTGGCAGCAAATGGTTTCAACGAAGAGAATGTCTTTGCTATGTTTATTCCTAATACGTATGAAATCTATTGGAATACCCCGGCAGAGAAATTTCGTGATAAGATGATTAAAGAGTATCATAATTTCTGGACGCCTGAAAGAATTGAAAAAGCAAAAAAACAAGGTTTAACTCCTGTTCAGGCTACTATTTTGGCTTCTATTGTTCATAAAGAATCAGTTAAAAAAGATGAACGTCCGCGTATTGCAGGAGTATATTTAAATCGTTTACGTTTAGAAATGCCCTTACAAGCAGATCCAACGGTTATCTATGCCTTAAAATTAAAAGACAATAATTTTGATCAGGTTATAAAAAGGGTCTTTTATAATGATTTAGTTATGAAATCCCCATACAATACCTATGTAAATATCGGACTTCCTCCCGGGCCTATTGCAATGCCTGATATTACAGCGCTGGAAGCAGTTTTGAATCCGGAGAAAAATGATTATATTTATTTTTGTGCGAGTGTTGAACGTTTCGGATATCACGAATTTGCTTCGACATTAGCAGAACATAATGTAAATGCAAAAAAATATTCAGACTGGATCGCTAGTCAGGGTGTAACAAGATAGTTTTTTAATTAAATAAAAGATTAATATTTAACCGAAGTTCTGAACTTCGGTTTTTTTATGGCTTAAAAGTATCATTGAATCTTCTGAATTTGATATATAACTAAAAAGCAATTATGGCGGTGGATTTAACTATTGCATTTTTTATAATGGAAAAAAAATATTTTTTTAAATTTTAATGAGTCGTTTTTGAGGAAGGGGATTTTTTTGAGACCCTAATTTTTGCTTTTTCTCTTAAATTAATCTGAATTTTTTTAAAATTGAAATTTCATTTAGCGTTTAAAACGACTTAATAGTGTAGGTTTAATCTTCTTATTTTAACATATTTGATAAAAATTTGATAAAAATGACATTTTTTAAGTTTATTTTTTTTCGCTTTTGAAGCATAATCACCACTTGGGCGAAGTACTGGAATACTGCATGAGCAAAGGGCTAAAGCGAGATTTTATAATTCTTTAAAACATGTAAACTGTTGATTTACAGTATTGTTTTGTATTTCTTATCTTTGCACCGTAGAAATTTCAAAGAGGTGACAGCGTTTTGAAGAAAAACAATTTATGATAAAGAAGTGGTATTTTTATGCGAGTTTGATCGTTATTATTACATTTTTAAGTTTGGGTTTTAAACCCTTTAATCTGGAAACCAAACCTTGGTTTTTAATAGAAAAAACAGATGGATCCGAATACTTATTTCCATCGCAAAAAGAGGATGATTATCCTGAATTAAAAAAAGTAAATGTCATATTTACAGAAAAGCGCCTTATAAGTTTTAAAGAAGCGGTTGCTTTTAAAGAATCTCAGGGAAAATACCGATTGGTAAATTCTCTTGGTTACATGGGTAAATACCAATTTGGCCCTCAAGCCTTACGATCTGTTGGTATTCACAATGACAAAGCCTTTTTAAAAGATCCTGCCTTACAGGAAAAAGCATTTGTTGCTTTATTGTCTAAAAACAAATGGATTTTACGCAATGAAATTGAAAGGTATGAAGGTAAAATAATCAATGGTGTTCAAATTACCGAATCGGGTATTTTAGCAGCTGCACATCTTGGAGGAGCTGGTTCAGTCAAAAACTTTTTCAAAAATAATGGAAGCAGACATTTTAGAGATGCCTACGGGACTTCATTAAAAAGTTACATGAGAGCTTTTGGAGGTTACGACCTTTCTCATATTGAAGCAGATAGTGATGCTACAATAAACGATTAAAAATTACAAGCATAAAAAATCCCGATTGTTCGGGATTTTTTATGCTTTTTAATCAATAAGGATTTCTAAAATTTTGATGGCAGCTTCACTAATTTTGGTTCCGGGACCAAATACAGCTACTGCTCCGGCATCAAACAGAAATTGATAATCCTGGGCCGGAATTACACCGCCAACAATTACCATGATATCTTCACGTCCGTGTTTTTTTAGTTCTTCTATTACTTGCGGCACTAATGTTTTGTGTCCTGCAGCCAATGATGAGACACCTAATATATGTACGTCATTTTCTACAGCTTGTTTGGCAGCTTCAGCCGGAGTTTGAAAAAGAGGACCAATGTCTACATCAAAACCTACATCGGCATAACCGGTTGCTACTACTTTTGCACCTCGATCATGCCCGTCTTGTCCCATTTTGGCAATCATTATTCTGGGACGTCTCCCTTCTTGTTTGGCAAAGGCATCAGCTAACTGTTTTGCCTTTTCAAAATTTTCGTCGTTTTTTATTGCTGCACTATACACACCGCTAAAGGATTTAATTTGCGCTTTATATCTGCCGAAAATACTTTCAAGGGCATCGCTAATTTCGCCTAAAGTAGCCCTGTTTCGGGCGGCTTCAATAGCAATTTCCAGTAAGTTTCCTTGCCCGGTTTTAGCACAAAGTATTAATTTTTCGAGTGATTGATTTACTTTTTCGGTATCTCTTGTTGCTTTTATTTCCTGAAGCCTTTCTACTTGTTGTTTTCGAACCATTTGATTGTCAACATCCAAAATATGCAAAGGATCTTCTTTGTCCAATCGATATTGATTTACACCCACAATAATATCCTGTCCACTGTCTATTCGGGCCTGTTTTCTGGCTGCTGCTTCCTCAATTCTTAGTTTTGGAATTCCGGCTTCAATGGCTTTTGTCATTCCGCCTAATTCTTCTACTTCTTCAATAAGTTTCCAGGTACTTTTTAGAATTTCATTAGTCAGACTTTCAACATAATAACTGCCTCCCCAAGGATCGACAGTTTTGGTTATTTTGGTTTCTTCCTGTAAAAAAATCTGCGTATTACGTGCTATCCTTGCCGAAAAGTCTGTAGGCAGTGCAATAGCTTCATCAAGTGCATTGGTGTGCAACGACTGAGTTCCTCCAAAAGCGGCTGCTGTTGCTTCGATACAAGTCCTGGCAACATTATTAAAAGGATCTTGTTCTGTTAAGCTCCATCCGCTTGTTTGGCAATGTGTTCTTAAAGTCAGGGATTTGTCACTTTTAGGATTAAATTGCTGTACTAATTTTGCCCAAATCATTCGTCCGGCGCGCATTTTGGCAATTTCCATAAAATGATTCATTCCGATTGCCCAAAAGAAAGAGAGGCGGGGAGCAAATTCGTCAATGGTCATTCCTGTTGATAATCCTGTTCGAATATATTCTAAACCGTCGGCTAACGTATAGGCCAATTCAATATCCGCAGTTGCGCCGGCTTCCTGCATATGATATCCTGAAATAGAGATAGAATTGAATTTGGGCATTTTTTTGCTCGTAAATTCAAATATGTCTGCTATAATCTTCATAGAGGGTGTTGGCGGATAGATATAGGTGTTACGAACCATAAATTCTTTCAGAATGTCATTCTGGATTGTTCCTGATAATTTTTCAATTGCTACACCCTGTTCTTCAGCTGCAACAATATAAAATGCCATAATAGGCAAAACCGCCCCGTTCATGGTCATCGAAACAGACATCTCGTCTAACGGAATCTGATCAAACAATACTTTCATGTCTTCAACAGAATCAATTGCAACACCTGCTTTGCCAACATCACCTACAACTCTTTCATGATCTGAATCATAACCCCGATGTGTAGGTAAATCAAAGGCAATAGAAAGTCCTTTTTGTCCTGCTGCCAGATTTCGTCTGTAAAAAGCATTGCTTTCTTCTGCGGTAGAAAATCCTGCATATTGACGAATTGTCCAGGGACGTCTTACATACATTGTAGCGTATGGTCCTCGTAAATTGGGCGCAAAACCAGCTCCGAATTCAAGAAACTCTAAATCTTCGATATCTTTTTCAGAATAGTTTTTCTTGAGTTCAATTCCTTCAGCCGTGTAAAAGTTTTGAGTTATAGGTTCAGAGTTATTAGTCAGTTCGTCTAACTTTTCGCTTTTAACATCTAACTTAATATGTTTAAGGTCTTTTCTTATCATGGAAATACTCTTTTGAGCAGTTTATTAATTACTTAGAAAAACGATTATTCAAGTTCCAGCCTTTCCTGTTCCAGTTTTTCTGCCAGTCTTTTTTCGATTATGGGTGTAATTAATGTTTTTCTTGGTTTTATTTTTACAAAAGGAAACAATTCTAAATCGTGTTTCATTTTGTCGTCTTTGTTTGGGTATTTATTTGTTCCCAACAAGACTTCTTTTTTAGAATCGAATAATTCCTGTTCTTTAGCTGCGCTTTCCTGAATCTTCTTTTTAATAGTTCCGTCGTTTAAAAGTTTGAGGAAACCTCCATTGGCTTCAATATCTTTAAATAAAGTAAGACTTTTTTCTGCCAATTGCATGGTGAGGCTTTCTATATAATAACTTCCATCGGCAGGATTATCGACTTTATCAAAGTAACTTTCGTGTTTTAAAACTAATAATTGATTGCGGGCAATTCGATCACCAAATTCATTGTCTTTATGATATAGAGAATCGTAAGGTAAGTTTGCCACGGCATCTGCACCACCTAAAATAGCCGACATACATTCGGTCGTAGTGCGAAGCATGTTTACATTGTAATCGTAAATGGTTTTGTTGCGTTTAGTTGGTGTAACTAAGAAATGACATTCTATATCCGGATTATATTCGGCAGCAATTACTTTAAAAAGCATTCGAAGAGCACGAAGTTTTGCAATTTCAAAAAAATAATTCGTTCCTACCGCTATTTGAAAAACAATTGTTTTTGTAATTGGGGATAAACGATTTAAATATTCGTTTGCATGTGCTAAACTATAGGCAATTTGTTGTGTAATGTTGGCACCGGCATTTTGATATAACCCTGAATCTATACTTAAAAGGGAGAGATTTGTGGTGGCTTTTGCAATTTTCTCAATCGTTTCGAAATTACTTTTGTCAGAAGTCGTAAACCAGTTTCCTTCTCTTGCAAAGTGGCCAATTGGGTCCATATTACAGAAAAAAATGGCTTTTTTTTGTATAGAAATGCTATCCAGTAATTTTACGAAATCGATTGAAATGAATTTCAAATTAAAGTAAACGGTCCTGTTTTCTAAAGGAAGAGTTTCTAATAATTTTTGAACATCGGTTTTTTCGTTTTCGATAGTAAAACGTAAACTTTCAGCACCTCTTTCGATAGTGTTCATAGCTCTTTGAATCGATTTCTCGATATCGTATACAAAGATGTTTTGACAAATTTTAAAATTGGAAGCCTGTGTTTTTACCTGAGCTGCCCTGGAAAATTCGTCTATGTGATAAAACGGTTTAACCTGAAGATCTTCGGGAGAATGCCAAATTACGGTTTCGTTATAATCGGCTCCGTCTAATTCAAACTGAATTTTTTGTTTCCATTGTTTGGATGAAATCGGATTAAAATCGTCGAATAGGGTAGTAGCCATTGGGATTGTGTGCTTTTTTCTGATTATTCTTTAGTATCTTGAATAGTATCTCCTTCAAATTGAATGATGTAAATGTCTTCGCTGTCTTTTTTCATGAAGTACTTTTCGCGGGCATATTTTTCTATTTGTTCAGGATTTTTAAGTTGCTTGATCTGTTCCTGATCTTTTTTTATTTCTTTTTGGAAATATTTTTTATTATCCTGCAATTCATTAATCTGTCCGTCTAAAAAACGATGATCAAAATAAGAGTAATTGTCTAAAAATAACATCCAGACCACAAAAAACAGCAGCACCCAAACATATTTATTGCTCAGGAGTTTAAACCATCGTTTGCCTTTGTATGGATTTTTTATTTTCATTTTCATTTAACCTGTTATTTCTAGTAATTTCAATTGGTGTTTTTAGCCCCGATAGTAGTGAAAACCCTTTGGTGCCGGTGTTCGGCACAAAAGGTTGAAACGAATAGCGGGAATAGCTCCTAACTTTTATGGAATAAATTTACGATAAAAATTATGAAATTCGTTGATTAATTACAGCCCGGACTACATCAATGGCAACAGTATTATATTTATCATTAGGGATAATAATGTCAGCAAAAGCTTTTGAGGGTTCAATAAATTGCTCGTGCATTGGTTTTAAAGTGTTTTGATAACGTGTTAAAACCTCATCAATATCACGTCCGCGCTCTGAAATATCTCTTTTTAAGCGACGAATTAACCTTTCATCAGAATCGGCATGAACGAATACTTTAATATCAAAAAGTTCTCTTAGTTCCGGATTAGTCAAGATTAAAATTCCTTCGACAATCATTACTTTTCTTGGATGCGTTGATACCGTATCGTCAGTTCTGTTATGTTGTATAAACGAATATACCGGCTGATCTATCGTTTCACCTGCTTTTAAAGCTTTTAGATGTTTTACCAATAATTCAAAGTCAATTGCACGAGGATGATCAAAATTTATTAATGCTCTTTCGTCAAAAGATAAATTGGTTGTTTCTTTATAATACGAATCCTGAGAAATTACGCCCACTTCAGTGTCTGGTAATTCGTTCATGATTTGATGTACTACTGTTGTTTTTCCACTTCCTGTTCCACCTGCAAGTCCAATAATGAGCATAAAATTTGATGTTATATATTTGTCCGGCAAAAATAATAATTTAAGTGGATTGTCTAAGCATATTAACGTATTTAACCATATAAGTGATATAAGTAAATTTACGCAAACAGATATTTAAACAATTTATTAGTTCATTGAACTTATATCACTTATATGGTGAAAAACATAAAAAAATCCCGAAAGCAGAACCTTCGGGATTTAGTGCAATCAGTATAGTTTAAATAAAATATTCTGAATTTAGTAAGCACATAAAATTATTTATTCTTTTTTGCTTTTATCATCATTTCAAGCTGGTCCCAAAGTTCTTCAGGAATTGCTTCTAATAAATTAAATTGTCCGGCGCCTTTTAGCCATTCACCACCATCAATTGTAATAACGTCTCCGTTTACATAAGCTGAAAAATCAGACACTAAGTAAGCGGCTAAATTCGCTAATTCCTGGTGATCACCTACACGTTTTAAAGGTACTTTTTTTGCCATATCGAATTTTTCAGCTAAATCACCCGGCAATAGTCTGTCCCATGCCCCTTTTGTTGGAAATGGCCCCGGAGCAATGGCGTTAGAACGGATTCCGTATTTTGCCCATTCTACAGCCAGACTGCGTGTCATAGCTAAAACTCCTGCTTTTGCAGTTGCACTAGGTACCACATAAGCAGATCCTGTCCAGGCATAAGTCGTTACGATATTTAAAATCGTAGCCGATGTTTGTTTGCTGTCAATCCAATGTTTTCCAAAGGCTAGCGTGCAGTTTTTGGATCCTTTTAATACAATATCTATAACAGTATCAAATGCATTTGCAGATAAACGTTCTGTTGGAGAAATGAAATTTCCGGCAGCATTGTTTAATAGAACATCTACTTTCCCGAAAGCTTTTAAAACTTCCTGAAGCATATTTTCTACTTCTTCATAATGACGAACATCACATTGAAGTGGTAAACATTTTCCTCCCGTTTCAGCTTCAAGTTCTGTAGCAGTGTTTTTTAGCTTTTCTAAATCTCTCGAAGTGATAGCCACCTGAGCACCTAATTCCAAGAAATATTTAGTCATTGCTTTTCCTAAACCACTTCCTCCACCTGTAACGACAATGACCTTACCTTTTAAAGCGTCATCTCTCAACATTTTATCTGTATAGCTCATATTTTTCTCTTTTTTATTACAATATTAATTAAATAAATAGGATGCACGCATAATAATGTTATAAAATTTTGATAAACTTTATATATCACACAATTTTTTTGCAGCAGATTCTAAGGTAACATTGTCTTTGGCAAAACAAAAACGGATTAATTTTTGATCTTTATGATCGGAGTAAAAAGTAGAAATAGGAATAGCGGCAACGCCATGATCTGTGATTAATTTTTTGCAAAAAGTAACATCATCGTCTTCTGAAATGTTAGCATAAGAAACAACCTGAAAATAAGTTCCTTCGCAAGGTTTTAATTCAAATCGACTGTTTTGAAGTAGTTTTTGAAAGTAATCCCGTTTTTCCTGATAGAATTTTCCGAGAAGATTTACATCAACAACATTTAAATATTCGCTTATAGCAGCTTGTGAAATACTATTAACGCTAAATACTAAAAATTGATGTACTTTTTTGATTTCTTTCATTAGATGCTCAGGTGCAACGGTATAACCAATTTTCCACCCCGTAATATGAAATGATTTTCCGAAAGAAGAAACCATGATGCAGCGATCTAAAAGAAAATCTTTGGTATGTGCCGAAATATGTTTTTCTTCAAAAGTAATGTATTCGTAAACTTCATCAGATAAAACAATAATGTCAGGATGTTTTGAAAGCAATTTTTCCAATTGAAGAAAATCAGCTTCTGTCAAAATTTTCCCGGTTGGATTATGCGGATTATTGATAATAATCATCTTCGTTTTTGACGAACACGCTTTTTCTATAGTTTCCCAATTTGGGGTGTAATCATTGTTTAATGCAACACGAACTGGTTTTGCGTTACAAAGTAAAACCGGAGATTCATAAGAATCATAACTCGGATCCAGAATAATAACTTCATCACCCGTTTTTACCAAAGCTAAAATCGAAGTAAAAATTCCCTGAGTGGCACCGGCAGTAACCAGAATTTCAGTTTCGGGAATAATGGTTCTGTTGTATGAACTCTGAATCAATTTTGCAATCTGATTCATCAATGGTGGAAAACCTGCCATTGGTGTATATTGATGCACATTTTCTTTGGATAATTTTGCCAAAATATCTGTTAATCGTTCGTCAACAGGAAAGTTTGGGAATCCCTGCGAAAGATTGATTGCATTGTATTCAGCTGCCATTTTTGACATTACCGTGAAAATACTTGTGGTTACATTTGGAAGTTTACTCATGAAAAAGTTTGATTAAGGGAAAACTTGTGAGTACAATATAAGGAAATTTTTATTTTGTTGAATAATTACTTTACGAAATTATTTACAGAAACTGGTATTGAATATAATGTTCTAACAGTAGTATTGTTTTGTTTTCCGGGAATCCATTTTGGAGACATTTTTAAAACACGTATAGCTTCTGCGCCGGTTTCAAAACCAATGTCTCTTAAAACTTTAATATCACTTAATGAACCGTCTTTTTCTATTATAAAAGTTAGATATACTTTTCCTTTTATTTCTGTATTTTTTGGATTTTTATAATTTTCCTTTAAAAAACGATCAAATGCTTCTTGTCCTCCAGGAAATTCTGGTCTTACTTCTAGTCCAGCTGTATTGTAAACTTGATTTTTTTCTTCAATAACTTCGCTGGTTGGTTTGTAAGGAAGTTCTTCTGAGTTTTTAGGGGATGTCTTGCCGGAAGAATCTTTTGTCCTGGTTTGAGAAAATATACTTTGCACAGAACAGATCAAAATGAGGATTAAAAGCTTTTTCATACATTATGGTTTTAAAGTTAGTTTTACATTTTATGAATAATAAAAATCGTAGGTCTGTTATGTAAATCAACCTTTAATTTCTTCCAATCTGAAATACGCATCGTTTTAATGAATTCTGTTGGTAAGGTGATATCTGTGGCAATACACAGATGTGTAGACGGATTTAAGATTTGCAGAATATCTTCGACTAATTTATTGTTTCTATAAGGGGTTTCAATAAAAAGTTGTGATTGATTTTTATCCTGAGATAATTTTTCAAAATATTTTAATGCCGATTTTTTTTCGTCTTTATCTATTGGTAAATACCCGTTGAATGTAAAACTCTGACCATTCATTCCGGAAGCCATCATGGCCAGTAGAATAGAAGAAGGGCCAACTAGAGGTACAACCTGAATTCCTTTTTCATGAGCCAGTTTTACAATTACAGCACCGGGATCAGCAACTCCTGGGCAACCTGCTTCGCTCATTAAGCCCACATTTTTGCCTTCTAATAAAGGTTTTATGAAGTCTAAATGTTCGCTTGGTTCAGTACGTTTATTAAGTGTGAAAAGTATAAGTTCTGATTGTTTTTTCTCAGGAGAAACTGCTTTTATTGATTTTCTGGCGGTTTTTTCGTTCTCAACAATATAATGATCTATAAAATCGATACTTCTTTTTACGGTTTGTGGTAAAACGTCCATCGGATCACTTTCGCCCATTGTTGTTGGAATTAAATATAATTTTCCTGGGAGTTTCATTTTGTGATATTTTAGGGTTTAAAGCAAAAAATGTATTTTAATTATCGTTAAGTAATTAAAATACAAATTAAATTAGGAATGTTTTTCGATAAGTTTTTGGGCTATAATTTCAGCAACTTCATCCAGCATCTGGTAAACATTGTCAAAACCATTAACAGCTCCGTAATAAGGATCTGGAACATCTACATTTTCATCCGGAAATAATTCGTTTAAGATAAGATGTACTTTGTTTTTGTGTTCCGGAGTTTTAGCCAGCTGAATGACATCACGGTAATTTGAACTGTCCATGACATAGATATAATCAAATTCGTCAAAATCAGCGATTTTAAATTGTCTGCCTTTTTGATTGTCAATACATAAGCCGTTTTTTTGCGCTACTGCAATCGAGCGTTTGTCGGGAGCATGACCAATATGCCATGATCCTGTTCCGGCAGAATCAACAATAAATTTATCCTGAGGTAATTTTGCTGCTAGAATACCTTCTGCTAAAGGTGATCTGCAAATATTTCCCAGGCAAACCATTAAAATTTTTACTGGCATGATTCGCGTTTATAGCGTTAGTTTTTTATTGATGTCTTCGACAAATTTCTTGAATTGTTTATCTGTAGAAACTAAATTGTCAACGGTTTTACAAGCGTGTAATACGGTAGCGTGATCACGGTCCCCAATTTGTGAGCCAATGTTTGCCAAAGAAGCTTTGGTAAATTTCTTAGCAAAAAACATAGCCAGTTGTCTTGCCTGAACAACGTGCCTTTTTCTGGTTTTAGATTGAAGCGTTTCGATATCCAGCTGAAAATAGTCAGATACAATTTTTTGAATATAATCGATAGAGATTTCTCTCTTTACGTTTTTGACAAATTTCTCTACAACACTTTTTGCCAGTTCAATGGTAACTTCTTTTTTATTGAAAGAAGACTGAGCAATTAATGAAATAATAGCACCTTCAAGTTCTCTAACATTAGATTTAATATTGCGGGCAACATATTCAATAATATCTTCAGGCATTTCGACACCATCGCGATATAAAATGTTTTTTAAGATCGAAATTCTGGTTTCGTAATCCGGCTGATGTAATTCAGCAGATAATCCCCATTTAAAACGGGATAACAAACGTTGCTCAATGTCCTGCATGTCAACAGGAGCTTTGTCTGATGTTAAAATTACCTGTTTTCCGTTTTGGTGCAGGTAGTTGAAAATGTGGAAAAATACGTCCTGAGTTCCGGATTTTCCAGATAAAAACTGAACGTCGTCAATAATTAAAACGTCGATTAATTGGTAAAAGTGAATGAAATCATTACGATTATTCTTTTTTACCGAATCAATATATTGTTGTGTGAAAATTTCGGCAGAAATGTATAAAACCGTTTTTTCAGGATATTTATCTTTTACTTCTACACCTATAGCGTGTGCTAAGTGTGTTTTTCCTAAACCAACTCCGCCAAAAATCAATAATGGGTTAAATGATGTTCCTCCAGGTTTATTGGCAACAGCCATACCTGCTGAACGGGCCAGACGGTTTGAATCTCCTTCAAGGAAATTATCAAAGCTGTAATTGGCATTTAACTGCGACTCAATTTTTAAATTTCTAATTCCGGGAATTACAAACGGGTTTTTAAGTTCAGGGTTTAAGTTTTTAAACGGAGCATCAACCTCCTGAGGTTTCATTGGAACTCTGTTGGCACTTGGTAGCTGTTCAGTAAACGGTTGTTTATTACCATAAGTGTTCTCCATTTTAATTTTATAGAGTAACTTTGCGTTTTTTCCCAGTTCTTTGGTAAGCGCAACTTTCAATAATTTAACATAGTGTTCTTCTAACCATTCGTAGAAAAATTTACTAGGTACCTGAATATATAACGCGTTGTCGGTTAGCTCAACTGATTTGATTGGTTCAAACCAAGTTTTGTATGCTTGATCTTGAATATTGTCTTTTATAAAGGACAAACAGTTTTCCCATACCGATTGAGCAGTTTTAGTCATAGATTCAGATAAATTTTCTTATTATTGATAAAGATTCTCCTAATAAAAAAGGAGCAATTTTATTCCGTATTTCGGGATAACAAATATGTGAACAAATTTCTGTAAAAAAAAATATTTTGGACTCTAATTTTATAAAAAAAAGTTGTAAGTGAACTTTTGAAAGTTAAATTTTTTTAATACATAATTAATGAAAAATCATCAAACTCAGGTACGGGTTCGTTACTCTGAAACCGATCAAATGGGCGTTGTTTATCACGGAAATTACGTTCCGTATTTTGAGATAGGACGCGTGGAATGGCTTAGAAATAAAGGGGTTTCTTATAAAAGTATGGAAGAAAGTGGTATTGGGTTGCCCATTGTTTCCATGCAAATAAATTATAAAAAATCAGCGCGCTATGATGAGCTTCTTACAATTCATACGACTTTCAAAAGTCAATCCTCGGTGAAGATTGAATTTGACTGCGCGATCTATAATGAAGCGAATGAGTTATTAACAACTGCGGTGTTTATTTTAGTATTTATTTCGTTAAAAACAGGTCGCCCGACGGCACCTCCGGAATACATTTTAGAATTATTTAAAACATTAGTATAATTGTTAAAATGTACTGGGTTTTAATGTCAATTTATATAATTTTAATGTCGATTTCGAACATTAAATCAAAAATGTCGAATACTGTTTCGGCATTTTTTTTTCGGGTTTTCGTTCCTATTTTACCTATTGGAAGACCGGAAACCTCGTTAATCTCCATTTCCTGAGAAGTAATTTCCAGTTTCTTTTCTTTAATAACACGCATCACTTTGTTCATGTTTTTATAATCAAAAGAGATTAAAAAGTGAACATCAATTGTTTTTTCGATAATTTGACAACCTTCAAGTGTCATTTGTGCAGTTGTTTTATAAGCTGCAATTAATCCGCCAACACCTAATTTTGTACCGCCAAAAATTCGAACCACAACAACAAGAACGTTGGTTAGTCCAAAAGATTGTATCTGTCCGTAAATAGGAGCTCCGGCACTATTATTAGGTTCTCCGTCATCATTAGCGCGATACGTTACTTTTGGAGCGGTGCCCAGTTGGTAGGCATAACAAAAATGAACGGCATGAGGATGTTGTTTTTTTAAGACTTCAATTATAGGTCTTACTTCATCTTCAGTTTCTATAGGAAATGCATAACCAAAGAACTTGCTTCCTTTTTCCTTGAAAAGCACTTCTTCTGATTCAAAGGCAATGGTTTGATACGTATCGTTATATTCCAAAAGTAAAATTTCTAAATTATATGAGTAAAATAAGGTAAAGGTTTTTTTATCCAGATTTAAAAAGATCCAGGCTGATTTACACAGATTATAATTAAACCTGCTCCAATCTGCGTGAAAAAAATCCTTCTGATCTTTTTAATCTGTCGCTAAAATAAAGAGTACCTAAATTATTTTTTTTTCAAACAGATCCACAACATCTTCCTGGCCCACTTGTAAGTTCCAGATATTAAATCCTAATGCAGCTGCAGAATCTGTGTTTTCTTTTTTATCATCTACAAACAAAGTACGTTTTGGTGATAACTCATGTTTATTGATTAAGTATTGAAAAACTTCAGCATTGGGTTTTCTCATTCCAATTTCAAATGAAAAATAGACTTTTTCAAAACATTGGTAAAAATCGCTGTAGAAAGAAATGCCACTTTTATTTTCGAAAGTTTCAATATGGATTGAATCTGTATTGCTTAATAAGAACAAGCGGTACTTTTTAGAAAGCATTTGTAGAAACTCCAATCGGTATAGAGGAAAATCTGCCAGAACAGCATTCCAGGCTTCCAGAATTTGTTCAGTTGAAGCGTTTGGAAGTTCTTTTTGAAAACCGGCCAAAAAATCAGCATGCGAAATATCTCCTGTTTCGAACAAAAGATTCAAACGCTCCAATTCTGCATTCCACTCTGTCATGCCTAATTTTTGCAATCCTGAAATGGTAGCTTGTTTATCTAAATTGATAAAAATGTCTCCAAAGTCAAAAATGATAGTATCAATCATGATTTCTAATATATATTAATTCGTCGCTTTGAATGTAGGTTTTGGTTGCGTTTTTCTTTTGAATTATGGGTGCTTTTGTTCCCTTTTCGAAAGTGGTGTTTCCAATAAAAATTCGGGCTTCATCCCAGATATCCTGATCAATAAAAGTTTGTAAAGTTTGCAATCCGCCTTCAATAATAATAGACTGAATCTGATTTTGATATAAAATGCCCAAAATTTGCGGAACAATATTTTGATTAAAATCAATTACTTCAAAGATAGTGTTTTCTGCTGATATGATATTTTCAGATTTTGTAAATACAATCGTTTTTACACTGTCGTCAAAAATAAAACTTTCTTTAGAAATCCGATTGTTTTGATCCAAAACAACTCTTACCGGATTATTCCCTGACCAGTCACGAACATTCAATCTTGGATTGTCGGCTATAACTGTTTGTGTGCCCACTAAAATTGCTTGTTCCTCGCTTCGCCATTTATGAACCAATTGCCTTGAAAACGTATTGGTAATCCAAACAGGCCTGCGTTCCGGATTGGTTATTTTTTCAGGGGCTAAAAAACCGTCCTGGCTTTCGGCCCACTTCAATATAATATAAGGTCTCTTTTTTTGATGAAATGTAAAGAAGCGCTTATTTAGTTCGTTACACTCTTTTTCTAAAATACCAACCGTTACATTTGCTCCTGCAGCAATTAGTTTTTTGATGCCATTTCCTGCCACTTTTTCGTTTGGATCGACTGTTCCCACAACTACATTTGGGATCTCATTTGCGATAATTAAGTCGCAACAAGGCGGTGTTTTTCCAAAATGGCTGCAAGGTTCAAGGCTCACATATATAGTTGCTTTTTTTAAAAGCGATTTGTCTTTTACAGATTTTACGGCATTTACTTCGGCATGCGGCTCTCCGGCTTTTTTATGCCAGCCTTCACCAATAATCTTATCTTCGCAGACGATGACACTTCCTACCATTGGGTTGGGGTAAGTAGTCCCAAATCCATTTTTGGCAAGCTCGATACAACGTTTTATGTATTTCTCATGTATATTCACGATACAAAAGTAATTATTTTTGAGTTTAGTCCCGATAGTTTTAGGATAGTTGAGAAACTATCGAAAAAGTATATTTACTTTTGTAATGGATTACAAGAATAAATAAAATGGAAAAATGGCTTATAAGAGCAATTGAAAAAGAAGACAATCAGGCAGTTGCTCAGTTAATACGATCGGTTTTTGATGAAATGGGAATACCAAAGGTAGGAACAGCATACGAAGATGCGTATTTAGATTTAATGTTTGAAGAATACAGTAAATCAAAGGCGGTTTATTTTGTAGTTGAAAAAGAAGGTAAAATTTTGGGATGTTGCGGAATTGCCCCTTTAGAGAATGGTGATCCGGAAATTTGTGAATTGCAAAAAATGTATTTCCTGCCTGAAACCCGTGGCTTGGGAATTGGAAGTAAAATGATGGCAAAGTGTCTGGATAAAGCCAGAGATTTTGGATTTAAAAAATGCTATATCGAGACGATGCCGTTTATGCATGCCGCTCAAAAATTATATAAAAAATCAGGTTTTGAATATTTAGATGCTCCAATGGGAAATACAGGGCATAGTTCTTGCCCGGTTTGGATGTTAAAAACATTATAAGTTGACTATGAAAAAAATAATTCTTCCATTTTTGATGCTTTCAATATTATTTTCCTGTAAAGATCATCATGACGTAAAAACTCAAAAGTCTTTAAAACCGGTTAAGAATCAAGTCGTTAAAGACTCCGTTGTAAACGATGAAGTGGTTGTTGAAGAAGATTTTAAGAATGACTTTGATATCTTGCTTCAGCATGGATACAGAGATGATGAAGGCAGTAATCCGGCTAATTCCTTAAATAAAAACTGGGTTGATTTGTTCGAAGAAAATGGAGAATATTATCTTGGAAAAGCTGATTTTAAGATTGAAAAAGGATTCGACGAATGTGTCGGGGATTCTTTGAGATCGATTATTTCCAAAAACAAATCACTTTTGTTTATGGACTATTCACAATTGAAATTGGGAAAAATAAAGACTTTGAAATTGGCTAAAAACAAAATCTGGCCTGACGAAAAAGTAACTTTAAAATTCAATAATACAGACTATGTTTTTAGGGCTGAAGGAAAAGTGCTGTCTACTGAAAAAAGAAGTTTAGATGATAATAAAGAAGAAGTTTATAAAAAAGTAGAAAACTATAAACTTTATTTAAAAGCCAATAACGGACCTGAAAAATTGCTTTTGCAAGTAGACACATTCAATGATACTTTTGTTGAATTGCTTTTTGCCGGAGATATTGATAATGATGGAAAACTGGATTTTATTTTTGGTGCAAACCGGGATTATGAAGAAACGCGTGTTATGTTATTTCTTTCTTCAAAGGCAGAAAATGAAGAGCCTGTAAAAAAGGTTTCTCAAATCGCCATACAATTCGATTGTTAGCAGAATTCAGGCAAAAAGTATAAAAAAACACTGCTTAAATATATAAATTTCAAGTATAAATGAGAATTAAACAATACCGCACTCAGTTTATTAAAGAGTTGTCGTCTTTTTACGATGCGTACGAAGCGGAAAGTTTTTTCTATTTAATTTTAGAAGATAAACACAAACTTCGGCAAATCGATTTAGCTTTAAATCATGAATTGACTTTTTCTGAAGAGGATTTTGTGGTTTGGGATTCTTTATTGGCCGAGTTAAAAAAAGAAGTTCCGATACAATATTTATTAGGTAAAACTCATTTTTATGGTTTAGAGTTTGAAGTCAATGAAAATGTTTTGATTCCGAGACCTGAAACAGAAGAATTGGTAGAATGGATTATCAATGAACATTCGAAGATGGATCGGACTAAAAAAATCAAAATCCTTGATATTGGAACAGGAAGCGGATGCATCGCAATTTCTCTTGCCAAAAACATTCCAAATGCAGAAGTATATGCTATTGATGTTTCAAAGAAAGCGATAGAAACGGCTAAGAAAAATGCTGCTAATAATAAAGTTGAACTCAATTTTATACTTCAGGATATTTTAGAAACGGAGGAATTGAAATGTAATTTTGATATTATTGTTTCAAATCCGCCTTATGTCCGTAATTTGGAGAAAGAAGAAATCAAAAAGAATGTTCTGGATTACGAGCCGCATTTGGCACTTTTTGTAGAAGATAATGATGCTTTGGTCTTTTATCGGAAAATAGCAGAACTGGCTCAGGAAAATCTCTTGGAAAACGGACAGTTGTATTTTGAAATTAACCAATATTTAGGTGAAGAAACGAAAGATTTATTAGAAAAAATGAATTTTAAAAATATCGAATTGCGAAGGGATATTTATGATAATGACAGAATGATTTCATGTAAGGTTTCTTAGGCTGTATGAATTACCAAAGTTAAGCATACTCAAATGGAAGATCAAAATACAACCATAAAAGACTATTTGAAAATAGATGGTTATTTTTTGCTAAGGGAATTAAATCGGTAAAGGAAATTTAGAAAAGTGATGTAGGTGGTTTTCAAAATCAAAGCTAGAGCTTTTTAAGTCCGGCTAGAGTTGTTGAAATCATAGCAGGTTTTATCCATAGAAGTGGAAATCCTTTTGTGCCGGTCCTGAGGCTTTGGGTGGTGTAAAAAAAACATATTAGGAGTAAATCCGGTCTTTTGAAGAGCTATTTCTCCATTAAATACTTGATTCACAGTATTAGGCTTAAGCGCCTATTTAAAACTATTCGTAACGTAAGGCTTCAATTGGGTCTAATTGCGAAGCTTTAATTGCCGGATATAAACCGGAAACAATAGCAACGGCAAAACTGGTTCCGAAAGCTGCAAAAATAGCCATCCACGGAATCACAAAAGCAAAGCTCATTGCAGCTGCAAAAGCAAAACCTACTAAAATTCCCAGGACAATTCCAACCAGACCTCCAATTTGTCCAATTAATAAGGTTTCTATAAAAAACTGAACCGAAATGGTCACTTTTGTTGCTCCTAAGGCTTTACGAACACCAATTTCGCGGGTACGTTCTGTAACCGAAACAATCATGATATTCATTAAGGCAATCGAGGAACCTAAAATAGTAATAATGGAAATAATCCAGGAAGCCCAGCCTAAATATTTAGTAATGCCCAGGATTCTGTTTATTAAATCGTCACTTCGGCCAATACCAAAATTGTTATCACGAACCGGACTTAATTTACGAACTCGTCGCATAGTACTTGTGGCGTTATCAATGGCTTCGTCTAAAAGTTCTTTTTTAGAAACCATTACGCTCATTGTATAATTGATGTTTGGGGAAGTAAATAAGGAACGTGCTACTTGTATTGGAATCAAAACACGTAAATCCTGACTATGACCAAAAGTAGATCCTTTTTCTTTTAAAACTCCAATGACCTTAAAGCGTGCGCCACGAATAGAAATAACTTTGTCAATTGGATTGACATCTTTTAGCAGGCCTTTTTCAAAATCAGAGCCTACGATACAGGAATATGTATTGTTTTCGATGTCGAATTGATTAAAAGAACGGCCTGAAGTAGTTTCTAAACCTGAATTATTGATAAAATGCTCGTCGACCCCTACAATTGTAATTTCCGGATCTGTTTTTTTATCTATATATTTTACTTCTGCGGTTGTGGTAGCTGTAAACGAAAGAGAAGTTTCGGTAAAAGGATATTTGTATTTGTTCTTAAAAGCTACAGCTTCCGGATAAGAAATGATTGGATTTATAATTTCACGCTCTTTTCCGCCACGATTTTTAAGCGTGTTTTCGTATTGATTGATGTTGAAAGTATTCGCCCCCATTGAAGCAAAATTGGTTGAAACCGTATTTTCAAGAGCTGTTACAACAGTTAAAATTCCAACTAGAGCTGTAATTCCGATAGCGATAATTACCACGGTAAGAATAGTACGCAATAATTGTGTTTTGATAGAACCAAAAGCAATTCGGATATTTTCTTTAAATAATTTTAGCATCATGACCAATTTGTCACGAAAATACGTTTTTTGTTACAAGTTTGTTTTCGAACTGCTATTATTTATTTTAAAAAATAAGATATTTGCAGTCGATTAGAATTTATGAGGAATCTAAATTCTGCGAAAATCCAATAATCTAAAAAGATCATTTATATTTAAGACTTCAAGCAAAAGAAATCTAATAATCTAAAGATCTAATAATCTAAAGATCTAAAAAAAATGGCTTTAAAACCAAGTATTCCACAAGGGACAAGAGATTTTTCACCTGCAGAGGTGTCAAAACGTCAATATATTATTCAGACTATAAAAAGTAATTTTGAGAAATTTGGTTTCCAGCCCATTGAAACCCCTTCGTTTGAAAATTCAGATACCTTAATGGGGAAATATGGGGAAGAAGGCGATCGTTTGATTTTTAAAATATTAAACTCCGGTAATTTCTTCTTTAATAAAAATAAAATTGAATTACCGGAATCTATAGAATCGCTGCAAGTTAATTCTGCTGAAACAATAGATTTGAATCAAAGAATTGAGCTGAATAAATTTACCGGAAAGATTTCAGAGAAAGCCTTGCGTTATGACCTGACCGTTCCGTTTGCCAGATATGTAGTGCAGCATCAGAACGAAATTGAATTTCCTTTTAAGAGATATCAAATTCAACCGGTTTGGAGAGCTGACAGACCTCAAAGAGGGCGTTACAGAGAATTTTATCAATGTGATGCCGATGTTGTAGGTTCAAAATCATTATGGCAGGAAGTAGAACTGGTTCAATTGTATGATACGGTTTTTACTTCTTTAGGTCTTGAAGGTGTGACAATCAAAATCAATAATAGAAAAATATTATCCGGAATTGCGGAAGTAATCGGGGCATCGGATAAATTGATCGATTTTACGGTAGCACTTGATAAACTGGATAAAATTGGTGAAGATGGTGTAAAAAAAGAAATGATCGAAAAAGGTATTGCTGAAGAGGCTTTGGTCAAAGTGCAACCACTTTTTAGTTTTGCAGGATCATTTGCAGATAAAATCGCTCAGCTTTCAGGTTTACTGGCCGAATCAGAAGAAGGAATGAAAGGAGTGGAGGAATTGAAATTTATTTGTGACAATGTGGCAACTTTAGGTTTGGCAACAGCAACATTAGATCTTGATGTAACTCTTGCCCGTGGATTGAATTATTATACCGGAGCTATTTTTGAAGTAGCAGCACCAAAAACGGTTTCAATGGGTTCTATTGGCGGAGGCGGAAGATATGATGACTTGACAGGCATTTTTGGTTTGAAAAATATGAGTGGCGTTGGAATCTCATTTGGTTTAGATCGTATTTATTTAGTTTTGGAAGAATTAAAATTATTTCCGGAAACTGTTGCAGCAACATCAAAGGCATTGTTTATTAATTACGGAGATGCAGAAGCTTTATACGCGTCGCAAGCCATTCAGAAATTGAGACAGGAAAATATAAAAGTAGAATTGTATCCGGATAATGTAAAAGTGGGAAAACAGTTTCAATATGCAGATAAACGTTTGATTCCGTTTGCAGTAATTGCAGGCGATCAGGAAATTGCGTCGAATTCGTACTCACTTAAAAATTTAGTTTCAGGAGAACAGGTTTCTGTTGATTTTGAAGGGTTGAAGGCTGCTTTGTTGTCATAAGAGTTTAACCGCAAAGTGCGCTAGGTTTAATTTTACTTCACGCACAGAAAACACAAAGTTCGCAAAGCCAGATAAACACAAAGCTTTGCGAACTTTGTGTTTTTATAAAACCATACCTTTAAAATCTTAGCGTACTTTGCGGTTATTTCATAAAGTTTTTGTTTTGACAAAAAAGGTATAGCTTGTAAAGCTTTGGTGGTGATTGTGTTACTGAATTATTAGGGTTTATTAGCTTAAATCTTTTTAAATTTGCGTGAAATAGTTGGTGGAAAAGAAAAAAAAGCATTTAATTTGCGGCCTTAAGTTACGGGCGTAGTTCAAGGGTAGAATAGCGGTCTCCAAAACCGTTGATGGGGGTTCGAATCCCTCCGCCCGTGCAATAAAACAGATTAAATAAGGTGTTTTATTTATCAAAGGCTTTCTGTAAGCTATGGGTAAAAGAAATAAAAAAAAGCTTCGTCTGAAATAGGCGAAGCTTTTTTTAATATAAGGTAAACTTGAATTAATAATTATTTATAAAGCCGAGGCCAACCCTTAAATTCAATTTTGATCGGTAATAATTTAATTTCCAATTTGGAACTCAAAGATAAAGCAAACTAAAACGTAATAGTCTTAAAATTATACTAAATTTTAAAAGACTAATTT
Source organism: Flavobacterium sp. FlaQc-48 (assembly GCF_044007335.1). Lineage (NCBI taxonomy): Bacteria > Pseudomonadati > Bacteroidota > Flavobacteriia > Flavobacteriales > Flavobacteriaceae > Flavobacterium > Flavobacterium sp. FlaQc-48. The sequence goes on along the minus strand of NZ_JBIPCR010000024.1, from coordinate 60,891 downwards.
CGCTTTTTAAGTGACTCAGTTTTAATAAAGTGACAATTTGACATTTTATAAGATTTGGCAGTACTTTTGCAATCCAACAGAAAGAATAAAAAATGAAGTTTAAGAATATTTTTAAAAATAAAAGTAATATGACTACGGAAAATACAGAGTTCGATCAGGAATTAGATGATGTAACGTTAGAGAACAACGCCAACGGTGAACAATTAATTGTTGAAGAATTAAGTGTTGAAGAGCAATTGGCTCAAGACTTGGCAAAAGAAAAAGATAAGTTTTTGAGATTATTTGCAGAATTTGAAAATTACAAAAAAAGAACTTCAAAAGAGCGTATGGATTTGTTTAAAACTGCAAATCAGGAAGTTTTGTTAGCAATGCTTCCGGTTTTGGACGATTTTGACAGAGCGACTGTAGAAATCAACAAATCTGAAGATGAAAATTTGAAAAAAGGTGTTGAGTTGATTCACGAAAAATTAAAAAGCACTTTGGTTTCTAAAGGTTTAGAGCAAGTTGAAGTAAGAGCAGGTGATGCTTTTAATGCTGATTTTGCTGAGGCAATTACCCAAATTCCGGCACCGTCTGAGAAGTTAAAAGGGAAAATTGTTGATGTTATTGAAAAAGGATACAAATTAGGAGACAAAATTATTCGTTTCCCTAAAGTGGTAATCGGAAACTAAAACTAAAAATTAGATTCTGAACGTCAATTTTTTAAGAATTGGATTTTGGAATTTATCCCGATAAAACTATCAGGATTGGAATTTAACCTAAATTATGAAAAAAGATTTTTACGAAATATTAGGCATTTCAAAAAATGCTGATGCAGCCGAAATTAAAAAAGCGTATCGAAAAAGTGCGTTAAAATATCACCCGGATAAAAATCCAGGCGACAAAGAGGCAGAAGAAAACTTTAAACTTGCGGCAGAAGCTTATGAGGTTTTAAGCGATCCGAATAAAAAAGCGAAATACGATCAATACGGACATCAGGCATTTGATGGATCCGGCGGATTTGGCGGTGGCCACGGCGGAATGAACATGGATGACATTTTCAGTCAGTTTGGTGATATTTTTGGTGGCGGATTTGGCGGTTTCGGCGGAGGCGGAGGCGGAGGTCCTCGCCGTGCTAAAGGAAGCAATCTTCGAATTAAAGTGAAATTAACTTTAGAAGAAATTGCAAATGGTGTGGAGAAAAAAGTAAAAGTAAAACGTAAAGTTCAGGCCAAAGGTGTAACATACAAAACGTGTTCGACTTGTAACGGTCAGGGACAGGTAATGCGTGTAACCAATACCATTTTGGGAAGAATGCAATCTGCATCAACTTGTCCTACTTGTGGGGGTTCCGGTCAGATTTTAGATAAAAGACCTTCTGAGGCAGATGCTCAGGGAATGGTTCAGGAAGATGAAACTGTTTCCATCAAAATTCCTGCAGGAGTTGTTGACGGGATGCAATTGAAAGTTTCCAATAAAGGAAACGATGCCCCTGGAAATAGTATTCCAGGTGATTTAATTGTGGCTATCGAAGAATTAGAACACGAATTTTTGAAACGTGAAGGTGAAAACATCCATTACGATTTATACATCAGTTTCCCGGAAGCTGTTTTAGGAGTTTCTAAAGATATTGAGGCTATCAACGGAAAAGTTCGTATTAAATTAGAAGAAGGTATTCAGTCCGGAAAAATCTTAAGATTAAAAGGAAAAGGAATTCCAAGTATCAACGGTTACGGAAGCGGGGATTTACTGGTTCATGTAAACGTTTGGACACCAAAAACATTAAATAAAGAGCAAAAACAATTTTTTGAAAATGCCTTAAACGATGAACACTTCGTTCCAAGTCCTGAAAAATCAGAAAAATCATTTTTTGAAAAAGTAAAAGATATGTTTTCATAAGCCATACTTTTTCTAAAAGGTTTAAATAAATACTAAAACCCATTCTAATGCAAATTTAGAATGGGTTTTTTGTCTAATTATACAAAGATTCGCTTCGAATTATTTACTTTTACAGGCTGTTGGTCATAATGATCAAACCGAAGCAGAAAATCTTAAAATACAGCATGGGCAACTTACTCGAAGTACATAAAGTCGTAAAACAATACGGTGATTATGTAGCGCTTAACGAAGTTTCATTAAATGTGCCAAAAGGCAGTATTTATGGACTATTAGGTCCAAACGGAGCCGGAAAAACTTCTCTTATCCGAATCATAAATCAAATTACTTTGCCGGATAGTGGCGAAATAATTTTAGACGGAGAAAAATTGCAGCCCAAACACGTACAGACTATTGGTTATCTTCCGGAAGAAAGAGGATTGTATACTTCGATGAAAGTAGGGGAGCAGTGTTTGTATTTGGCACAGATGAAAGGTCTTTCGAAAGCCGAAGCAAAAGTGCAGTTAGAATACTGGTTTGATCGTTTGGGAATTCAGGGCTGGTGGAATAAGAAAATCCAGGAGCTTTCTAAAGGAATGGCACAAAAAATCCAGTTTGTGGTTTGCGTTTTGCATAAACCAAAATTGCTCATTTTTGATGAACCTTTTTCCGGATTTGATCCCGTTAATGCCAATATCATTAAGGACGAAATTTTGGCATTGAAAGAACAAGGTGCCACCATTATCTTTTCGACACACAGAATGGAAAGTGTTGAAGAACTATGTGATCATATCGCCTTAATTCACAAATCGAATAAGTTAATAGAAGGAAAACTAAGCGATGTAAAGCGACAGTTTAAAACCAATAGTTTTGAAGTTGGAATTTTGACTGATAATGTTGAAGGTTTGATGTATGATATTACACAAAAGTTTATCGTTTCGCCGGCAAATTTTAAATCATTAAACGACGATCTGAAATTAGATATTCAAATTGGAAATGCAACGCCAAATGAATTATTGCATCTTCTCACGCAAAGAGGTCAGGTGACACATTTTGTAGAAAAAATTCCAAGTGTAAACGATATTTTTATTCAAGCAGTAACTGGGTAGATTTTCAGATCGTTAGACTTCTTGGATTCTTAGACTGAATCTGGAAATCTAAAAACAAATCTAACAATCTAAGAAGTCTAAAAATCTTATAATCTAAATAAATGAGTATAGTTTCATTAATTATAAAGAGAGAATTTATTGCAAAAGTCCGCAATAAGTCTTTTGTTGTCATGACTTTTTTAAGCCCATTGCTTTTTGTGGCTATTGCAGGATTTATTGGGTATTTAAGCTCAATGAAAGCAGAAACAAAACGAATTGCCATTCATGATGAAACAGGTTTGTTTGCCAACGATTTTTTAAAACAGAATAAAAAAGGCGGCGAGTACCGATTTTTGAATCTTTCTGAAATTGATGTAAAATCCCTGAAGGATAGTATTACCAAAGAAAACTTTAGTGGCTTAATTGTTATTCCAAAAACAGATAATTCCAAAGATTTAGAAAGTAAAATTGAGTTTATTTCAAATAACAGTCCAAGTATTTCCTTTATCGAAAACACGCAGGATGTTATAGCAGAGAAAATCACCAAAATAAATTTAGAAAGGGCAAAACTGGATACTTTAGCGATTAAAGAAGCGCAGTCAGCTGTAAATATTCATTTGGTTAAAGCTTCGGGAGAAGAAAGTTTAAAAGGCCTGAATGAAATAAAAATAGGAATAGGCGGTGCATTTGGTTATCTGATTATGATGTTTATTATCATTTACGGAAATATGGTCATGCGAAGCGTCATCGAAGAAAAAACCAACCGAATCATCGAAATCATAATTTCATCGGTAAAACCATTTCAGTTAATGATTGGTAAAATCGTTGGAACCTCACTGGCCGGAATTTTGCAATTTATGATTTGGGCAATTATTGGACTTGGTCTGATGTTTGCTGCTTCGGCATTTTTTGGAGTCAATGTGGGCCCAACGGCTAAAATTCCACCGGCATTAATGCATTCGGCGCAACAGGAATTTGCAGGATCTGCACAAATGTACATTAGTGAATTATGGAACCTGCCTATCGCCAGTATTTTAATAGGGTTTGTAATTTATTTTATTGGGGGTTACTTTCTGTACAGTTCTTTTTATGCTGCAATTGGAGCTGCAGTTGACAATCAAACTGATTCGCAACAGTTTTTATTGCCGATCATTATGCCATTGATATTAAGTGTTTATATTGGTTTCTTTACTGTTGTAAATGATCCCCACGGAACTATAGCAGTAGTGTTTTCTATGATTCCGCTTACATCGCCAATCGTAATGTTAATGCGTATTCCGTTTGGAGTACCGTGGTGGCAAATCGCGATTTCGGTATCATTATTGTTTGCTACCTTTTTTCTTGTGGTTTGGTTTGCAGCCAAAATTTACCGTGTTGGTATTTTAATGTATGGCAAGAAACCAACCTGGAAAGAACTGTACAGATGGCTTAAATATTAATTTTTTTAAAGCTGCTAAGATTCTGAGTTGTTAAGTCGCTAAGTTTAGCTTCTTTAAAAAAAACTCAGAATTTTAGCAACTCAGAACCTTAGAACCTCAAAAGAATGAGTAAAATACTAATTGTAGAAGACGAAGCAGCGATCAGAAGAGTTTTGGTGAAAATTTTATCAGAAGAAAATGATTCGTATCAGGTGGATGAAGCTGAAGATGGAGTTGTTGGACTGGAGAAGATAAAAAATAACGATTACGATTTGGTGTTGTGTGATATTAAAATGCCAAAAATGGATGGTGTTGAGGTTTTGGAAGCAGCAAAAAAAATCAAACCTGAAATTCCGATGGTTATGATTTCCGGTCACGGCGATATGGAAACAGCTATTCATACCATGAGACTGGGTGCTTTTGATTATATCTCAAAACCACCTGATTTAAATCGTTTGTTAAATACTGTCCGTAATGCTTTAGATAAAAAGCAACTCGTAGTTGAGAATAAAATCCTAAAGAAAAAAGTCAGTAAAAACTACGAAATGGTTGGGGATAGCGAAGCCATCAATCACATCAAAGTAATGATTGATAAAGTAGCCCAAACCGAAGCCAGAGTTTTGATTACAGGACCAAACGGAACCGGAAAAGAATTAGTAGCACATCAGTTACATGAAAAAAGCGAACGTGCCGGTTTTCCTTTAATCGAAGTAAATTGTGCTGCGATTCCAAGCGAACTGATCGAGAGTGAATTATTTGGCCATGTAAAGGGGGCTTTTACATCAGCAGTAAAAGATCGTGCAGGAAAGTTTGAAGCAGCTGACAAAGGAACTATTTTTCTGGATGAAATTGGCGATATGAGCCTTTCGGCGCAAGCCAAAGTGTTACGTGCTTTACAAGAAAGTATGATTACCAGAGTAGGGGCCGAAAAAGACATTAAAGTTGATGTTCGTGTTGTGGCTGCCACCAATAAAGATTTAAAAACTGAAATTGCCGAAGGTCGTTTTCGCGAAGATTTGTACCATCGTTTGGCAGTGATCTTGATTAAAGTTCCGCCATTAAACGAAAGACGTGACGATATTCCGGCCTTAATTAGGCATTTTGCAGAGAAAATTGCTTCAGAACAAGGAAATGTAGTTAAGGTATTTTCGGCACAAGCCGTACAATTATTGCAAGAATACGACTGGACAGGAAATATTCGTGAACTTCGAAATGTAGTCGAAAGATTGATCATTTTGGGAGGAACAGAAATTTCTGAAACCGATGTGAAAATGTTTGCCAGCAAGTAAGCTTCGCGCAACAGGTCTTAAGCGATAAGCTTCAGGCCAATAAAAAATATAAATAATTTTTGCTTATGGCTTATTGCCTGAAGCTTAAAGCATAGAAAGATGAAACTAAAAAAAATAAACGAAAAATTACAGGACGCTTTAATTGAAAATGGATTGACGCAAGCTAATGTATTGCAACAGGAAACTTTTTCGACCATAAAAAGTGGTGCAGATTGTATCATTCTTTCTCCAGCAGGAAGTGGAAAATCGACTACAATTGTATTAAATGTAATTCAGCAATTGGCTGGTCATACAGAAGAATCACCGCGCGCTTTGATCTTTGTAGAGGATAAAGCCAAAGTTTTAGAAATGGAAGCGCTTTTCGAAAAATACGGAAAATATACCAATCTTGAAGTTTATGGCGTTCACGATAAAGGCGATATGGATTATGATAAGAATTATATTTCTACAGGAGTAGATGTTTTAATTGGTACGCCAAATAAATTAAGTGATATGTTTACAACCGCGGGGTACAATGTAAACCGTTTAAAAATGTTTATTATCGATGATGCAGACCCTATTTTGAAATTGCGCCATGAAACTAAAATCATGCGTATCTCAAACAGTATTGCCAAAACACAACGCATCATTTTTGCTGAAACACTGACAGAACGTATCGAGATTTTAGCCGATAAAATGATGTTGGAACCTTACTTATTTGATATGGATGAAGAAGGCGAGGAAGAACTGGATGAAGAAGAAGGAGAGATTCAGGAAGAATAATAAATAAAGCCGCCGTTGGTTCTCAGTTTACAGTATTGAACTGAAAACGGAGCATACAAACTAAAATGTAATGTTGTTTATGGAGATAGTGAAAACGCTTAAATTTTTGGCAATTATACTTTTGGGATTTTTTGTTATTATTTATGTAATTACTGTTTCCTATGTCTATTTCAATCAGGTTGGAATGGTTTTTCAAAGCTCGCGACTTCCCAAAGATTACAAATTTGGTTATTATCAGAAATTTGAAGAATTAAACATTAAGTCGTTTGATGGGATAAAGCTGAATGGATTGTTATTCAAAGCTGACGATTCAAAAGGGCTTATTTTTTATCTTCATGGAAATGCAGGGACACTAGAAACCTGGGGAAGAATTGCAGGCATTTATACGCATTTAGGATACGATATCTTTATTTTGGATTATCGAAGTTTTGGCAAAAGTGAAGGCGAAATTCAAAATGAAGAACAATTAAATAAAGATGTTTCGATTGTTTATAAAACATTAGCCAAAAGCTATCCCGAGAATAAAATCATTATTGCAGGGTATTCAATAGGTTCCGGACTGGCGACTATTTTAGCTTCTGAAAACAAACCAAAGGCCTTAATTTTGCAAGCACCTTATTATAGTTTTACGGAATTGTCAAGCAGCAGAGTGCCGTTTTTTCCAAATTTTATGAAGAAGTTCAGTTTAGAGACCTTTGAGTATTTGCCAAAAGTAAAAGCTCCAATTTACATTTTTCATGGAATGAAGGATCAATTGATTCCTTATGAAAACTCGGTTCGATTAAATGAACTTTTAAAAGGAAAAGCGCAGTATTATCCTTTAAAAGATCAGGATCATATTGGGATGAATGAAAATGTTGGTTTTCAGGATCAATTAAAAATAATTTTAGAATAAAGAATTCAAATAATAATAAAAAACAGAATGTCATGGGATTAATGAAAGTGTATTCAGGAAGTGAAGTATTAGCAATTGCTTTGCAGGAAAGATTAGAAGAAGCGGGAGTAGAAACGGTAAAAAAAGATAATATTCAGTCTGCTCGTTTAGGTGGTTTTGGGCAATCTGATTTAGCTGTTGAAGTATTTATTCAGGAAACTGATTTTGCAAAGGCAAATCCGGTTATTGAAGAATTTAGAATGAGTATCTAAGAAAGAGTAAATAGTCACAGTCTTAGTTTCGGTCATCATTGATTACTGGGGCTGAAAACTGAAAACTCAAAAAAGTATGCAATACAAAATGTTAGTGCTCGACATGGATGATACCTTGTTGACAGACGATCATAAAATTTCAGAATTAAATAAAAAAGTACTTCTTGAAGCACAGGCAAAAGGGGTACATGTAGTGCTGGCTTCAGGCAGGCCAACATCGGCAATGACTGCTTATGCCAAAGAACTACAACTTGATTTATACGATTCTTATATTATTTCATTTAACGGAGCTGTAATCAGTACCGTAAAAGATGATCTTGTCTTGTTTGAACAATCTTTAACACCGGAACAAATTCATGATTTATACGATTATAGTATAAAAATGAAAACGGATATTATTACTTATCTTGATGGTGAAATTGTTAGTGAAACAGATTCGGAGTATATCGAAATTGAAAAAGAGATTACCGGATTGCCGCACCATAAAGTACCTGATTTTAAAGCAGCAGTTCAAAAACCGGCAGTAAAATGTATTTTATTGGCAGAGCCTTCTTATTTAAAAGAGTTAGAAAAGGATTTAAAAGTAGCAATGCCACATTTAAGCATTGCAATGTCTAAACCCTTTTTCCTGGAGGCTGCCCAGAACGGAATTGATAAAGCAGCGAGTTTAAAACTTTTGGCTGAAAAGCTGCATATTCATCAAAGCGAGATTATTGCCGTAGGAAACGCAGGAAATGATTTAACAATGATCGAATATGCGGGACTGGGAGTTTGGGTGGATAATGTAACGCCTGAATTACGTAACAGGGCGGATGTAATTGTAGCTTCAAATAATAATGACGGTGTTGCCGAAGTGGTACAGCGTTATATTTTAAATTAAAAATCATGAAAGATCCAATTGAAACAGAACGTTTGCTTTTAAGAGAATTACTCCTTTCTGATGTAGATGGAATTTTTGAATTGGAATCTAACCCAAATGTACATTTGTATGTAGGTAATAAACCTATTACAGATGTTAATGAAAGCCTTGGGTATATTGAATTTATTCAGCAACAATACAAAGATTTCGGAACTGGGCGCTGGGCTGTACTCCTAAAAGACACAAATGAATTTTTAGGATGGTCCGGGATAAAATTTATTACCAATGAAATCAATAATCATAAAGATTTCTATGAAATAGGATATCGTTTCATCGAGAAACATTGGGGAAGCGGGAAAAGCATTTGTAAAGTATGCTTTTGAAGTAATGAAAGTCGAAGCTATTTACGTCTATGCAGATGCGGGAAATGAAAACTCCAGAAAAATTTTGGAAAAGCTTGGTTTGCGTTACGTCAATGCTTTTGAATATGAAGGAGAGTCCGAAGTTTGGTACGAATTAAAAAATCCAAACATTTAGTATTTCTAAGAAATGCGTTCCAAATCTTTGTAAACTTAAATTTTATTTTAAGATCTGCAAAGATTTGGAAAACAGCTCATAGTTTCTAATACTTAGTATCAGATATTATTTTTTAGCTACAGAAACAAAGTATTTATTTCCGTCACCCATTGTCAGTTTTACACGTTCGTCGCAAAGATCGATAGCGAAATTAGCGCTTTCGTAACAAGTACAAGTAGTGTTTTTGTCTTTAGACATTTCTGTTTTACAATTGTTGTTTTTGAAAGTAGACAATTGAGGTGTGTACAAACTCACTAAATCAGTTGAAGCTGTTACCAAAGAAATAATACTTGCCGAATTATTACTCGTAATTCTGTAAACAATTCTATCAGTATAGTTTACTTCATTTACTGTTACTTTACGAATATAAGTGTAAGCCGTAGAGCCTTCACCCGGTTCTTTAACCTCAAATTTAAATCCAACCGCACGAATTGCAATATCAAATTGAGACTGAGAGTTTAAACTCGCCCAAGTTGTCAATGTACTAATAGATGGAAATGGATTAGCAGCCGGGGCAGCAGTTTGCGCCTGAGAGCTAAAAATGGTTAAGAACATCAAGCAGATTGTGGGTAAAAATGCTTTCATATGGAGTTTTAATTTTTAATTTTTGCCTACTCTTTCTGGTTTTCGGCATTCCCATTTTTTATAATAACAAAACAACAACATAACGAGGGAAAATCAAAATTGTTATGAACTATTTATTATTTAAATAATATAATTTTAATTGACACTTTTTTGAAGAAGTGAAATTACTTCTAAAATCTATCTTCACAAAGTTAAATGTAAGAAAATTTGAATTTAATCCTTAAAAAAATGCACTTAATCGGTGATATTTGCATTTAATCGATGATTTTGTCATTTTATTCTTATCGAAATCTAATGTTGTTTTACACAGAGAAAATTTATTCACTGCCTGTTTCGCTAAATTTACGATTTTTTAAGATCAGTTAAAATATATGTTTCGTGCAAAATATTGATATATAGTATATTATTGATTTTATTTTAAAGAATATTGTATGTAAATTTGCAAACTCTTTAAAAGAGATGTAAATATAATATCTTACTACTTAAAACGTAGTTTATTCCCATGGAAAATAGAAAAAAAGTTGCTTTTTATACGCTTGGCTGCAAACTGAATTTTTCAGAGACTTCTACAATTGCACGAAACTTTAATGATGAAGGTTTTGATCGTGTCGATTTTGAAGAAGTTGCCGATATCTATGTGATCAATACCTGTTCCGTTACAGAGAATGCAGATAAACAGTTTAAGCAGGTGGTAAAAAAAGCAATGAAGCTTAACGACAAAGCTTTTGTGGCTGCAGTAGGTTGTTATGCGCAATTAAAGCCAGAAGAATTAGCAGCTGTCGATGGTGTTGATCTGGTTTTAGGAGCTACAGAAAAGTTTAAAATTACCGATTATATTAATGACCTGAGTAAAAACGATATGGGGGAAGTTCACTCCTGCGAAATTGCCGAGGCCGATTTTTATGTTGGAAGTTATTCTATTGGTGATCGTACACGTGCTTTCCTGAAAGTTCAGGACGGTTGCGATTATAAATGTACTTATTGTACCATTCCTTTAGCAAGAGGAATTTCGAGAAGTGACGCTTTAGAGAATGTCCTGCAAAATGCCAAAGAAATTTCAGCCCAAAACATCAAAGAGATTGTTTTAACCGGAGTCAATATTGGTGATTACGGAAAAGGAGAATTCGGAAACAAAAAGCATGAACATACTTTTCTTGATTTAGTTCAGGCATTGGATAAAGTAGAAGGAATCGAGCGTTTGAGAATTTCATCAATCGAACCTAATTTATTGAAAAATGAAACAATTGAATTTGTTTCTAAAAGCAGAACATTTGTGCCTCATTTTCATATTCCGCTGCAATCCGGAAGCAATGATATTTTAAAGTTAATGAAACGTCGCTATTTGCGTGAGGTTTATACGGAACGCGTTAATAAAATTCGTGAAGTAATGCCACATGCCTGTATTGGAGTAGATGTAATTGTTGGTTTTCCCGGGGAAACCGATGAGCACTTTTTAGAAACGTACCATTTTCTGAATGAAATGGATATTTCGTATTTACATGTATTCACCTATTCAGAAAGAGACAATACCGAAGCGGCCAATATGTCTGGGATAGTTCCCGCCAATGTAAGAGCAAAACGCAGCAAAATGCTACGTGGGTTATCTGTTAAAAAACGTCGTGCTTTTTATGAAACCCAATTAGGTACTAACAGAACTGTTTTGTTCGAAAGTGAAAATAAAGAAGGATATATTCACGGTTTTACCGAAAATTACGTAAAAGTAAAAACACCATGGAATCCGGAATTGGTAAATACATTACAAGAAATCAACTTAACAAAAATTGATGAGGATGGAAGCGTTCGTTTAGAGTTTCTCAATAAATTAGCGGAAGCGTAAATATAAGTGTGTAATGGCGAAGAAGAAACTATACTAATAATAGTAATGGAATTCGAAATAACAAAAAACAGAAAAGCCCTTTTTAAAAAGGGCTTTTCTGTTTTTTAATAACTATTTCTGATCCTCAGGAATAACCAGTTTCAAAGAATTAATATAATCGGTATCAAATTCAATTACCCTGATTTTCTCCGGATTAAAACTCAAATCACCTCCAAACTGACCTTTTATATCTAAAAAATCAATGGTGAGTTCTTCATCGTTTAATGCTATTAGTTTTCCTAAATAGGCTGATTTGGCTGATTTTTTCGAAATCTGAAAAATACCGTATTTAGTATTGACATAATTCAGGATTGAACTCAAATCTCTTATGGGGATAATATCTTCAGCATTTGTTTTTAAACCTTTCAAACGAATTACTTTTTCAGTAAAGGCCAGATCCTGATCTCTGTGAACTGCTTCAATATTTTTGTTTTTCAGGATCACAAAACCATCCAATATAAAATCCTCGGGATTATTTCTAAGCAAAATCCAGTCATCGGAATAATCAATAAGGAACCCGGTGAAAATCTCTTTTTTATCTGTAAATTCTATGGCGATTAATTGTCTTAAGTATTGTTCCATTAGGTTAGTTTATAGAAATTCCAATTTTACCAGTAATTGGAATTTGGATTTTTTTGTTAATTAAGGATTCGTAGACCAGATACTGCTGTTTTTGATAAAAACGCGACGGTTTAATTTCAATTGGGCAATGATCAATTCAGCAATATCCTCAGATTGCATTACTTTTTCGGGATTACCATCTGTAAGGTTTAGATCTTTTGCCATATCAGTTGCTACAGTACTCGGTGTTAATGCCGTAACGCGAATATTGTGTTTTCTCATTTCCTGCATTAAAGAATCCGTAAGTCCTAAAACAGCAAATTTTGAAGCACTGTAGGCACTTGTCAGGGCGTTTCCGTTTAATCCGGCTGTTGAAGAGATGTTGATAATATCACCGGTTTGTCTTTCGATCATATTTGGAATAACCGCCCGGGTTGCATAATAAGTTCCCATCAAATTTACCTTAATGATATTTTCCCATGCATCGGGTTCTAATTCCAGAAATTTCCCAAAAGAAGCAATTCCTGCGCTGTTGATTAAAATATCGATGTCTTTAAATGCAGCTAAAGCTGTTTCTACTGCCAAATTGATCGAATTAATGTCTGAAACATCGGCAGATAAAGCCAAAGATTTTACACCAAGTGCAGCAGTTTCGGCAGCCAGTTGATCCACGTCGGCCTGAGTTCTTGAAACTAAAATTACGTTGACACCTTCTTTGGCAAGTGCAATGGCAATCGCTTTTCCTATTCCTTTTCCTGCTCCTGTAATCAGGGCATTTTTATTTTTTAAGTCTGTCATGATTTTAATATTAGAAATGCAGAAAGCATCAATTTAAGTCTAACAAAAATAAAGCTTTTGTAAACTAAAATGATGCTTTGAGGTATTTTCTTAATCTAAGTTTAACAACTTATTTATTCTTTCAGAACCATATCAATGCACATTACAGCGGCAAGAATTAATTGTCTTAACGGACTGTCCTGCGCTACGGTTTCTTCTATTTGAAGCACATAATTGTCTGCACTGGTAAAAAACTCTTTACCCATTCCGGCCCATTTTTTACTTACCTGTGCCAATTGTTTGTTTTCGTACGTAAATTTAAAATCCCAACCTGTCCATTTTCCCTGAAGCATGGCGATTGGTTTTTCGTTTTTATCCAGAATTTCGAACTTTCCTCCAATAGATAAAAGTTTTTGTTTGAATGTTCCCACCAAACGGTCTTTTTCATCAAATACCTCAACGGTAGAACGAAACCAGGCAATTCCACGTTTTACAGAAATTAGTTTTTCGCCGGAAGCAGTTGTAATTTCAATGTTAAAAGGCGTCATTCTTTTATAATCTGTAAAGCGCATCACTTTGGTAAAAAAGCCCAGATTGTTTTCTCTGCAATTCATTATAATCTGATTGCTTTCGGGATTATAAATGTCATAGTTGTTAGCGGCTTTAAACATTCCGAGATGTTCTTTTACAAGAAATAAATTCTGATTTAAAATTGGGTGCATGAAATTTGTTTGATATTGATTTGTAAAGATTTTGTTTTGAATTTTTCTTTAGAGAAAATCAAATGTAAAACTTATTCTGTTAATTTGATCATATTGAAATTGAAATATTTTTTTTGTTACTATTTTCTCGCAGAGATTCTAATAGTTTTTTTTCTTTTCGTCGTAACTACGATTACTCCATTTATAGCCTGATTTCCGTAAAGGGAAGTTGCTTCAATTCCTCTCAAAACCTTAATATTTTCAATATCATTAGGATTGATTTTAGAAAGCTGCTTCGAGTCGATTACAATTCCGTTCATAATGTATATTGGTTCGTTCATAAGAGGCCGGGATTGGGCACATATAATAATTTTTGGGGCAGAATTTGAAACCTTTATATCCGAAATTGTGTCTTTTGTTTTCACAATTGTTGCGGCATTATCATTCGAATTTTCGCCAGAAATTGTTTTCTTCTGGGCTTTTCCCGGGAAAGATATAAGCATAGCAAAGACTAATGAAATAAGCTTTACGTTTTTCATGATGGTAAATTTTAGATAATATTGGATTTTTCTTAGTCAAAGTTTAAAACTTTGACTAAGAAATTTTGAGCTTTTACGCTATTTTTTAGGAGCTGGTTTTCCGTATTTGGTGGTAATTATAACAACTCCTTTTTTGCCTTTTTCGCCATATTTTGAGGTAGCTTCCAAATCCTGAAGAACGGTAATGGTTTTTATTTCCTGCTTATTCAAAGGCGCATAAGGACTTGTTGGGTTTGTGCCAAATAAATCGTTTTCAGAATAATAAATACCGTCAATGATGTATAATGGGGCATCCAGTACAACTAAGGAATCTACATTTTCTGGCTGTAAATTTGGAAGCTCTGCCTGCATCATTTTATCTCTTTTATTATCGTCACTATGAGATATTGCATTTCCGTTTAAAACAATTAAAGGGGCGCTTTTCTTAGGCATTGGAGCATGTTGATCAGCATAAGCTACTTTGGCAGATTCTCTCTCTGTTTGATAGGAACCATAATTTTGGACTGCTTTATCTTTTGAAGTATTATTTTCGCTTTCATTAGAATAATCCGGCTGCACGATTGCAGCTGGTTCTGCCGCAGCAATAGCATCTGCTGTTCCTGAGCCAACGGATTCATAAACAGGATCGGGCGCTACGTTTGGTACTACCTGATTGGGCTGCATCATTTGGTCTTCCGGAATTTTATGCGCTTCGGGTTGTGGTGCCGGTGGTGCCTCTGCAGAAACAATGGCGTTGTTTTTTTCTATTTCAGGTCTTTGAATGTTTTCTTTTGAGTTTTCATTCACCACAACTGTAGGATCAGTTGTCGTTTTCTCTGATGTTAAAAACTGCGATCCAATAGAAATGAGTAATAAAAGAGAGGCGGCAATGGCAATTTTTTTCCATAATGAAATGGTTTTTTTGTCTTCTTTTTTATCGAGTTTCTCTTCAACACGGGACCAGACTTTGTCCATTCCAGGAAAATCTTTAGATTCCGAATTACGTGCGGCATCTTTAAATTTATCGAATATTTTATCTTGATTGTCCATGACTATTTTGCTTTTTGGTAATACAATTTATTTACTAAGTCCTTGAGCTTGGTTTTAGCGGCATTCAATTGTGATTTTGATGTGCCTTCAGAAATGTTAAGTATGGCGGCTATTTCTTTGTGTGCGAAACCTTCTATGACAAAAAGGTTAAAAACAGTTTTGCAGCCTTCGGGAATATGGTTTAGTAAATGGAGCAAATCTTCTTCTTCTAGTGAGTTAATTTCATCAGTAAAAGGTTGCGAAAGCAATTTGACATCATCAAGGTACATATTGAAATTGGTGTTTTTCTTGATGGTTGCCAAACAATGGTTAACCGTTATTTTTCGCGCCCAGGCCTCAAAAGCCAGAACTTCTTTAAGTTGTTCCAGTTTTGTGAATATGGTATAGAAAGCGTCAGCCATAGCTTCTTCTATTTCTTCTTCCTTTTTGAGGTATCGTTTGCAAACGCGATACAATTTTGGAGCCATATGCTCATAAACCTGACGCTGTGCATCTCGGTTCATTTTTTTGCAGTTAGAAATTAGCGTTTCGTTTATCACAATTGTTGTCTTTATACTAAAGAGGGTTAAAAAGATAAAAAGGTTGGGACGGGTTAAAAAAAAAGTTTTTTTTTAAGGTTCAAAGTGTCAAAGGTTCAAAGTTACAGAGGTTTTGTTTCAGGGATACATAATAGTACACTTTTTTGAAATTTCGGAATCCTCAATACACTGCTAATCTTTGTGGTATAATTATAACACAAAGATTAGCAACGTTTTTATTTAACGGGTAAACTCAATTTGAAAAATCTTTAATGATTCTTTTGATACCATTTTTCAATTTTTCTAACGGATTCAATATTTGTTCCGGGATTGCAATTCAAGCCCATATTAATTTTTGTTTTTGAAATATATGAGTTCAGGAAGATTATGGCAAAGCCTCCAACTTCGCCATTTTCACTTGAAATAAAAGAAGAGAAGGTATTCATATATCCGCAACATTTTTCTTTAGATCTCATAACTGATATTAAATAGTGAACATCATTTGGTTTTACCCAATTATAAGGAAAATCTCCCGTCATTGTTACAAAATTCAGTTTGGAATCTTTGTTATAGTTCTCTGTAAAAAGGGCAATAAATGATTTTGGATCTAAATCTTTCGGATACAAAATTTTTGAGTTTTTCTTTTCTGTTTTTGGATTTAAATACCCAAAGTTTTCCTTTTTTGTTTTAAAATCATAAAATAGATAGCTGGCAGCCAGAAGAATGAAAACTAGTAAGGAAAGAATTATTTTTCTCATGGAAATTCGTGTTACTTAACCGGTAAACTCAATTTAAAAATCTTAGTTTCCAATACTTCAGTATCATTATCCTCGCAAAGCAAAAACTCGATTTTGTTGTTTTCTTTTTTATAGAAAGTCAACCCTTCAAACTTATTAGTTGCCGTGATTTTTTGCGTAAAATCTATTTTCATGGTTTTAAGATCGATTCTGCCAATAAAACTTCCAAGGATTTCACCGTCATCGTAAGTTGATTTGGTGTCTTCGGCAGTGGATAGGAAATAGATTTTATCTTCGACCAAAATAGCATCGGTAAAACTGGAACGAACACCTTTTATTTTTGGAAGTTTATAATTGGTAGCAACCAATGCAAATTCTTCTCCCAGATTTTTAGCGTGAATTGTAAAGATGGTGTTTTTGTTCGAGATTCCGTTTCCTCGGTTGAATAGATACCAGTTTTCGCCATCGAAAATGGCGCCTTCCAGGTTGAAATCTTCCGGTTTTATAGATCCGAAACTTTGCATTACAGCGTATAAATCAACGAGATTGTTTTTCTGTAAAACGGTTTTTGATTTTATGTCAAAGGCAATCATTTTGTTTCGGTTTTCGGTTGAGCCGGAACCAAAAACGTATAAGGTATCGTTATGATGAGTTAAAGATTCAAAATCGGGTTTTAGGTTTTTGGGAATGTTTTGTGTTGGATTATCAATTAAAGCATGTTGGTTTAATTGCTGATTCTGCATGTTGTATTCATATAAATAACCGCTGTTGTCGCCAATAATATATAATGAATCGTTATTGAAAAATAATCCGGATGCCGAACCGATTCCGATGATTTGAAATAATATTTCTAAGGTGAATTTTTCCATGAATTTTGTTTTGAATACTAAAATATAGCCCTGATAGCAATGAAAATGCTTTGAGGAGAAATTGTATTTTTTTCCTGACAGAACAAAGCGACCGGCGGAAGCTCTTGTTATGTCCTGGTAAAAAACAATTTATCGAAAAAGTATTGCAATGAATAGCAGGAATATGCTTCGTAAAATTAGTATATTTATAATATAAAAATGGAAAAATATGAAATCGATAGATCCAAATGATTTTAAAGTTACAGATAAAATAAAATTATCAAAGATTCCGACTTTGTTGGAGGTAAAAGCGGATGATGATGAAAAGGTAGAAAAACTGGATAAGGTACAATCTAAATTAAGTAAACAGCAGGATACGATGTATGCCCATAACAGGTACGGAGTTTTGATTTGTTTACAAGGCATGGATACCTCAGGGAAAGATAGTCTGATTCGTGAGGTTTTCAAGGAATTTAATCCGCGTGGTGTTGTGGTGCATAGTTTTAAAACACCGACTTCTGCAGAATTAGAACATGATTATTTATGGCGACATTACATGGCTTTGCCTGAAAAAGGTAAGTATGCGATTTTTAATCGTACGCATTACGAGAATATCCTGGTAACGCGTGTACATCCTGAATTTATTCTGGCGGAGAATCTGCCGGGAATAGAAAAAGTAGAAGATATTCCTAAGGATTTTTGGAAGAACAGAATCGAGCAAATCAATAATTTTGAAAAACATATTACGCAGAACGGAATTATTGTACTGAAATTTTTTCTTCACTTAAGTAAAGAAGAACAACGACAACGTTTATTACGCAGATTGGAAGAAGAAAAACATAACTGGAAATTCTCAGTAGGGGATTTAAAGGAACGTGAACATTGGGATGAATATCAGGAATATTATGAAGAAGCCATCAATAAAACTTCGACTAAAGATGCTCAGTGGTATGTGATTCCCGCAGATGATAAAGAGATGGCACGTTATATTGTGGCAAAGATCATCTGGGAAGAAATGCAGAAACATACGGATATTAAAGAACCGGAATTGCCTGAAGATATTAAGGAAAATATAGGAGTTTATAAAAAACAATTAGAAAATGAGTCTTAGAAATAAGGCTCTTTTTTTTGCTTTAATGTTACTGTAAGTTTATGAGTATTTTGTATTACTAATTTAATGTTAATTTTTTTAACCCTGTTGCACTTTTTTTGCTAAGAGTTTTATTTTTTTGATAATATCAAAATGATTTTAAGTTAAAGAGTAGGGATTTACTTTGTAAAAAAAAATAAAACCAATTTTTAGCTTTATGAAAAGAATTATTCTACCCCTAATTTTTTTAGGTTCGTTACTTACATCTTGTAACAACAACGACTCTAAAGATGAGACAGAACCAACGAGCGTTGTATTAAAGGATCAATCTGTTACGCCAAGTTTATTAAAAGCGCAGGCAGGTTTTGAGAATTTAAAAATTTATTCTCTTTTTAGTTCAGACGACGTTTTTCCAGATAGCCCTAAGTTTGTTTTTGGAGGTTCTGCTGATGGTTCCGGTTTATTAAAAAATACTGACGGAACTTTTACTTTTTTAGTAAACAACGAAGATAATTTTGCTGTTTCGAGAATTACACTTGACAAAACCTTTAAACCTGTTAAAGGGGAATATTTGCTAAATTCTAGCGGAGGAACCTGGAGATTATGCGGTGCAACAATGGCAACTCAGGCCGAAAATGGTTTTGGACCGGTTTATTTGACTTGTGGAGAATCCGGAGAAGAATCTCGTACGCATGCATTAGATCCTTACGGAAGCGCAGGTTCAGCATCTGTATCTAAAGAATTACCGGGATTTGGCCGTTTGAGTGCTGAGAATGCTTTGCCATTGCGCACTAATGCTTACAAAGGTAAAACAGTAGTTGTTATTGGTGATGATGACTCTGGAACTTACGGAGGTCAGGTTTTTATGTATGTATCAAATACTGTTGGTGATTTAACCGGAGGTTCTTTGTATATGCTAAAAAGAAACGACGACAACCAAAGAGAGAAAGATATGGAAGTTGCTAAAACGTACCCGGTTTCTTTTGTGAAAATCGAAAATCATACAACGCTTACAGGCGCTCAGATTAATGCAGCGGTAAATACTTTGAAAGCGATTAAATTTGGTCGCGTAGAAGATTTAGATTACCGTAAAGGGGGAGAAAATGCCGATCGCGAATTGTATTTTAATGTAACTGGACAGGATATTACAAAAACAAACGCCGATGCTTCAAGAACGAAATACGGGAGAGTTTACAGATTAAATCTTGATGCTGCCGACCCTTTAAAAGGAACTCTTGAAGTTATTCTTGACGGTGATAACCGTTCTGGAATTGCTGGTAAATTCCAGAATCCGGATAATATTTGTGTGACTAAAAACTATGTTTACGTTCAGGAAGATGCAAACGGATATGGAGACGAAACTCATGATGCTTACATCTATCAATATAATATAGCGACTAAAGATTTGAAAGTTGTGGTAGAATTAGATCACCGTCGTACAGCAACTGATGCAGCAAAATATAATGTAGCTACAAAGGACCTTGATCCAAGCAAAAAAGGCGTTTGGGAATATGGAGCATTAATTGATGTATCTGAACAATTGGGTATTCCGGATACTTTTATGTTAAGTATACAGCCGCATTCATGGACTGGTACAAAATATTTAAAACCTGATGGCGGAACAAACCGTCCTGAAGAAAACCAAGCAAGTCAAATTGTAGTTATAAAAGGTTTGGCGAGATAAATTTCTAAATCATTACAAAACAGTCATCCACTATTTCTATTTGAGGTAGTGGTTTCTGTTTTTCTGAATATTCCTCTTTTAATTGTTATTAGATCATGAAAAAAATATATTGTTTGTTGTTCCTAGTGTCATTTGTTGCTTGTCAGAAAAAAAACAAACATCAGGAAATAAATGAGTTGTTTCAGGCTGATATTACTTTATTGGCTGAAAAAGTAGCCAAACTTAAATATTCTGTACAAGCGGATTCTACCGAAGCGCAAATTCAGCGACAATTTCTGGAAGCACACCAAAGCTACAAAAAGGTCGAAATGATCAGTGAGTATTATTCGCCAGCCGTTTCTAAATCGATCAACGGACCTGCCATACCTGAGTTTGAAGAAAATGATAAAATGACAGTTCCACCCGAAGGTTTTCAGGTTGTGGAGGAATTGGTTTTTCCGAAATATAACAAAAAGATTAAAAAAGAACTGCTTCAGGAATTGGGCGTTTTATCAGCAAATTTAATTCGGTTAGAAAAAGTGGCAAATTCTAATGAATTGACTGATGCTCATGTTTTTGATGCCATGCGATTAGAAGTGTACCGAATTATTACGTTGGGAATTACAGGTTTTGATTCTCCGGTTGTCCTGAACTCACTTCCTGAAGCTTCAGTGACTCTGGAAACTATCGAAAAATATTATCGGGTTTATCTGGAGAATGAATCAGTTGCGAATCGAAAACAAGTGCTGGGAATTCTGGAAAAAGGAAAAAAATATTTAAAATCGAATAGCAATTTTAATGCTTTTGACCGGGCATATTTTATCAAAGAAATTTTAAATCCGCTAAGCAGAGGACTTTTTAAAACGCAAGCCGAATTAGGAATTCCGTTACTGAAAGAGCAAAGAGGTCTAAAAGTTACCGCACAAACTTTATTCGATAAAGATGCCTTTGATCCCGAAGCATTTTCAGGTTTTCCCGATTATCAAACTACACCGGAAAAAATTGCTTTAGGCAAAAAGTTATTCAATGACCCCATTTTATCCGGAAACAATACCCGCTCTTGTGCTTCCTGCCATCACGCCGATAAAGCTTTTACAGATGGATTGGAAAGAGCAGTTTCATTAGACGGAAAATCAATGATTCAGCGCAATACGCCAACATTGACCAACATCGCTTTTCAGCGTGTGTTTTTTGCAGATTCACGTGTGAGTTACTTAGAAGATCAGGCAATCGCAGTTATTAAAAATGAAAACGAAATGCACGGCTCTTTAGAAAAATCAGCTTTGGCTATTCAAAAAAATGAAAACTATTTAAAAGAGTTCAAAAAAGCGTTTCCAAAAGGAGAAATAAATGAATTTGCAATCAAAAATGCTCTGGCATCTTATATTCGATCATTAAGTCATTACGATTCTAAGTTTGATGGTTACATGCAAAACAAAACCACCTTTACCTCAGATGAAAAAGCAGGATTTAATTTATTTGCCGGAAAAGCCAAATGTGCAACCTGTCATTTTATTCCGCTTACCAACGGAACTGTTCCGCCAAATTTCGACAGATCTGAAAGTGAGATTTTAGGAACTCCCAATAAAAATAAAAAACTCGACGGAGACCTGGGCAAGTTTGTTATTACGCAAGCTGCTATTCATAAACATTCTTTTAAAACGCCTACCATTAGAAATATAGTATTAACAGCTCCATACATGCATAATGGTGTTTATAAAACGCTGGAAGAGGTAATTGATTTTTATGATCAGGGCGGAGGATCAGGTCTGGGATTTGATGTGCCCAACCAGACTTTACCCGAAGACAAACTGAATTTATCTGATAAAGAAAAGAAACAATTGATTGCTTTTATGAGAACGTTGACGGATAAGGAATATTTAGAGTAAAGAGTAAAGAGTAGAGAGTAGAGAGTAGAGAGTAAAGAGTAAAGAGTAAAGAGTAAAGAGTAAAGAGTAAAGAGTAAAGAGTAAAGAGTAAAGAGTAAAGAGTAAAGAGTAAAGAGTAAAGAGTAAAGAGTAAAGAGTAAAGAGTAAAGAGGAAAGAGTAAAGAGGAAAGAGTGAAGAGTGAAGAGTGAAGAGTGAAGATGGGGAAGGAGCGGCGAATTTCACGGATTTTAAATCTGCCAAATCCTGATCGCTTTGCGAACTTTGTGCTCTCAGCAGATAAAAACTTTGCAAACTTTGCGGTTAAATATTTTTGGTATTAATTAAAATTTCATGCTAATTCGGGGCAAAAATCTTTATACAATTCCGTTGGTCAAAACAACAATGTAGTTCATCAAACTAATTTTAATAGCGTTTATGGTTTGTGCTCCTTTGCATCAAATTAATAAAAACTATTATCATGAACATGTACAAATTATTATTGTTGCTTACCGTTTTCCTACTAGGATTAATTTCCTCTAAAATAAATGCGCAATCTGCATTTCCAATTCATATTGGAATAAAAGGCGGATCCAATTATTCTGAATTGCCGGTTTCGGATGGTTTTAATTCGAATTATGCTGTGGGCTATTTTGGGGGCTTTATGGCGCGATTTGATTATAAAAGATTCTATATTCAAAATGAAATCCTGTATAGCGGAAAATCTTCTAAAATTGAAAATTCTTCTGTAGCCGGAGCTAAAAATGCAAAATGGCAAAGTATCGAAATGCCTTTGGTTATAGGTTATAAAGTGGTTGATCTTGCTGCTCTCAATATTAGGCTTTTTGGAGGCGGTGTTTACTCTTATACTTTAGATGAAAATTTTTCGTCACTGAACCCATTAAAAAATACGGATACTAAATTCGATAAATTTAATATTGGCTATCAGGTTGGGGCAGGAGTTGAGGTTTGGAAATTTACTATTGACTTCACCTATCAGGGCGGATTAAATAATGTGAATAAAAATTTTAGTTCTAAACCCAATTCGTTTAACGTGGGCGTTGGCTATTTTTTCTTGTAACAAAAAAATTATTGTTTAACCTTATATGCAGCAAAGAATCTTTTTGGTTCTTTGCTGTTCCTTTAGAAAATATAGGGGTAATTTTGAATATAAATTATTTTAGATGATTACAATTAATAAAAACAGACATTGGATATTTTTAGTCTTTTTCTGGAGCTTATTAGGGATCACAATATGGGCTCAGATGATAGAAGACTTCGATTTTTGGTCGGCTACTTATCAGGCTGTTTTAGTGCTAATATGCTCTGTTTTTTTAGCTCATTTTTTGAGCGATGTTATATTGCCAAATGCATTGAGAAAAAACAAAATGAATTGGTTTGCCGTACAAAGCGTTATTGTTACACTACTCTTATCACTCTGTCTGGCTTTGATTTATACTGTTTTTTCAGATGAAATTTCGAGAGTTCGGGCATATCCTGGTGATGGTGATTTAAGCTCTGTTCATTTTTTATGGTCGCGATTTTGCGGCAGTATTCCGGCGGCCATTTTAATTAACGGTACCGCCTGCGGACTTCGGTTTTATCAGGAACATAATGTCATCGAACAAAACCATGCTGCATTAAAACAAGTTCATCTTGAGGCACAAATCAAGATTTTGCAGGATCAGATCAATCCGCATTTGATGTTTAATGTGCTTAACCATATTCATATTTTAATGCAAAGCGATGTAAAGCTGGCCTCGGTATTATTAGTTCAGTTTTCGGATATTTTAAGATATCAACTGTACGAATGCAATAAAGAATATGTGCCATTACATCTCGAAATTAAGTATTTGAAAGATTTGATTGCTGTCGAAAAAACCCGCTGGGGAAATGAATTAGAAGTAAAAAGCAAATGGAATATCGAAGACGGTCAACTTCAGATTGTACCGTTACTTTTAGTTCCCCTGATCGAAAATGCTTTTAAACACGTTTCCCGACTTCCAAATCAAAAAGGATATGTACACTTATCATGCAGACAGGAAAATAAAGAATTGATTTTTAGAATAGAGAACTCCCATACAGAGCAATACAAACTGCCTTCTAAAAGTCAGGGGTTGGGACTTGAAAATGTAAAGAAAAGACTGGCCATTCAGTATCCTGAAAAATATCAGCTGAATATAGAAAAGACTGATTCCGATTTTACCGTTACAGTGGTTTTAGATTTAAAATAATTTTTAAAACTGGATAGCAAAATAAATCTGCAAGATCTGTGTGAAAAAAATAAAGAATAAGTAGTTTAAAAAAACATCAAATATGACTATGAAATGCCTCGTTATCGACGATGAACCTATTGCCAGAAACGGAATAGTAGATTTTGTTTCTAAAATTGATTTCCTGGAAGTCATTGGTACTTGTGCTTCGGCATTAGAAGCGACTTCGTATGTTCAGGAAAAACAGGTTGATTTATTATTTCTGGATATTAATATGCCGTATCTCTCCGGATTAGAATTTCTGGAATCTTTAGATAATCCGCCTTTAGTGATTTTTACCACAGCCTATTCAGAACATGCTTTAGACGGTTATCGCTTGCAGGTAGTCGATTATTTACTAAAACCTATCACGTTTCAAAGATTTTATCAGGCTTCTTTAAAAGCCAGACAATGGTATCAAATGATACAATCTCCAAAACAAAATCAATTAGATCCGTATTTATATGTACGTCAGGAAGAGGGATTTCATAAGATTTCCTGGGTAGACATTTTATATATCGAGGGCATGCAGAACTATGCTAAACTTCATTTTAAAGATAAAGTAATAGTCATTCATCAAACCATGATTTCATTAGAAGAAACGCTGCCAACAGAAATTTTCTTTAGAATTCACAAATCCTTTTTGGTCAATATTACGCATATCGATTCAGTTTCCGGCGGACGATTGTTTGTTAAAGGACAAGAACTACCCATTTCAAGAACACGCCGCGAAGCATTATTGAAAGAGGTAGTCTATAAAAACTTATTAAGCCGATAGTTCTAAAATTTCCATTTTAGGGCTATTGCTCCATAAAAAGTTGTGGTAAATCTTGGATCTGCCATCTCTTTTTCTTTAAAAATATCTTTGATTTTTCGATTAGTAGTCGAGAAACTGCGAAGCAGAGTAGTTCCGGCGGTAGGTTCTAATGTCCAGTGTTCGCCAAATTTTATCTGAGGTCTTAAACCTGCAATGATTTGCTGATAACCTAATAACATCGATTTGTTTCTGACTTTAGTTTCTGCCGTCATACCGCTTAATTCTACCACTGCTTTTAAGTCAAATGTATCAGACATTCGGTAACCTAATTCTAAGCCTTCAGGAAAAGTAATCTTAAAATGTAAAGCCCCTTTGGATTCCCAATTAAAATAAATCCCCGGAAGTACCATCGGAACACCAAAACTATTGGTTAAAACAGGCCCTAAACCTAAAGCCAGATTAGGATTGAATTGTTTGATAAAAAGAACTCCACCCTGAATCAGCACATCATCTTTATTAATTTCGACCATATCTGTATAAACGCCAACAGAAGCCATAACTAATAGCGACCAGGACGAAGAAATGGAACGTAAATGTTTAACGCCAATTTGTGCATTTAGAAGTTCATTTGGAAAGCCGCCTTGAAAATCTACCGGAAGATCTTGAATTTCATAATTTTTGTTTTCCATTCTGGCATAACTCCCATTAAGAAAAACAGACCAGAGCCTTGGATGATTGTATTGGTCCATTTCTAAAGAGAGAGGTACTTCAAAAGCAATTTGGGCTCTTTTGAAATTGCTCTCGGCATTTGTTTTTGTACTGTCAATTGGCCTCACGTATTTAGAAAAAGGAACATAATCGACTTTAAATTCACCTGAAATTCCGGATTGCGAACGGGCTGTAATGGTAAATAGTAAAAAAAGAAAAAGTTGCGGGAGATAAAGAATTGTTTTGTTCATGATTGGATTAATTTTTCTGCGAATTACCGCGTTCTAAACCAATCTTAAAAAATCATTTGACTAATGGCACTTCTGTTTTGACCAATGGTATAAAATTACAAAACCCGACAGACTATGCGATCTGTCGGGCTCATACCAAAAACAAAAAAATAAAATAAACCCTCCCTTTATAAGTCAAAACCATAGGCTAGACGTAAAGCCACCTGGTTGGTTTTGAATTTGTTATAGTCTTCATAACGGACACTAATGTCAATGTATTTGTTGGCGTACCCAATTCCTGGCGCCCATAAAAAAGTAGTGTCATTATAACCGTTTGTAACGGCAAAACCCGCACCTACTTCACCTAAAACATAAAATTGATCTTCCCAGATAAAAGCTTTAAAACCTGCTTTTGCCGGAATAAACCCAAGATCTTTTACATCAACCCCATTTTCATCTTTTCCCATAAATAAATTGGTAAAACCAGTTGTAAGGGTTAATGATGTTTTCTTTGTTAAATCATATTGCAAACGTACATCGCCTCCTAAAGACCAGTCGTAAGCATTATCTGTCGGAAGTCCTCCGTTTAATCCGAATCCTAATCTAAAGCCCTGATCGTAATTTTTTACTTCACTTTCCTGAGCGAAAGTTGCATTGGCGTATAAAAAAGCGAAGGCAGATAGGCATAACATTTGTAATTTTCTCATGGCAAATATTTTTGAATTATTAATAATGTAAAAGTATAAGAGAGCCCTTTTTGGCTTGTTATATAATTTTTAAAAATTGTTATATAATATTGAGATCAGGCAAATTTGACTTAATGTTTGCTTATGTTTTTAATAATAGGAAAGAATCCAAAGCTTCTGATTATCTTTGCCGACTAAAAAAGAATTGTAGTGAATTTAAAGCAGTACACTAAAGAGTTTTCATATAATTTAAGATTAGCATATCCTATTATATTAGGAATGGTTGGCCATACTTTAATTGGTATTGTCGATAATATAATGGTAGGAAAACCAGGGAGTACTGAATTGGCGGCACCTCTGCGGCAATTTTCCTTTACATTCGCTTTCATTACTTAACCAAAAAATTAATCCGGAATTCATTTTCAAATAGTTAAATTTGAACAGAAAAACAGTCTGTGAGATTAACAGGGTTTTCGCAGATTATAAATAAACATTTTAATCTTTGCCCCTGAAAACACAGGAACAGAAATTAAAACTGGAGCAAATTATAAATAGTGCAGTCAGGTATTACAGGAATTCACAGCATTGTAAAATCTTTTTTAATCCTTTTAAGCTGTGGCAAAAAAAATAAATACAAAAAACAAATAACATGGAATTACCTAAATTTTTACTCGGAGACAATACTGACTTCCCGGATGATATTTTTATCATTCACCTTGATTACCCAAGATTTATCATCAACCTAAAAGATGATGAGGTAGAATTTATGGAAGAAGCAGAAGATCTGGACGAAGCAGAATTGAATGCTGAAATGGAAGGCTTGATTGTTTTGGCAAATGAATTTTACGACCGCGAAATAAATCGTTACGAAGAATAGTCATTTTAAGTTTTTCACGTTCTAAATTTTTCAAATGAAAAAATTAAGTTTTTTAAAACCCATTTTTAACTTTATAGCAATCGGATTGCTAATTACTACTTTAAGCCGGATCTTTTTGTTTTTTATTTTTAAAGACAGAGTAGTAGAAACACCAAATTTCTGGTATATCTTTCCAATCGGACTTCGAATGGATTTAATATTATTATGTTATTTATCTTTCTTACCAGCAGTTTTAATTACTTTTCTACCTAATAAGTGGCTAAAGTTCACCAATAATTTTTTGGTGATTTACAGCTTTTTATTTCTGTTTCTGATTCTTTTTGTAGAATTAGCTTCACCTGATTTTGTAAAACAATACGATACGCGTCCCAATAAAATTTTCTTAGATTATCTAATTTATCCTAAGGAAGTAGTAGGAATGCTTCTAAAAAGTTATCTGACTTCGATTGTGGTGACTTTTTTAATCTTGGGAATAGTTTTGTATTTTGCTTTCAAAAAAGGAAAAAAATATTTCTACACAACCGGTACCGAATACAAATTCAAATTAATGCTTTTCCCGTTAGTGGCATTTTTATTGTTTTTTGGGGCACGTTCCAGTCTTACTTCAAAACGTCCGATCAATGCCAGTAATGCTGTTTTTTCAACAGATCAACTCACCAATACTTTAGGATTAAATTCATTTTATACGGTAGCATTTGCGGCGTATTCGATTAAAAATGAAGGCAACACAAAAATGTATGGTAAAATGGAAGAAGCAGAAGCCATTGCCCGTGTTAAAAAATATATGATTGCCGGACCAAATGATTTTACCGATGCCGAAATTCCGTTTTTACATGTACAGCAACCGGATACACTTTTGAAGAAACCGTACAATTTGGTGATTTTTCTGCAGGAAAGTTTAGGAGCTGAATATGTTGGGATTTTAGGAGGAAAACCATTAACCCCTGAATTCGATAAATTATCAAAAGAAGGTTTATTGTTTACCAATTTATATTGTACCGGAACAAGAAGTGTTCGTGGGATTGAAGCAGTGGTAACCGGATTTTTACCGTCACCATCAGAAAGTGTAGTGAAATTAGGAAACTCACAACAAGGATTTTTTACACTTGCAGATGCTTTAAGACAAAAAGGGTATAGCACGAGTTTTATTTATGGCGGAATGGCAAATTTTGATAACATGGCTTCTTTTTTTAACGGAAACGGTTTTCAGGATATTATAGATCAGGAAGATTTTGAATCAGATGGAAACAAATATGCTTTTAAAGGAACCTGGGGGTATTCTGATGAAGATTTGGTAACGAAAGCGAATAATTACTTTAAAGCAAAAGGCGATAAACCTTTCTTTTCTTTGATGTTCTCTACTTCAAACCATGAACCTTTTGAATATCCTGCGGGAAGAATTAAGCCTTATGATGCAAAACCGGCTACGGTAAATAATGCCATGAAATATGCCGACTTTTCGATTGGGAAATTCTTCGAAATGGCGAAAAAAGAGCCGTATTTCAAAAACACCATTTTCATTGTAATCGCAGATCACAATACCAGAACCTACGGAAAAAATTTAGTACCAATTAATAAATTTCATATTCCGGCCTTAATAATGGGGCCAGGAGTCCCTAAAGGAGTTTCGTATAGTAAACTGGCCAGTCAAATTGATATCCCGCCAACGTTATTAAGTTATTTAGGGCTTCCGTTTGAAACCCCAATGGTAGGAAGAAATCTAAATAAATTAGACCCGAAAACACAAGGAAGATCAATTATGCAGTTTAATGACATCAACGCTTTTAGAGTCGAAAATCAGGTTGTAATTATGCAGCCAAATTTAAAACCATTGCAATTTGAAATCAAAAATGATACGACTTTAATTCCGGTTAAATTAAATGAAGAATTAGCAAAAGATGCTTTAGCACATGTAATTACTGCAGGAAATTTATATAAAGAGAATAAGTATAAATTGAGAAAGAAATAGGTTCAAAGAAACAAAGCAACAAAGGTTCAAAGAAACAGAGTGTAAAATCTTTGCTACTTTGGACCTTTATTAAAAAATAGGTTCAGAGGAACAAAGGGACAAAGGTTCAAAGTAACAGAGTGCAAAACCTTTGTCGCTTTGAGCCTTTGTTAAAAAATAAGTTCAGAGGAACAAAGTAGCAAAGGTTCAAAGTAACAGAGTATAAAACCTTTGTCGCTTTGAGCCTTTGCTACTTTGTGCCTTTGTTAAAAAATAAGTTCAGAGGAACAAAGGGACAAAGGTTCAAAGTAACAGAGTGTAAAACCTTTGTCGCTTTTGAACCTTTGCTATTTTGTGCCTTTATTAAAAAATAGGTTCAGGGGTTCAGAGGAATAAAGGTTCAAAGAAACAGAGTGTAAAACCTTTGCTACTTTGTGCCTTTATTAAAAAATAGGTTCAGAGGAATAAAGGTTCAAAGTAACAGAGTATAAAACCTTTGTCGCTTTGAGCCTTTGCTACTTTGTGCCTTTATTAAAAAATAGGTTCAAAGCTACTTTGAACCTTTGCTAAAATATAATTTCAATAAACGCTGAGCAGCTGCAAAAGGTGAAATTTCATCGTTTTGCACTGCTTTTTTGTTTTGTTCTAATTGTGAAATGATTTCAGGCTGGTTGTAAAAATTTAGCCTGAGTTGTTCATTAATCGTTTCCAGCATCCAGAAATGGTTTTGATCTTTTCTGTTTTCATTAAAATAACCTGAAATTTTCGTTTGTTCCAGATAAGCAGAAATAGTTTCCCAGATTTCTGTAATGCCGTCTTTTGTAATGGCGCTGCAAGTTGTCACTTTTGGTTGCCACTTTGATTTTTTAGGCGGAAATAAATGCAAAG
The DNA here is from genome assembly GCF_044007335.1 of Flavobacterium sp. FlaQc-48. NCBI lineage: Bacteria > Pseudomonadati > Bacteroidota > Flavobacteriia > Flavobacteriales > Flavobacteriaceae > Flavobacterium > Flavobacterium sp. FlaQc-48. Next base: position 30,763 of record NZ_JBIPCR010000024.1, on the reverse strand, counting down.
CCCGGTTGAATTCCAGTTTTGCCTGATTCGCTTTTTTGATGTTGTCGCCATCTGCTTTATTGATGACAATAGCATCCGCCATTTCCATAATGCCACGTTTAATCCCTTGAAGTTCATCGCCGGCACCGGAAATTTTCAGTAATAAAAAAAAGTCAACCATACTATGAACGGCGGTTTCGCTTTGGCCAACGCCAACCGTTTCGATAATAATAGTATCAAAACCTGCTGCTTCACATAAAATAATAGATTCACGTGTTTTTCGGGCAACGCCTCCTAAAGTATCTCCCGAAGCACTTGGACGGATAAAAGCATTCTCATCTTTTACCAATTCCTCCATTCGGGTTTTGTCACCCAGAATACTTCCGTGCGAAAGCGAACTGCTTGGATCGACTGCCAAAACAGCCACTTTTTTTCCTAAATGCGTCAAAAAACTTCCAAAAGCTTCAATAAAAGTACTTTTTCCAACACCCGGAACTCCGGTAATTCCTATTCGGATAGATTTATTAGCGTGAGGTAAACAACCATTAATCACCTGATTTGCTTTTTCAGCATGTTCAGGATTTGTGCTTTCAACTAAAGTAATCGCACGACTTAGGGCTGTTCTGTTACTGTTTAAGATTCCATCAATTAATTCCGTTGCAGAAGGTTGTTGTCTTCTGTTTTTCTTAATTTGATGAATAGCAGAAGCATTGGTGATTTCAGGTGGTGAAATTCCGGCTTTTTCCTGTAAACTGCCTGTTTGGTTTTTTGAACTTGACAAAATGTACTTTTTGGTACCGTAAAAGTACAGAAAACAAAAACAGTTTCAAAAAAGGATTTCTTTGAAACTGTTTGGGCAAATAGAACACTAATTTCATCAATTAGCATTAATGATCAGCTTGCTTAATATTTTAATTCGTGAAATTCTTATTTTAATAAGCCGCAGTAAAACGAACCTGATGATGTTTTGGAGTTTCTGCTTCATCAGCAATCACAACTGCCAGGTCTTCTACAGATAAAATACTTCTTTGTTCATCATTAAGCACAGGATTATCCAAGCCTAAACGGTATTTACCTGTTCTTCCTGTGGTAATTCCCTGGTGCATCTCGAAAGCCGGACTAAAAAAGGCCCAATCCAGTTGTTTTTCTTCTTTCAGAATATTTAAATAATCTCTGGCAGCTGTTGCACCGGCATGATATTCTTTTGGGAAATCAGGAGTGTCTACCGCTTGCAAACCCGGAGCAACAAATAAACTTCCGGCACCACCAATGGTAATAAAGCGTTTAACACCTGATTTTTTTACTGCTTCCTGAATCGATTTTGATCCGGCAATAAAATCATCATATATGTTTGGGTTTGTCCATCCTGAATTATAGGCATTAATCACAACATCGTTTCCTTTTAAAATTTCTGCCAGGGCTTCTACATTAAAGATATCAGCACTTTTCCAGTTTACTTTCGATGTGTCTTTAGGGTTTCTTGCAATAGCAGTAATCTCATGATTTCTGTTTGCTAATTCGTTTAAAAGGGCTGAGCCAACAAATCCGGTTGCTCCAATAATGGCAATTTTCATAATATATAATTTTAATTAGTAATAAAAAATGTTACAGTTTTGTCTAAAAAAATAGTTTTAGAATTGATTCGAAAAATCTTCCAAAGAAATACCTTCTAATTGCAAACTAACTTTTTGATTCATATCTGCATATAAAGCACTTAAATTTTGATTGATTTTTTTACCGACCGGACAATCCGGATTAGGCTGATTTTTGGCATAACCTAAATTAATCGATTCAAAAGTCATTTCGAATATCTCCTTTAAGGTAATTTTTGAAGGATCGACTGATAGTTTCGTTCCGCCATTTTTACCTTCTTTACTTTCTACAATATGATTCGCTTTTAAATTGGCAATTTCTTTTCGAACCAAAACAGGATTCAGATTAATACTACCCGCAATAAACTCAGATGATAAATAATCATTTGGGAATTTTGTCAGTAAAGTCAAAATGTGAATCGTTATGGCAAACTTACCTGAAAGCATACTGTAATAAAATATGTTACAAATTTAATCAGGATTGACGGAATAAAAAAGTTTTTAACGAAAAATTAATTTTTCGTCTAAAATAGGGTAGAAGCCTAAAATAAAACAATTAAAAAAAAATACTTATTTCTATAAAATATTAGATTTGTATTTGATTAGTAACGATTGCAATTGATTATGATGAAATTTAAATTAGCATTTCTCTTTTTCTGCGGTTTGTCGACTTTTATGTCTGCGCAAAAGCATGCCCAATATGCCGATTCAATTCGGGTAGCGAATGGTATTCCGGAAATGAGTTATGCCGTAGTGACAGGCGATAAAACCTTAGAGATAAATACGTCAGGATTGCATTCTGTATCTTTAACAGATCCTGCTACTTTAAACGATCGCTTTCATATTGGCTCAAATACAAAAGCAATGACGGCTTTTATGATTGCCAGATATGTGGACAAAGGAAAACTAAAATGGACAACTCAATTCTTTGACGTGTTTCCGGATTTAAAGAAAACTTCAAAACCGGAATATTACGATATTACGCTCGAAAAATTACTATCTCATCAAGCCCGGATCCAGCCTTTTCAGGGAGAAAATGATCCGGCGGTTCCCAATTTTACAGGAACGCATCAGGAAAAAAGAGATCAGTTTGGGAAATTTGTTTTGACATTAGACCCTGCCCGGATAGATTCAGATCATCAATATGTATACTCAAATGCAGGTTACACCCTGGCTGCAATGATGGTGGAAAAAGTGACCGGAATGAGCTGGGAAAAATTGATCGATACAGTATTTAATAAAGATTTAAAACTGGATGTTAAGTTATCCTGGCCGGAGAATCTAAATTCAAAAGATACCTGGGGACATTCTTTTGAAAATAATAAATTAAGTCCGGTGCCTTCCAACACAGATTATCATTTGGATTATACAGAACCAGCAGGCGATATAAATATCAAACTAACTGATTATATCAAATTTATTCAGCTTAATATTCAGGGACTTCAGGGACATAACAATTATCTAAAAGCAAGTACGTATAATTTTATTCATAAGGGAATTGAAGGATATTCATTAGGATGGTTTAACAGTTACGAAAACAATCAGGATTTTTCGACACATTCCGGAACCGCAGGAACGTATTACACCATTGCATCCCTGGATCGAAAAAAGGGTATTGGATATATCATCTTTACGAATTCTTTTAATGAAGATACCGTAAATGGGGTCCGGTTTCTGATGCGAAAATTAAAAAAGGATTATGGAGGCTAAAATGTCTTTGATTCTTTAAAATCTTATTTTGATGCTTTTAACTCCATGAACAATTTTATTCTTATCTTTTTCTTTCTGGCCTTAGGATTGGTTTTGCAACATATAAGGCAATTTCCAACATCTATTTATAAGGTTTTAAATAAGATTGTTATTTATGTGTGTTTACCGGCGATAACATTATATCATATTCCGAAAATAAAATGGAGTAATGAATTACTTTTTCCCATATTAGCGGGCTGGATTGCTTTTTTACTGGCTTTTGTTTTTTTTCATTTTTTAGGACGACGATTAGGCTGGTCCAATAAACTCATTGGTTGTTTGATCCTGACAGCGGGCTTAAGTAATTCCTCTTTTTTGGGATATCCTATTATTGAAGCTTTATTTGGAAAAAAAGGTTTAGAAACGGCTATTTTGGTTGATCAGCCCGGAACATTTGTGGTGGTTTCTACCCTGGGTGTTTTTGTTGCCGCTTTTTACTCGAAAGGAAGTCCGGATGGTTTTAGTATTTTCAAAAAAATAATTTTTTTTCCGCCCTTTATTACATTTGTTGTAGCTTGTCTACTGAATGTTTTTCAATATGATTTAGACGCAAACGTTCAATCTGTTTTATTAAAAACAGGCGGTTTCGTTACACCGTTGGCTTTGCTTTCAGTAGGGCTCCAGCTTACTTTTGACCGAAAAAGCCAACATTGGAAATTCCTGCGACTTGGACTTTTCTTCCGGCTTATTCTTACGCCTTTTATCATTTTGGTTTTATATGTCTTTATTTTTAAACAACATGCTGAGCCTATTAAAATAACGATTATGGAAACGGCTATGGCTCCCATGATTACAGGTGCAATTTTAGCCTCGACTTATGGCTTAAAGCCAAAGTTAAGCAGTATGATGATTGGTTTTGGGATCCCGGTTTCGTTTGTAACCCTTGCCATTTGGTATTTTGTCCTGGGTTTTATTTAATTTAAAATACTAACTCGATAGAAAATATAGAATTTTAACTTATTTTTAAAAAATCAATGTTTTCCTTATACCTTTTTTGACTAATTTTAGAGGAACTAAAAAATGTATTATTATGTCAACATTAAGATTAGGAGATATTGCTCCAGATTTTCATGCAGAAACAACCGAAGGACCAATCCAATTTCATGAATGGTTAGGAGATTCCTGGGGAGTTTTATTTTCGCATCCCGCAGATTTTACCCCTGTTTGTACAACTGAATTAGGAACAGTGGCCAATTATGTTCCGGAATTTAAAAAACGAAATACAAAAGTAATTGCTTTAAGCGTCGATGGTCTTGAGTCTCACAAAGAATGGATCAAAGATATTAACGAAACCCAAAATACAACCGTTAATTTTCCGATAATTGCCGACGAGGATAAAAAGATCGCAACTTTATATGATATGCTGCATCCAAATGCCAGTGAGAAATTTACAGTTCGTTCTGTTTTTGTAATTGGCCCTGATAAAAAAATAAAACTGACTTTAACGTATCCGGCCTCAACAGGAAGAAATTTTGAGGAACTGCTTCGTGTGATCGACAGTTTACAGCTAACCGCAAATTATAGTGTAGCCACTCCGGCAAACTGGAAAGACGGAGAAGATGTAGTGATTACGCCAGCCGTTCCCGACAGTGATATTCCGGCGAAATTCCCAAAAGGACATACCGCTATCAAACCTTATTTGCGCATAACACCGCAACCTAATAAATAAGATTCTAAGTGACTAAGTTTCTAAGATGCTAAGAGTTTGACTCTTAAAAAACTTAGAAACTTAGCACCTTAGTTACTAAAAGCCTTTTTCAGGCTTTTTTCATCAACTCGTTCATTCGTTTTTTATCACCAACCACCCAGATAATATCATTTTTTTCTAAGATTAAATGAGATTCCGGGTTTAAAATACGATTACCGTTTCGTTCAATTCCCACAACAAGTCCGCCTGTTTTTTCTCTAAATTGTCCCACTCTTTTTTCGATAAATTCATCATTAGAAATTTCCAGTTGGCGAAGTACAATATCCGATTCTTCTATGTTTTTTGCCGCCTCAACCTGATTCTGCAAATAGTTGGTAAATTGTGTAATTTGCTCATCGGTACCAATAACGCAAATTTCATCACCCGGAAACAAACGTTCGTTTTTAGTTGGGATAGGAATTGTGATTTCACCACGTCGGATAAAAGCAATATTAATCCCCATATTTTCTCTAATGCGTAATTCTTCTAAAGTTTTACCTGCCAGATTAGATTCTTTTCCAATATCAAAAAAAGACATGTGACCGTCCCACGGCATTAAATTGGCATATCTTCGGTCAATTTTTTTATTCTCACGATCGTTTAGATTCTTTAAAAAGTGATTTTCAATTTTATGATATTGTTCATTTAATTTCTTCGGGAACAATTGATAAGCCCCAATCGCAATAATTAAAGCGACAAAGGCTACTAAAGGCGAAAAGAAAATATTCAATAAGAAACCAACAAAAAATAAACCAAGGCTCATCCTGATTAAAATTAACATTAAAAGAGCACCACGATATTTTCGTTCTTCCCATAATTCTTCTACTTCGGCAACTTTTACGCGTCGCAATGAAAGTGCCCATAAAAATGGGGCAATGATAACCAGAGTAATCAATGCGGCCAAAGTATTTCCAAAACGGGTATCCGCAACTAAAGGCGCTACAAATTTTGATGACAATAAGATGATGGCGGTAATAATTATAGTATGTAAAATGATTTGGGTGATAGAGGCACGAAGTACAATTTGCCACGTACTGACAGATTTTATCGCTTGTGCATTGACGCTGTAACGGTTAATGTTTTTAATCCATTTTTTAGGTAGTTTTTGTTCTAAATATCCTGAAAACGGATCGGAGTATTTAATTAAAAATGGAGTTGTAAAAGTGGTGATGGCAGATACGGCAACAATTATAGGATATAAAAAATCGCTTGTTACTTTAAGTGTCATTCCCAGAGTCGCAATAATAAAAGAAAACTCCCCAATTTGCGCCAGACTCATTCCTGTCTGTACAGATTGTTTTAAAGGCTGCCCTGACAATAAGGCTCCGATAGAGGAACTAAATGCTTTTCCAAAAATAGTAAGTAGTGTTATAAGTGCCACTGGCAGTGCATAAGTAATCAATGTTTCCGGATTAATTAACATTCCGACTGATACAAAGAAAACGGCACCAAATAAATCTTTTACGGGCTGAATCAAGTGTTCTATTTTTTCTGCCTGAGTAGTTTCTGCAATAATAGATCCCATAATAAAAGCACCAAGGGCAGGCGAAAAGCCAACATTGGCAGCAAACATAACCATCATCAAACAAAGGGCTAACGAAATAATAAGCAACATTTCATCTGTTAAAAGATGTTTTGCTTTTTTTAAGATTGTCGGAATAATAAAAATTCCACCCAAAAACCATATAATCAGAAAGAATATCAATTTTAAAACCGATTGTAATAAAGCGCCTCCCGAAACCTGGTCGCTAACGGCAATAGTAGATAGTAGAACCAGCATTAAAATAGCGACAATATCTTCAACAATTAAGGCACCAAATACAATTCCGGCAAACTTCTTTCCCTTAACGCCAAGTTCATCAAAGGCACGAATGATAATAGTGGTGGACGAGATCGAGAGTGTTGCGCCCAGAAAAATACTATCCATTTTGGCCCATCCCATCCATTGCCCGACACAATAACCAATCAGGGTCATGAAAAGTATCTGGGTTATGGCGGTGATGGAGGAAGTTCCGCCCACTTTCATTAATTTCTTAAAACTAAATTCGAGACCTAAACTAAATAGTAAAAAGATAACCCCAATTTCAGCCCAGACTTCAACACTTTTCATGTCTGTTATTGAAGGGAAAAAGTCAAAATGGTTTCCGGCTAAAAAACCTGCGATCAAATAGCCTAAAACAAGAGGTTGTTTTAGTTTCTTAAATATTAAAACAGCAATTCCTGCAGTCATCAGGATTAAACCCAAGTCGCTAATAAGAGGTTGTAAATGGTGTGTAGTTTCTGCAGCGGCGTTTAAGGCAATCATAAAGTGGTATTTTTTGTTTAGGAGCTTAATCCAGCTTTCCATTTCAGCCTTTTACTCAAAAAACATATTTTTAATACCGTTTCAGGAGCTTCCTCCGGTCGCTCTGTCCCGGTAAAAAAATATAGTTTTTTTCGCAAAAGGCTTTCCATTGCAATCTGGGCTAATTTTCGAACAAGATTTGTAAATAAAAAAAGCTATCGATAAAGATAGCTTTTTTTGGTAAAATATTTTAGGTTTTCTTTAGATACCCACGTAATTACTAGGAGTTATTGCCATTAATTCGGCCCTGACTTCATCAGAAACCTCTAAAGTCGCAATAAAATTATGAATTGCTTTTTTATCTATTGCTTCATTTGTTCTCGTTAAACCTTTCAAAGCTTCATACGGATTTGGATATGCTTCACGACGTAAAATAGTTTGAATAGCCTCAGCGACAACAGCCCAGTTTCTCTCTAAATCTTCAGCAAATTTGCCTTCATTTAAAAGTAATTTGTTTAAACCTTTTAGTGAAGCTTCAAAAGCAATAATAGTATGGCCTATAGGAACTCCAATATTACGTAAAACAGTACTGTCTGTTAAATCACGCTGTAATCTTGAAACGGGTAATTTTGCCGATAAATGCTCAAAAATAGCATTGGCGATTCCTAAGTTTCCTTCAGAGTTTTCAAAATCAATTGGGTTTACTTTATGTGGCATTGCCGAAGATCCAATTTCTCCCGCTTTGATTTTTTGTTTAAAATAATCCATCGAAACATACGTCCAGATATCACGGTCCAAATCGATAACAATCGTATTGATTCTTTTTAAAGCATCAAAAAATGCAGCAAAATGATCATAATGTTCAATTTGAGTAGTTGGAAAAGAATGGTGTAAACCTAAATCTTTTTCTACAAATTTATTTCCAAACTGTTTCCAGTCGATTTGCGGATACGCGACATGATGTGCATTGTAGTTTCCTGTCGCTCCACCAAATTTAGCGGCAAACGGAATGTTAAACAACAAGCGCATCTGCTCTTCTAAACGCTCTACGAAAACCAAAATTTCTTTACCCAAACGAGTAGGAGAAGCCGGTTGTCCGTGTGTACGTGCCAACATCGGAATGTCTTTCCATTCTGTGCTTAATTCTTTTAATTTAGAGATTAAGGAAATTAAAGAAGGCATGTATACCTGCTCAAAAGCATCTTTTGTAGAAAGCGGAATTGCCGTATTATTAATATCCTGAGAGGTTAACCCGAAGTGAATAAACTCTTTGTACTGAGATAAACCTAATTTTTCAAAAGCATCTTTGATAAAGTATTCAACCGCTTTTACATCGTGATTGGTTACTTTCTCTGTTTCTTTAATCCAAAGTGCATCTTCAGTAGAGAAATTTTTATAAATGTTACGTAAGCTGTCAAATAAACCTGAATCTACGCCTTTAAGTTGTGGCAAAGGAACTTCGCACAAAGCAATAAAATATTCAATTTCAACTAATACACGGTATTTAATTAAAGCTTCTTCAGAGAAAAATGGCGCTAATGAAAGGGTTTTACTTCTATATCTTCCGTCAATTGGTGATATAGCATTCAATTCGTTTAGAGTAGTCATTGTTATGTTGTTTTTTCGAAAGGCACAAATATAAACAGAATTTGCGGATTAAAAGTAATCAGGGAGTCAATTGTCAGGGGAAAGGGATCAATAAAAGAAAAAAAAGAACACTAATTTCACCAATTTTCACGAAGTAGGTTTCTTTTAATTTTTTGAGAATAACTAGTAAAAAAAGAAGTCCGTAAATTTAATTTTTAGCCTATATAATTCGTGCTAAATGGTGAAATCGGTTTTTAATCTTCGATGGGTTAAATTGATTTTAATCGTTCTCTTAATTCTGCGACACCTTCTGAGGCAACTTTTGCAATAACTTCAACCTTATTCTGAATATTTGGAATTGAAATGGGTTTTGGATCAATATAAAAAACCGGAGTAGTGCTATAGGTATAGGAGATTAAACCTGCAGCAGGATATACTTGCAGAGAAGTTCCAATTACGGCAAAACAATCAGCATTTTCTGTGATTTCAATGGCGTATTCCAATGCCGGAACATCTTCGCCAAACCAGACAATATGAGGTCGGAGCTGATGTCCGTTTTTATCCAGATCACCGGTAAACAAATCGTCTTGCCAATCCAGAATTAAATCCCGGTTTTGAGTGCTTCTTACCTTTAGCAATTCGCCATGCAAATGCAACACTTTGGTGCTTCCGGCGCGTTCGTGTAAATCATCAACATTTTGAGTAATAATATGTACATCGAAATCCTGCTCTAATTCGGCTAAAATAAAATGTCCTAAATTGGGTTTAACCTCTTTGAGTTGTTGACGCCTTTTGTTATAAAAATCCAAAACCAGTTCCTGATTTTTGTGCCAGCCTTCCGGAGTTGCCACCTCCATCACATCATGGCCTTCCCATAAACCATCACTATCACGGAACGTTTTAATTCCGCTTTCGGCACTAATTCCGGCGCCGGTTAAAACAACAAGTTTCTTTTTCATCCTATTCAATTAAAAGATAAAAATAGTGATTTAGAAAACGAGTTCTAAATAAATTTTTAAGTAATAACCCGTAATTATACTTATTGTCGGAGTCTTCTAAATTATCTATTTTTAAGGTAGAGTAAAACAAAAGAACTTTTCAATGATTTTAATTCAGTTTACAGGATTATCAGGCTCAGGTAAAACAACATTGGCAGAAAATGTTCGCTCTTTGTTACTACAAAACGGTTACAAAGTAGCAGTAGTCGATGGAGATGTTTATCGTAAAACAATTTGCAAAGATTTAGGATTTTCAAAAGAAGACCGATGTGAAAATGTGAGACGGATTTTTAATGTTGGACGAGATTTTGTCGATGCAAAGACTATAGTTCTAATGTCAGTGATAAATCCGTATGAAAATCTTAGAAATGAAATAAGAGCATACCATTTTGTGCGGACAGTATTTTTGGACTGTTTCCTCCATAATCTGATACAACGAGATCCAAAAGGGCTTTACAAAAAAGCAATGCTTCCGGATCATGACCCTAATAAGATAAAAAATTTTACAGGAATAAGTGATGTTTTTGAAACGCCAGCGAATACAGACTTAATTCTGAAAACAGATTCGGAAACGATTTCTTTTTCAACGAATAAATTGTACCATTTTATTATCGACAATTTAACTCAGACAGTTTGAAATAAAAATTTAAACCTGATTTGTAAAACTAATTTAATCATTTGATATCGTATGAATCCTTCAGCCATGAAACTTCCGATTTCTTTTTCAACTGAAAAACTCCTTAAAGATTTAGTAGTTTGTGAAAATGATTTATGGACACCACATTTTAATACCAATCGATACGAAGGCAACTGGACCAGTATTTCTTTGCGGTCACATTCTGGCTTAACAACCGATATTCTGTCATTTCCCAACAAAGAATATATAAATACAAATTTGCTCGATCGTTGTCATTATTTCAAAGAAATTATGGATTGGTTTCAATGCGAAAAAGAAGCGGTGCGATTGCTTAGGCTAGATCCTCAAAGTGAAATTAAAGAACATGTAGATAATGATACTTCTTATGTAGATGGTTTTTTTAGGATTCATATACCCATTATAACAAATCCGGAGGTGTTTTTTTATGTGGACAAAAAACGTGTTCCTATGGGAATCGGGGAATGTTGGTACGCTAATTTCCAACTTCCGCATAGTGTAGAAAACAGAAGCTATAAACCGCGAATTCATTTTACACTGGATTGTATCAGAAATGACTGGTCTGATGAGCTGTTTAGTAAAATGGGGTTCGATATCCATCAACCAACGAATACTAATACCTATACAGACGAAGTAAAACAGCAAATTATAGCAGAACTTTCTCGTAACCCATCAGAAACAACTGCTAAAATTATTGCAGATCTGTTAGCCGAATAAAAGAAAAATAATGGAAAACATCAATCACCCGCTTTTAAATTGGATTCCGTACAAGTTAATCGAAAAAGACAATGAAGTCTATTTTGAATGGATTTATTTGGAGGACAAAAAATTTTCTGATCCCTTTTTTGAGGAAACGATGGCAATTTGCAGAAGTCATTTTTATAATTCAACTGGTTTTAAAGCAGTAAGTACAACAGAAAATCTAATAGACTGGTCGCAACAATTAAATTCAGTTCCATTAAATTCATTAGTTTTTCATGTGTCAAGATGTGGCTCTACTATGTTAAGTCAGTCTTTGGTCACTTCATCAGAAAATATAGTGATTTCTGAAGCACCTCTGATAGATCAAATTTTAAGAACGGATCTTTTTAATGAAGTTGAAAAGCGTACTCTTATAAAAGCAGTATTAAAGTTGTTAGGTCAGAAAAGATTTCCGGAACAAAAGTATTTCATCATAAAACTGGATGCCTGGCATATTTTTAAGGCTTCTTATCTAAGATCTGTTTTTCCCGAAATACCTTTTGCTTTGCTTTACCGGGATCCGAAAGAGGTATTAAAATCACATCAAAAAATGTTCGGAATGCATATGGTGCCTCATGTATTGCCATCTGCTGTTTTTGGAATTACAGAGAAAGAGATTAGTGAAATAAGTATTAAGCAGTATGGTGCCTTAGTGCTGGAAAAATATTTTAAGGGATTCCTGGATTTTTATAAGGAAGATCAAAATACAATAATCCTAAATTATAATGACGGGATGAAACAGGTTATCGAAAGGTTTATCTCTTTTATTGAGATTAAGTATTCTGTTAATGAACTGGACAAAATGTATGCTCGTTTAAATAACCACTCTAAAAATGAAAATAATGTTTTTACCGGTGATGTTTATAAATCAGAAGCTTTAGAAATAGATTTGACAAAGGTTAATATTTTACACGAAAAGTTAAGCAGGAATCCGGTTAACATCTAAAGTATTGAAAATGCTGATGAATTTTTCATTCTATTTTATTTATGGTGTATTTTTGCCCCAAATAAAATTATCATGATTGATTTAGATTACCTCGCTTTCCTTGAAAATATATTAACAGACAACCGTAAAGAAAAATTTTTAAAAGTACTTGGAAATCGCACTAAGCATTTTACAATTGTGGTCGAAGATGTTTTTCAGATGCACAATACCAGTGCAGTAATGCGCAGTTGTGAAGTTTTTGGAATTCAGGAACTCAATGTGATTGAACAACGCTACGGAAAAAAAATCGATAAAGAAATTGCTATGGGTGCCCAGAAATGGGTTGATATCAATCAGTATGACTCGGTTACCAATTGTATTTCTACTTTAAAAGAACAGGGATATCAAATTATCGCTACAACCCCTCATGAAAATGATTGTTTGCTGGAAGATTTTGATATTTCAAAACCAAGTGCTCTTTTTTTTGGAACAGAAAGAGACGGTTTATCAGAAGAAATATTAGAAAAAGCAGATGGATTTCTTAAAATACCTATGGTTGGTTTTACAGAGAGTTTAAATATCTCTGTTTCGGCTGCAATTATCATTCAAAATCTAACCAACAGATTACAAAAATCAAATATTGACTGGCACTTGTCTGAAGAAGAAATTCTGGAAAAACGTCTGGCATGGGCGAAAAATTCGATTAAAGATATTAAACGAATCGAGGCCCGTTATTATGAGGAGAACCCGAGATAAAAGTTTGCCCCGAATTTCACGAATTACTTTATAAGTTCCTTAACGTTGAAAAAAATCAACAAAATAACTCGTGGATACTTCGTGAAATTCATGGCAAAAATATTTAAAATCTATCTTCCAAAAGAATCATAATTGTCTTCGGCATATTTTTCAAAACGCTTCAGTAAAACAATGTTTTCTTTTTCTACATTGGTTAACTCACTGTTTACATTGTCCGAAACTGGAATATACCATTCGACATCATCAAAAAACTGACGAACAGTTTTCGTTTTAAAAGTAAGTCCATGTCTGGCAAAAATGGTATTTCTAAGAATCTCCAAATCAATTTTTTTTAGATTTTTTACATCTGATTCTTTTAATTTTTTTGTGGATGAATTTATAGTCACAATACTTTCTGATGCCTCTCTGTATACAGTTTGCATATACGTTTCGGTTTCTTTAATCTCCGGATCATCATTCTCCTCTGTTACCTGTTCTTCTTTTGTATTTACATAATCAATATACATTCCTTCCTCCGGAAGCATTACATTCGGGTCGTACTTAAATTCTTTTTTAGTAAGTTCAAATTTTCTTTTAGTGACTTCTTTTTTAGGATTATTGGCCGTCCACGTTCCCACTAAAAAGCTGTCATTTTTTATTTCAAAATCAAAAACGCCATCATTTTTATCGTCACCGGGTTCTTTTAGTATAAAATGAATGGTAGTGCCGTCCGCAGTCATTTTACCACTTAGTGCCCTGCTATTGCCGGCAACAACACTTTGCCCGGTCACTTCTGTTGCTGTAATTTTCTTGATGATAATATTGATCTTGTTGATGTCATTTTCTTTTGCGATTCTGGTAGTATCGCGTTCTAAAACAGTAAAATCGCCTACATATGAACCATACAAATCGGTTCTAATTTCTTTAGGCAGATTTTGAGCGTTGTCTTTTGTGTGTTTTTTCTCTTTAGAATTGCAGGAAAAAAGGAGTATGGATAATAATAAACAAAAAAGTTGTTTCATTTTTTTAATTGGTTATAAAGATAGCATTCAATGATTAATAAATTAGGAATCCAGCCCAGCCATGCAATTATCTGATAGACATCCATTGGTGCGGGATGAAACAAATATACAAGAATAACCTTCCAGAAACGTAATGTTATGGCAGAAAAGGTTAACGCAAAACTTCGCCACATAAAGGCCTTATGCTTTGTAATATTTTTATCTTTTATGGCTGTAAAACCTTTAACAGTAAAGAAAAACCATAAAACCGACAAGCTGACAAAAGAAATTTTAGAGTAAAGTCCGCCGTTGGCAAAAAGACCAATAAACAAACCTGAAGGAGCACTTAAAAAAAGCACTACAAAAACATAAAATTTTCCAATGTTTCTATGTGTTACAGGAAACCTTTTTAAAAGAGTAGTGCTGAATTGAAAAAATCCGGCAAGCAAAACAAAAATTGCCGAATAAACATGCACGTAAAAGACCGGGTAGTAAAACGGAATCCGGCTAATCTCGGTTTGCTTTATCTGAAGAAAAGCAACATCGCTTTTTAATGGAATATACTGCCAGGTTATTTTAATCATTAAGATGAAAAAATAGCTGAAACAAATAATCCAGATAAATCGCAACGAAAGCCAAAGGTTCTTTTTCAATGTTGGTGCTGCTTTTTTTTGCCCAAATATAAGAAAATCCCTAACGGCTTTACCATTAGGGATTGTTTATATTTTTGAAATAATCTTTTAGAAACAGGAACCTGCTATAAGGTATAATTCAGGTTGACACTCCATCTGTAATTGGCTTCCATATTACCGTTAGACAGATGTTGATTAACAGGCAGCATGGCATTTACACCAACCGAAAATTTATCTTTTCCTGCCTCGATACCAAATTTTCCAAACAAAATATCTCCGGCGGTATTAGGTAAATCCAGATTATGCTGCTTATTGGTCTGGTACAATTCGCCTGCTAAACCGGCTTGCGGAACGATCTGAACCGATTTTAAATCGAATAAATAAAAGAATGTTCCGGCATAATTAAACTGATCTCCATATTGGTAATTTTTACTGTTTTCAGTTTTGAAGATATAATTCATAGTGGTGTTTAAACCCAGATTTTTGTGTTTGATTATATACTCAGAAACTACAGGAAAATCCCAGCTTCCGGTTCCCAACTGAAAACTCTGGTTGACACTTCCCAGATTATTGGCCTCAGTAAATTTTCCGGTTGGGATTTTAACACCTCCACCCAAATTAATTTTATGCGTAAAAAAAGTACTGTCTTTTTTGGTTTCAAAAACGGTGTACAAAGCCATAACGGTAATATCTCCCAAGCCTGTAATACGCTCTGTTCCGGCAGTTAATTCCCTTTCATTAAAATGATACGGAACCAGGGCCGAAATCTGCACTTTCTCTGTCACCGGAATACGTGCCCATGCCTGAATCGTATTAAAGTTTTCATCAATCCACGGAGAATTGGCAAAAATCCCGTCACGACTTGTATAACTTTGTTTAAGGTATCTCAAACCCACAAAATTATTATTTAACATGGAACCAAAACCCATACTTCCGCCGCTTGCCGAGCAACCGCAGGCATCACAGTCAAAATCTTCCATCATGGCCAGACGCTGAAACGTAAAGGCCGAAATACTATCTTTTACGGTAAAACTAAAGGCCGAAAAACCAGCCAAAAGAGCGAACATTACTATTATTTTTTTCATTTTAATTTTTTTTAAGAGCTAATCCCGCTTTTCGTTGCAAACGAAGTTCAATTAACTCCGTTTAAAATAAAAGTTAAGTGAAGTAAACTTTTTTTTAAAGGCTTTCCACTTCAATCGGGGTTTAGGCTCCAGTTTTCATTACATTTTTTCTGTCACAAATTAAATGGATTTCACTGATCTTTAAATCTGTGTTAATCCGTGCAATTTGTGGCAATAACTTTTAAAATTCAGAGAAACGTTTGTCGGTCAGGTATTGATTATCCGTCAGCGTTTTCAGGAAAGCTATAAGTTGTTTTTTGTCAGTATCAGAAAGTGAAATTCCTAATTTTCCATTCTGCTTTAATATGGGGTCTAAAGTTGCCGAAGTTTCAATACCGCTCGCATAATGATCTAAAACCCCTTCTAAAGTTCCAAATCTTCCGTCGTGCATGTAAGGTCCTGAAACTTCTACATTTCGTAAACTTGGCACTTTAAATTTGTAGTAATCAGTTGCCAGTTCGGTTACTTTATAACGGCCAACATCATTTACCATTGGATTTACGGCCAAACCATTATTGCGAAACGAATTATCAGTTTGTAAATCTGTTGCGTGGCAAGAGGCGCATTTAGATTTAAATAAATCATATCCGGCCAATTCATCAGAAGTTAAACTTCCGCCAGTTTCATTTCGTCTGTATTTGTCAAACTTTGAGTTAGATGAGGTAACCATAACCATAAACTGCGAAAGCGCTTTCAGCATATTTTCGGTTGTAATGGCACCATCGTCAAACGCCTGTCCAAATAATTTCTGATAATCCCGATCGGCTTTCATCATTTTTAAAATGGCATTCAGGTCACCGTTCATTTCGATAATACTTTTCAGCGGAATTAGGGGCTGTAGGTCTAAATGATCTGCAGCACCGTCATACATAAATACGGTCTGATAAGCCAGATTTTGAATAGATGGTGTATTTCTTGTTCCTTGTGCATTGTCTACACCATGACTTACAGTATGTCCGTGATGTGTGAACGCATTGGCCTGAATGTGGCAAAAACCACAGGAAACTACTCCGTCAGACGCTAAACGTCCGTCGTAAAAGAGTTTTTTTCCCAGTTCAAACCCTTTTTCTGTTGGCGGATTCTGTGCAATGTTATACGCTAAAGCAGGAAAGTTTGACGGAACAGTAAATTCTAAAGGAACATTTACATATTCGTCGTCCTGATCAGAGCAGCTCCACAACAACGGAATCATCAGCCATAGAAAATATTTTATTTTCAGCATGATTTCTTTGGATTTTTTTAGAAGCACAAAAGTTCTGGTTTAGCCCCGATAGTAGCGGCATCCTTTTGTGTTCGCCTCAGCGTGCACAAAAGATATAGCGAATAGCGGGACGTCTTTTCTTTTAAACTCCGGCTTTTGTGCTCCTTAAAATAAATTTAGTCGTTGTGTACGTGGTCTACTCTAAACATAGCACTGATGTTTTGGGTAATTAGCGGCAAATTAGCACCCCCCATGATCATAGCACCCATTCCGCCGGCATTGTTGTCAGAAAGTTTAATTTTGTTTTTACCGTCGATGATTTTAGAAAGGTCTGTAATCAAATGGACTTCCGGGGTAATGGTAGTGCGTACCAAAGCTTTTGTAGGCATATCAACAGTTACTTCGGTATAGTTGTAGTCTGTTCCGGTTTTTCCGGTATGAATCATAAAAGGAGTTGCAGTGGTTACTGTTGGCGAAGTAAAAGTACCTTCGAAAGCCAGGAATTTGTAACCAGCAGCCCAGGACCACATCATGCCCGCAGCATCAGCTTTTGCTAAAAAATCTCCCTGACCCGAAGCGCCTAGTTTCCATTGGTCTTCATCAACTCCAATTCCGAATTTTACTTTTACATAATCTCCGGCAGGAACATCCGTAAGTTCAAATTCGCGTCCGGCAGCGGTTGCTTCATCAGCAATAAAATAGCTTTTGCTTTTTGGATACGTAAAAGTAGTTCCGTCTGCTTTTGTTAAAACGACATTGCTGATAATATATTTAACTAAGCTAATTTTTAAAACTTCATTATTAGAAGTTGTATTTCCCTGAGTGTTTAAAATAAGATCGTTTGCGCCATAAGCATTATCGAATTCTAAAATAAGTTTTCCGTTTCCTGATACGGCAGTATTGTCGTCATCACTTGAACAAGAAATTAAAGATATAGATAGGGTTACAATAGCCAAAGCGCTATATATAATGTTTTTCATTTTTTTGAGTTTTATATAATTTGATTTTAAATTGAGGAGTGCGTAAACGCGTTTTCATTGGTTTTAAAACAATGAAAAATGGATTTCAATTGTGAAAATGAAACCGGATTTAAAAAATTATATAAAATAGGAAGGTGGGCGAAAAGTAGCAATTGAAACCGAAATAGGTTTTGCATCTAATACCGCAAAAAGTTTTGCTTTAGATGGAATTGGTGCTACTAATTTGAATGCTGTTGTAAACGTATTCTGAATGTAAACAATCTCTGCTTTTTCTTTCAGGTTGTTTTGCATTTTCTTTTCGTTGTCGGCGTATTTTTTTAAACTTTTCTGAAGTTCACAACGACCGTTACAGGTATTAAAAACCAATTTACGCTGTACACAAATGGTTTTGGTAATTTCATCCTGATTTAATTTGAATGAGGTATAAACAAAGAAACTGCCAAAAGATGGCACTAAGAGCATACAAGATAATACTATGATCAAAAATCTTTTCAAGACTTGTTTCGTTGTTTCGATTGCAAAAATACATTTTATTATTTTTAATCATTATTATTTTTGTCATTTAACATAAAAAAATCCCTAATTGCAAATGCAATTAGGGATTTTAGAATTGGCAAAGCTAACAGGTTTTATAAGCCTGTCAGGTTTACATATCGATTTTAATTTAGAAATTATTCTTTAACTATAACCCAGGCGCCTGAAGCTAAAAGGGTTTCTGCTTTTTTAAATTTCATTGTTTCTGTTTTACCGGTAGCCACTTCTTGTACTGTTACAGTATCATTACGATTGATTTTTGGATTATCTCTCACAATGGTTTCTGTAACCTGACGTTGTTGTGTTTCTCCGGCTTCACGGTTGATGTCTTCACTGTTTACGATTTCATCTTTGCTTAATTTGAAGTTTTCTTTTTGACGAACTTCTTTGGCTTCGTGAATTTCCGGAACATTTTGAGCCGGTAAATCACCTTTGAACAAGAACGAAATCACTTCTTTGTTGACGTTATCTAACATTCCTCTAAACAAATTAAAAGCTTCTAATTTGTAAATAAGCAATGGGTCTTTTTGTTCGTGAACGGCTAACTGAACAGATTGTTTCAATTCGTCCATTTTACGTAAGTGTTTTTTCCAGGCTTCATCCACAATAGATAAAGTAATGTTTTTCTCAAAGTCAGCAATTAACTGAGCCCCTTCGCTATCGTACGCTTTTTTCAAGTCAGTAACGACATTCAGCGTTTTGATTCCGTCAGTAAACGGAACTACAATACGCTCAAAATGATTGTTTGGCTCTTCGTAAACTCCTTTAATGATTGGGAAAGCTTCTCTGGCGCTTCTTTCTGTTTTCTCTGTGTAGAAAGCTAAAGTTTCTTTGTATATTTTTCCTGTAATTTCGATATCAGACAATCTCTGGAAATCAGATTCTGAAATCGGAGATGTGATAGAGAAATAACGAATCAAATCAAATTCGAAGTTTTTGAAGTCATTTGCAGGCTTAGTTTGACTTACGATTAATTCGCAGGTATCATAAAGCATGTTTGCGATATCCAGCTTCAAACGCTCGCCAAACAAGGCGTGACGACGACGTTTGTATACTACTTCACGTTGAGAGTTCATGACGTCATCATATTCTAATAAACGTTTACGGACACCAAAGTTGTTTTCTTCTACCTTTTTCTGAGCACGCTCGATAGATTTAGTCATCATAGAATGCTGAATTACTTCGCCTTCCTGAAGTCCCATTCTGTCCATAACTTTAGCTACTCTTTCAGAACCAAATAAACGCATTAAGTTGTCTTCAAGCGAAACATAAAACTGAGAACTTCCCGGATCTCCCTGACGTCCTGCACGACCACGTAACTGTCTGTCTACACGACGGGAATCATGACGTTCTGTACCCACGATTGCTAAACCTCCGGCAGCTTTTACTTCTGGAGTTAATTTAATATCGGTACCACGACCAGCCATGTTTGTTGCAATGGTTACAACTCCTGCTTTACCTGCTTCTTCTACAATCTGAGCCTCTTGTTTGTGCATTTTAGCATTCAAAACGTTATGGGTAACGCCTCTCATTTTCAACATTCGGCTTAATAATTCTGAAATCTCTACAGATGTTGTTCCAATCAAAACGGGTCTTCCTGCATTTGATAATTCCGTTACATCTTCGATTACAGCATTGAATTTCTCACGTGTAGTTTTGTAGATATAATCTTCTTTGTCTTGTCTTGAAATCGGACGGTTGGTTGGAATCTCCACCACGTCTAATTTATAAATCTGCCATAACTCTCCGGCTTCTGTAACCGCCGTACCTGTCATACCCCCTAATTTGCTGTACATTCTGAAATAATTCTGTAATGTTACAGTTGCAAAAGTTTGTGTAGCAGCTTCGATTTTTACATTTTCTTTTGCTTCGATCGCCTGGTGTAAACCGTCAGAATAACGACGACCATCCATAATACGGCCTGTTTGCTCATCGACAATCATAATTTTGTTGTCCATGATTACGTATTCTACATCTTTTTCAAAAAGCGCATACGCTTTTAAGAGTTGTGTAAGAGTATGGATACGCTCGCTTTTTACCCCAAAATCCTGGAATAATCTTTCTTTGGCTTCTGCTTCAGCATCTTTATCCAGTTTTTGTTTTTCGATAGCCGCGATTTCAGTTCCAATGTCCGGTAAAACGAAGAAATCAGAATCCGTGTCTCCGGATAAATACTTAATACCGTTATCAGTCAGTTC
This sequence comes from Flavobacterium sp. FlaQc-48, assembly GCF_044007335.1. NCBI lineage: Bacteria > Pseudomonadati > Bacteroidota > Flavobacteriia > Flavobacteriales > Flavobacteriaceae > Flavobacterium > Flavobacterium sp. FlaQc-48. The sequence continues at coordinate 10,161 of NZ_JBIPCR010000024.1, read as the reverse complement.
TACCTGATTGTTTTTTTCTTCAATTACAAAATACAAAGCTTCATCGACTTTGTGCATTTCGCGATTGTTGTCCTGCATGTATTGATTTTCGGTTTTTTGAAGCAATTGTTTGATTCCTTCTTCACTCAAAAATTTAATTAATGCTTTATTTTTTGGTAAACTTCTGTAAGCTCTTAACAATAAGAACCCGCCTTCTTTGGTTTTTCCTTCTTTAATTAACTTTTTAGCTTCGGCTAAGAAACCATTTGCTAACTGACGTTGTTGTGCTACTAAGTTTTCGATTTTTGGTTTCAACTCATTAAATTCATGACGATCTCCCTGAGGAACCGGTCCTGAAATAATAAGAGGTGTTCTTGCATCATCAATTAATACAGAATCGACCTCATCGACAATAGCATAGTTGTGTTTTCTTTGTACCAGATCACTTGGCGAATGTGCCATGTTATCCCTTAAGTAGTCAAAACCAAATTCGTTATTGGTTCCGTAAGTGATATCTGCGTCGTATGCTTTTTTTCTTTGTTCTGTACTGGGCTGGTGATTATCGATACAGTCAACAGTTAAACCGTGAAATTCGAATAATGGCGCTTTCCATGTACTATCACGTTTTGCCAGGTAATCATTCACTGTTACCAGGTGAACACCGTTTCCGGTTAAGGCGTTTAAGTAGAGTGGAAGTGTAGCCACCAAAGTTTTACCTTCCCCCGTTTGCATTTCGGCAACTTTACCTTCATGCAACACCATTCCACCAATCAACTGAACGTCATAATGGATCATGTCCCAGGTAATTTCTTTACCGGCAGCATTCCATTTATTAGCCCATGTTGCTTTATCGCCTTCAATAGTGATATATGTTTTTGAAGCTGAAAGTTCACGATCTTTTGCCGTTGCAGTCACTTCAATAAAAGAATTGTCTTTAAAACGGCGGGCTGTTTCCTTAACAACAGAAAAAGCTTCCGGAAGAATTTCTAATAAAGTTTTCTCTGAGATTTCGTATGCTTCTTTTTCAAGAGTATCGATAGCATCATAAAGATCTTCTCTTTTGTCGATGTCTTCGATGTTTTCTACTTCAGCTTTAAGCGAAGCAATTTTAGCATCCTTATCAGCTCTGGCTTCTTTTATTTTTTCCTTAAAATATGCGGTTCTGGCTCTTAATTCGTCATGAGACAAAGTCATTAAGCTGGTTTCGAATGTTTTAATTTTATTTAAATAGGGCTGTAAAGCTTTGACATCTTTCTGTGATTTATCACCTACAAAGACTTTAATAATACTGTTTATGAAACTCATGATTTATTGTATTTCTATTTTATGTAAATGTGTGTATTTGAACCAAAAAAAAAGCCTCGGTGATGAGACTTTTTTCTTTGGTTTATTTTTTAATATTCATCCTCGTTCCAAAGATAATCTTCGTCTGTTGGATAATCAGGCCAAATTTCTTCCATTGATTCATATATCTCTCCTTCGTCTTCAATTGACTGAAGGTTTTCTACTACTTCTAATGGAGCACCAGCTCTAATAGCGTAGTCAATAAGTTCGTCTTTGTTAGCAGGCCATGGCGCATCACTTAAATAAGATGCTAATTCTAATGTCCAATACATCTGTTATCTGTTTAGTTTGTGCAAAAATAAATTTTTTACTGAAAAAGACAAGTAAATTTTGATTTATTTTAAGAAAATTTAAGAACGTCTCTATAAATTGCGGATTGTAGATTGTAAATTTTAGATTTCTGAAATCTCATTAATCTAAAATTTTAACTCTAAAATCTAATAATTTCACTTCCTCGGAATCCATTTCACTTCATCCGCTTTTAAGTCTGAGGACAACTTCCGTGCCAAGACAAAAAGGTAGTCAGAAAGTCGGTTTAAGTATCGAATTGCTATTTCAGGAACGTGTTCATTATGGCTTAAATGTACTGCCAAACGTTCTGCGCGACGGCAAATGCAACGTGCTATATGACAATGTGACACGGTTGGGTGGCCACCCGGTAGAACAAAATGAGTCATTTGCGGAAGGCTTTCTTCCATTTTGTCTATTTCATTTTCTAATAATTCGATGTCAGAATCGATTATTCCAAGATTCTTTAAACGAAGTTCACCATTCTTTAAGACTTCTTTTTCCTGTGGTGTTGCCAGAATAGCGCCTACAGTAAAGAGGCGATCCTGAATTTCGATTAAAATAGTTTTGTAATGGGAATCGATTTCCTGATCGCGAATCAATCCTATATAAGAGTTCAGTTCGTCAACAGTTCCGTAACTGTCAATGCGAATATGATCTTTTGGAACGCGTGTGCCTCCAAAAAGAGCTGTCGTTCCTTTGTCTCCTGTTTTTGTATATACTTTCATTTTTTTGAGGTGCTAAGGTTCTGAGTTGCTAAGTGACTAAGTTTTCTTTTCTTGGGTTTAACAAATAAAAATGAAACTACTTTGTCGTGTCACTTTCAATTACACCGTCTCTTAAGCGAATCACACGATGGGCGTAAGCGGCAATATCTTCTTCGTGCGTTACCAGAATTACAGTATTTCCCTGTTCGTGAATATCACCAAAAAGTTTCATGATTTCTACAGAAGTTTTACTGTCTAAGTTTCCTGTAGGTTCATCGGCTAATATGATAGAAGGTTTATTGACAAGAGCACGGGCAATTGCCACACGCTGGCGCTGTCCTCCGGAAAGCTGATTGGGCTGGTGATCCATTCTGTCTGCAAGATTAACCTGTTTTAAAACCTCAATTGCCCTCGCATGGCGTTCTGATTTTGAATATCCGGCATAAATCATGGGTAAAGCCACATTATCTAAAGCCGTAGTTCTGGGCAAAAGATTAAAAGTCTGAAATACAAATCCAATTTCTTTGTTCCGAATTCCTGCCAGTTCATCATCTTTCATTTGGCTCACATCTTTTCCGTTCAAAACATAATGCCCTGAAGTTGGAGTATCCAGGCAGCCTAATAAATTCATTAAAGTCGATTTTCCGGATCCTGAAGGCCCCATTAAAGCTACGTACTCGCCTTTGTTAATTTCTAAATCTATACCTTTTAAAACATAGACGATTTCGTTACCTAATACAAAATCTCTTTTGATGTTGGTTATTTTAATTAATGGATTTGCCATTTCTATTTACAATTTTGGATTTAAAAGTACAAAACACTTTTCAATAAACGATAAGTAGCCTGAAATTGATTTATGTTACAAAAGCGGCAATTTATACTATTATCTTTTGGAGGGAGAAGGTTTTAACGTAATGATAAATTTAGAAACGAAAAGTTTGTTATATTATTTTGAATTGTTTTTATATAATTATCATATTTTTTAAATTTAACTGAATTATTTTTAAAATAAATATTAAAATATTGATAATAATTTACAATTGTTTAAATTTTTAACTATATTTGTTATCTAATCTTAAATAATCAGAATTATGAAAAACATACAATTATTATCGGGAATTGCTATAATCGCATTAACTTTTGCATCGTGTAAAGACGAAAAACAGGAAAAAGCAAAAAAAACAATCGACTCTTATGTAACCTACGTCGATTCAGTTAAAAATGTAAAAGCCGACAATTTGAAAGCCGATTGGAAAGATGTTGAAGCAGAATATGACAGAAGAGCAGCAAATGCACAGGCGGCACTTGCAGACCTTAAAGACAATGCTGCTGAAACAGAAAAGATAAATGCGAGTAAAACTAAGTACGAAGAATTTAAAAATGAAATGACCACCGTTTTTGCCCCTCCGGCCCCAAGCCCACAACAACAATTAAGAAATTCCTTATTTGGTGAAGGAAAAATTGGCGAGGATATGAATTTTGACTGGGTTAACGCTAAAAATATTCACAGTGTATACCAACAATTTGTTCATACCGTAGAGAATAACAAAGATAAATATTCCCGTGAAGACTGGGATAAAATTAAAATCATGTACGAAGCCCTTGACAGCCGTAAAAATACAGTTGAAAAAGAAGGTCTTACCTCTGAAGATAACAGAAAAATTGCAGGTTTAAAATTGAAATTTGCCCCAATGTATACGCTTAACAGAATGGGAGCTAAATCTGAAGAAAATAAAGACGCTAAAAAATAATTAGATATCTTGAATTAGTATTAAAAAGGCAATCAGAAATGATTGTCTTTTTTTATGCCCGAATCACAAAATGTTCTTTTTCCTGCTCGTATCTGAAAAACACAAATCCCCACTGAAAAGTATCGATGGTTACAGTAACTTTTGGATGGTTTTGAATGTTTTTCCAGGCTTCTTCCATTTCTGGTGACCAATGAATGTCATCGAAAATCCAAACAGAATCATTTGTGATAGTTGTTAGTAAGAGATCAAAATAGGCCAAAGTGGCTTTTTTAGAATGATTTCCATCAAAATAGATCAGATCGTAATCGGTAGACTGAAGATTTGTAGAAACTAAAAAGTTTTCGAATTCGGTTATAATGGTGTCAACATTTTTGCAATCAAAATTTTCTAAATGATTTTTGGCTACAGTTGCCGTTTGTGGGCAGCCTTCTAACGTAATTATTTTTGCTTTTGGATTCCCTAAAGCCAGGGCAGAAGTAGCTAAACCTAATGAAGTGCCTATTTCTAAAACGTTTTTAGGTTGAAAATAATTGGTAACTCTGAAAAGTAATTCGGCCCGTTTTGGTGAAATCCCAGCTGTTTTGGCTATTTTCGAAATTTGTCTTCTGTTGGATTTAAACACTTTTGATCCTGCACCAAAATCAGTTACTTCGATTACGTTTTTGTTTTCGAGAAGTGATCTTCTATAGTTTTTGAGAATTGTATATTGTGGTTTTTGCTTTTTATCATAAAAGCATTTCGTCAATAAATTAAATACGAAAGGCGAATGTACGCCGTGTTCGTTTTTCGAGTTCCAAAGGAATTTTAAATAAGACTTTATTTGAAATAGCATAAAAATAATTACAAGTAAGCGCGAAGATACAAAAAAGTCGAAAGTCGTAAAGTCGAAAGACATAATTATGACTTTTGGCTTTGAACTTTTTCGACTTTCAAAAAGACTATATTTGTGAACTTTAAATTTAAGCTAATAGTAATACGTTTTTATGATGTTGAAGGAAGAAATAGAGGGGAAGAGTATCATATCTTCTGAAGAAATTAATCGTTGCATTGCTATTTTAGCACAATTGAACACCCATACAGATCAGATTTTTGATATTCCGAAAGAACAAAGAATCGCTTTGATCAAAGAAGCAGGAATGTTTTCCAGACCTGATCGTGACGAATTTTCCAGAAGAGTTAAAGACGGATTACAAGCTGCCAAACGTAAAAAAGAAAAGAAAGATAAAACGGCACGTAAGGAAACCGGAATTCGTCACGCACGTGAAGCAAGCATCTTTGTTGCTCCTAAATTATTAGCTTATACTGATCTTGCCCATAAAGAACAATTAGAATTAGAAACTCCGAGAAATTGCTATGTATGTAAAACCGAATTTACTAAAATGCATCATTTCTACGATACGATGTGTACGGATTGTGGCGATTTTAATTATGCCAAACGTTTTCAGACGGCAGATGTAAAAGGGCAAGTTGCCATTATTACAGGTTCCCGTTTAAAGATTGGCTATCATATTACATTAATGCTTTTGCGTGGCGGGGCAACCGTTATTGCTACGACTCGTTTTCCGGTAGATTCGGCTTTGCGTTTTGCCAAGGAAGAAGATTTTATGGAATGGGGACATCGGTTAAAAATTCATGGTTTGGATTTGCGACATATTCCGAGTGTGGAGATTTTTTGCAACTTTATAGAACAAAAGTACGAACGTCTTGATATTCTGATTAATAATGCGGCACAAACAGTGAGACGCCCTGCGGGATTCTATACTCACTTAATGGAGAATGAAGAATTGCCAATAAGTGCACTTCCAAAACAAGCACAGGAATTATTACTGGATCATCTCAATTGTCTGGATGAATTAAAAATGTTGACAACGGGTGCATCATCTAACGAAAATATGCCCGTAACCTGGCACGGACCTGAGCCGGGAATTGGTTTGCGTGCTTCGGCCCAATTGTCCCAAATTCCGTATTCATTTGATAATGCTCTTGTGGCAAATGAGGTTTTTCCGGAAGGAGAACTCGATGCCGATTTACAGCAAGTCGATTTACGAAAAACAAACAGTTGGCGTTTGCGTTTAGGACAAATAGAAACTACTGAAATGATCGAAGTGCAATTGGTGAATTCTGTTGCCCCTTTTGTATTATGCAACCGACTTTCAGAAGTGATGAAGAAAGATATTACCGGGAAAAAACACATTATTAATGTTTCGGCGATGGAAGGAAAATTTCATCGTTTCTTCAAAGAAGACCGTCATCCTCATACGAATATGGCAAAAGCTGCACTGAATATGTTAACGCATACTTCTTCAGGAACATTAGCAAAACATGGTATTTTTATGAATGCTGTCGATACAGGATGGGTAACGGACGAAGATCCTGCTGAATTGGCTAAAAAGAAACAGGAATTAGAAGATTTTCAGCCGCCATTAGATATTGTTGATGGTGCAGCGCGTGTTATGGATCCTTTATTCGACGGAATCAATACAGGAAAACACTGGTGCGGGAAATTTTTGAAAGATTATAATCCCATTCCCTGGTAGTATAGGGTGTTCAGTCTCGGTTTTTTAGTTGTATTATTGAGATTGCTAAAAATAAAAAACCACAACAAAATAAAATTCTGTTGTGGCTTTTGTATGAATTGTAAAGTTTTGTTTTAGTTTACTTTGATCAGCTTAACGTCAAATATAAGTACAGAGCCTCCAGGGATGCCACTGTAGTCAAAACTTCCGTAACCCAAATGCGAAGGAATCAATAGAATTCCGCTTCCGCCAGTTTTAAAATAAGGAATACCTTCTGTCCAGCCTTTAATAACTTGATTTAGTCCAAAAGAAATACCTGCAGCGCTACTTTGGTCGAATACCTTTCCACTACTAAAATAACCCTTATAAGCTACGGTTACATTTGATGTCGCTGTTGGCTGCGTTCCTGTTCCTGGTTCATTGATTACATAATACAAACCAGAGTCGGTTTTTACAGCTGTCAATTTGTTTTTGGCGATATAATCTGTGATTTCTTTGTCGTTTTCAACAGTATAATCTGTTTTTTGCGGTTCCGTAGGTTCTGTGTTTTTGTCTTCATTACTAATACAAGAAACAAAAAGTGTTAGCACTACTAGTGCAGATAAAAGGTATTTCATGAAATGTGGATTTTTAAAGTTTCAAATATAATAAAATGAATAGTTTTTGTTTTACGGAGATTAACAAAGAAAGCACAAAGATTCACAAAATAAAAAACTTAGCGTGGCTCTGTGTTTTCTTTGTGAATCTTTGCGTAATACTATCCTTCAATTTTAGCCGAAAGCTCAAACCAACGCTCTTCTTTCTGGTCTATTTTATTGATTATATTTTGCAATTCATTTGCCTTTTTCGCGATATCGGCATCAGCAACATTTCCGTCAGAGAATAATTGTTCGATTTTAGTTTTGTCAATTTCTAAGTCTTTAATTTCTCTTTCCAGTTTTTGATATTCTTTTTGCTCGTTAAAAGTTAAGTTTCCGGTTGGGTTATTTTGTTTCCAGTCTTTTTTCTCTGCTTTGTTTTCTTCTTTTTGAGCTACATCGGCACTGTCTTCATAAGCTCTGAAATCAGAATAATTCCCGGGGAAACTCTCGATTTCACCTTTTCCTCTAAAGATAAATAAATGATCTACAATTTTATCCATGAAATAACGGTCGTGAGAAACTACCAGTAAACATCCCGGATAATCTAAAAGAAAGCTTTCTAAAACGTTTAATGTTACAATGTCTAAATCGTTTGTTGGCTCATCCAGAATTAAAAAGTTAGGGTTCTGGATCAAAACGGTACACAGATACAAACGTTTTAATTCTCCACCGCTTAATTTTTCTACGAAGTCATATTGCTTTTTGGCATCAAAAAGAAAACGTTCCAGCAATTGTGAAGCCGAAATCATTCTGCCTTTTGCAAGCGGAATAAATTCTCCGTATTCCTTAATAATATCGATTACACGCTGATTTGGTTTCGGGTTGATTCCGCTTTGCATATAATATCCTACTTTAATAGTTTCACCTTTTACAACACGTCCGCTATCTAAAGGAAGAGTTCCGGTTAAAAGATTTAAGAAAGTAGATTTTCCTGTTCCGTTTTTACCAATAATTCCAATACGTTCTCCACGTTGAAAATCAAAACTAAAGTTGTCCAGGATAACATGATCTTTGAATTTTTTAGAGATTTTGTGAAGCTCAATAATTTTGCTTCCCATTCTTTCCATATTGATCTCAAGTTCGACTTTATTTTCTTTTCGTCGGCTTTGCGCTTTTTCTTTAATGACATAAAAATCATCCTGACGCGATTTTGACTTTGTCGTTCTTGCCTTTGGCTGACGGCGCATCCATTCTAATTCTTTTACAAATAAATTTTTGGCTTTGTCAACACTGGCATTTTCAGAAGTAATTCGCTCTTCTTTTTTCTCTAAATAATACGAGTAATTACCTTTGTACTGGTATAGTTTTCCGTTATCCAATTCGATAATCTCGTTACAAACACGTTCTAAAAAGAAACGGTCGTGCGTAACCATAAACAACGTGATATTTTCTTTGGCAAAATAACTTTCCAGCCATTCGATCATTTCAAGATCAAGGTGGTTGGTAGGCTCATCCAAAATCAATAAATCAGGACGATTGATCAAAATGATCGCCAATGAAAGACGTTTCTTTTGCCCTCCCGAAAGATTTTTTACCTTAAGTTTAAAATCCTCCAGTTTTAATTTAAATAAAATCTGCTTGTATTGCGTTTCAAAATCCCACGCATTGTGTTGGTCCATTCCGTCAAAAGCTCTTTGATAAGCCTCTTCATCATCCGGATTTTCTAAAGCTTTTTCGTAAGCTTCAATAACTTTTAAAGTCTCATTATCTGAAGCAAAAATACTTTCTTCGATAGTCAGTTCCTCCTGCAGGTTATTATCTTGAGAAAGAAAAGCCATTCTGATTCCTTTTCTCAGGACTACCTGGCCCGTATCGGGTTCATCTAAACCATTAATGATGCTCATAATGGTGGTTTTTCCCGAACCATTTTTAGCAATAAAGGCAATTTTTTGATCTTTATTGATTCCGAATGAGATGTTGTCAAACAACGTTCTTTCTCCAAACGACTTCGATATATTTTCTACAGATAAGTAATTCACTTTGTAAATTATGAGTTATAAATTATAAGTTAAGAATGTTTTGCAAAACATAACTTTTTTGCAAAAGTAAACTTTTATATTGCTATTTGCGAATTATTTATGGAGATAGGAATTTAGCCTCGTTTCTATAAGACGCAGGAAAGGTTAATTTTCAAAACTAAAAAAGAGACTCGAAAGTCTCTTTGTGTATTAATATGTCGTATTAATGATTATTACGAAATTATTTATTGATAAATTTTTCAAGTCTTTGCATCATTTCATCTTTCTCTTTCAGCATACGCTCGTATAATGCAATCTTTTCTTCGTGCAATTGGATAACTTTTTCAATTGGATTGTAATTATTAATTACAAACCCAATTGCACTATCATTGTTATTAAATGTATTTGCAATAACATTCACCGCCTGTTCCTCATCAAAATTCTGAAAAGCTTCAACAGGAATTTTTAATGAATTCGAAATTTGATTTAGTATATTATCTTCAATTACATCTTTTTGCTCCAACATAGAAATTTTCTTTTGGTTCCAGTCATTTCCCAAATCAAAAGCTAAAGCCTCCTGTTTGATCCCAAGCATTTCTCTGAAACGTTTTACGTTTCTTCCCTGATGTATTTTTTGTTCCATAATGATATATTCCGGAATTATTTATTGATTAATTTTCCAATTCTTTGCATCATCTCATCTTTCTCTTTTAGCATACGCTCGTAAAAAGCAATCTTTTCTTCGTGAAGTTTTTTTAACTCTTCGATAGGATTGAAGTTGAATGTAGAATTAGGATTTCCAATACAGGCATTATCTCCAAAAGTATTAGAAATAATATTAATCGCCTGCTCCTCATCAAAATTCTGAAAAGCTTCAACAGGAATTTTTAATGAATTCGAAATTTGATTTAGTATATTATCTTCAATTACATCTTTTTGCTCCAGCATAGAAATTTTCTTTTGGTTCCAGTCATTTC